>DAIMKN010000036.1:0-16298 GCA_036721725.1 Actinomycetota bacterium
GTGTGGCGGCCGGTGATGCGGACGTTCACCTCCGACGGGACCCGAGACAACATCCCTGAGCTGGACAAGCCGGTCTTCTTTCCCCGGTGGCACACTCCAGAGCCCTCTCCGCCCTTCTCGGATTCGCGCTACGGGATCGTGACGGGTGCGTCCGATCCTCTGCACTAGGGCGTGTAGGGCGAACGTCCGGTAATCCCGGGGAACGAACGGGCCGAAGAACAGGTTGTGAACGATATGACCGAAGGTGCTGGCATCCCTATCGGAGGCCGCAGGTATAATCGGCTTCCGGAGGGCGCTCTCGACGCCACAAGCGTCACCGGAGCGCCTTTCGCGCCCTCGGAGGGTAGGACGTGCGTCCGCGGATCCTCAACGGGTGAGTGCATCAGCGAGCGGGTCGCCTCGGCGGCCCGGAGGTAGGACATGTTCGAACGATTCACGGACCGGGCACGGCGGGTCGTGGTCCTGGCGCAGGAAGAGGCCAGGATGCTGAACCACAACTACATCGGCACCGAGCACATCCTGCTCGGGCTCATCCACGAGGGCGAAGGCGTCGCGGCGAAGGCCCTGGAGTCCCTGGGCATCTCGCTTGAGGCCGTTCGGTCCCAGGTCGAGGAGATCATCGGCCAGGGCCAGGCCGCCCCCACCGGCCACATCCCCTTCACCCCCCGGGCCAAGAAGGTCCTGGAGCTCTCGCTCCGCGAGGCCCTCCAGCTCGGCCACAACTACATCGGGACCGAACACATCCTCCTCGGCCTCATCCGGGAGGGCGAGGGCGTCGCGGCGCAGGTCCTCCAGAAGCTCGGAGCGGATCTGAACCGCGTTCGGCAGCAGGTCATCCAGCTCCTGTCCGGCTACACCGGCAAGGGCGAGCAGCAGCCCGGGGGCGAACAGGCCCCCCAGGGCTCCATGGTGCTCGACCAGTTCGGCCGCAACCTCACCCAACTGGCCCGCGAGTCCAAGCTCGACCCGGTCATCGGCCGCGAGAAGGAGATCGAACGCGTCATGCAGGTCCTGAGTCGGCGGACCAAGAACAACCCGGTCCTGATCGGTGACCCCGGCGTGGGCAAGACCGCCGTGGTCGAGGGCCTCGCCGCCAAGATCGTGAAGGGCGACGTCCCCGAGACCCTCAAGGGCAAGCAGATCTACACGCTCGACCTCGGCGCCCTGGTGGCCGGCAGCCGGTACCGCGGCGACTTCGAGGAGCGCCTGAAGAAGGTGCTCAAGGAGATCCGGACCCGCGGCGACATCGTGCTGTTCATCGACGAGCTCCACACCCTGGTGGGCGCGGGTGCCGCCGAAGGCGCCATCGACGCCGCCTCCATCCTCAAGCCCATGCTGGCCCGGGGCGAGCTCCAGACCATCGGGGCAACCACCCGCGACGAATACCGCAAGCACCTGGAGAAGGACGCGGCCCTCGAACGGCGGTTCCAGCCCATCTACGTCGAACAGCCCACCGTGGCCCACACCATCGAGATCCTGAAGGGCCTCCGCGACCGCTACGAGGAGCACCACCGCGTGTCCTACACCGACGACGCCCTGGTCGCCGCGGCGAACCTGTCGGACCGCTATATCTCCGACCGCTTCCTGCCGGACAAGGCCATCGACCTCATCGACGAGGCCGGCAGCCGGGTCCGCATCCGCCGCATGACCGCCCCGCCGAACGTTCGAGAGGTCGACGAACGCATCGCCGAGGCCAGGATGAAGAAGGAATCGGCCATCGACGCGCAGGACTTCGAACGCGCCGCCCGCCTCCGCGACGAGGAGCGCCGCCTCCAGGAGGAGAAGGCGCTGCGGGAGCGCGAGTGGAAGTCCGGCGAGATGGACATCCTGTCCGAGATCGACGAGGAGGAGATCGCCGAGGTCCTGGCACTGTGGACCGGCATCCCGGTCTTCAAGCTGACCGAGGAGGAGACCGAGAAGCTCCTGCGGATGGAGGACGAACTCCACAACCGCATCGTCGACCAGACCGAGGCCGTGACCGCGGTGTCCAAGGCCATCCGCCGAACGCGGGCCGGCCTGAAGGACCCCAAGCGGCCGAGCGGTTCGTTCATCTTCCTGGGGCCCTCCGGCGTGGGAAAGAGCGAACTCTCCAAGACACTCGCCGCGTTCCTGTTCGGCGACGAGGACGCCCTGATCCAGCTCGACATGTCCGAGTACATGGAGAAGCACACGGTTTCGCGCCTCATCGGTTCGCCTCCCGGCTACGTCGGCTACGAGGAGGGTGGCCAGCTCACGGAGGCCGTTCGGCGCAAGCCGTTCAGCGTGGTGCTGTTCGACGAGATCGAGAAGGCCCACCCGGACGTGTTCAACACGCTCCTCCAGATCCTGGAGGACGGGCGGCTCACCGACGCGCAGGGACACACGGTGGACTTCAAGAACGTGGTCATCATCATGACCTCGAACCTGGGGACGCGCGACATCCAGAAGGGCCCGGGCGTCGGGTTCGCCACCTCGCCCAACGAACAGGATACGCACAACCGGATGAGGGACAAGGTGATGGATGAGCTCAAGAAGAGCTTCCGTCCTGAGTTCCTCAACCGCATCGACGAGGTCATCGTGTTCCACACGCTGTCGCGGGACGACGTGAAGGCCATCGTGGACCTGCTGATGAAACGGGTTCGCGACCAGCTCAAGGCCAAGGACGTGGACATCGAACTCACCGACGCCGCGAAGACCCTGCTGGCCGAGAAGGGGTACGACCCGGCGCTCGGCGCCCGGCCGCTCCGCCGGACCCTCCAGCGGCTGGTGGAGGACCCGCTGTCCGAGAAGCTCCTGTGGAAGGAGTTCAAGGCCGGGCAGACCATCATCGTCGACGTTCGGGACGAGGAGATCGTGTTCGAGACCGCGCCGGTTCCCCCCGACACCCCGCCGGTCGAACTGGCCGGTCAGGAGACCTGACCCCCCGCTTTCCTCTGAGAAGAAGGACCGGCGACCCCGTTACGGGTCGCCGGTCCTATTTCTTTCAGCCTGTGTAAACGCCACGGCCACTGATGTGCGTTCATGGCGCCATGGACGACCAGTCCGTGGCTACCGTTCGAGATCGCGCGGCCATCGAGGCCGCTGAGCCGACCGCGTTCGAGACGTTCTTCGAACGCGACCACGCCGGGTTGTATGGCGCGCTATGGCTCATCACCCGCAACCGCCACGAGGCGGAGGAGATCATGCAGGACGCGTTCCTCCGCCTGTGGGAGCGGTGGCCCTCGGTCGCCGCGATGCACGACCCGACCGGCTACCTCTACCGGACCGCGATGAACGTCTTCCGGAGCCGTCGCCGGCGGGCCGCCGTGGCGCTGCGGCGGGCCGCCAGGCTGCTGCCTTTGGATGACGAACTGGCGGCCGTGGAGTCCCGGGAAGCCGTGGTCCGGGCGCTGGCCCCACTGACGCCTCGGCAGCGCGCGGCGGTGGTCCTGATGGACGTGCTGGGGCAGACCTCGGAGGAGGCGGGGCGGTCCCTCGGGATCTCCGCGTCCACCGTTCGTGTCCTCGCGGCTCGGGGACGGGCCGTGCTCAAGGAGAAGATGGGAGACCGACATGACGCTTGACGTGCGGGATGGGTTGGAGCGGGCCCGGCAGGCGGTCACGCCGCCGGAGGATGCCTTCGAACGACTGAAGCGACGGCGGGAATGGCGCGTTCGACGCCGTCGGGCCGGCTCGGCAGTGGTCGCGTTGACCGTGGCGGGCGTAGTCCTGGGCGGCGCGCTGTTCGCGCTTCGAACGACCGCGTCCGGCCGCACAGGTCTAACGAACCCCGGCCAGGGCCCGACCGCACGGAACGGTGCGTCGCTCGTGGCCGGGACGGGACAGTTCTACTACGACCGGGTGGCGCAGGTGTACACGAGCGGGAAGTCGGATCAGGGGGTCCTGTTCACCCGGACGCTCACCGAACAGTGGTGGGCGCCGGACGGTTCGGGCCGCATCCGCACGACCTCGGAGCCTGCGTTCGCCTCCGAACAGGACCGCCAGACCTGGATCGACCAGACAGGCCCCATCCAGCCGCAGACGGACGACACGACCTATCAGGCTGGTGCGTTTCCCACCGACGGCGACATCTCCGGGCTGTCGACCGACCCTGTCGAGCTGGCCAAGCAGATCGAGGAGCGGACGGCCACCGGCGGCGCCTCGCCCGAGCCGGACACGACGCCGTCGCCGGGTATCCCCGGTTCGACCGGCGCGGAGTGGAAAGCCGTCGTGGAGAACCTGCTCCAAAGGGCGGACGCGCCGCCGGCCCTGCGGTCTGCGCTGGTCCAGCTGGTGGAGGGGTTGCCCGGCGTGCAGCGGATCGACGACGTCCACGACCCTGTGGGGCGGGCGGCGTTCGAGCTGCGGCTTCCGTCAGGGGACGGAGACGAGTCGGTGTTCGTCGATCCGAACACCCTCCAGCCACTGGCCTGGACGATCGCGGCCGGCGGCGACCCGGGCGTATACGGCTACGTTGAGGTGGTCGATGCCGGGGCGGTCGTGGACGGCACGACCCAGGCTCCTCAGGACGGTGCCGGCTACCTCCCTGCGCCGGTCAAGCCGCTGCCTTCGCCTCAGCCGATCGCGTCCTAGGCCTGCTCAGGCCTGTCGGCTGCTGCGAAACCGCAGGTCAGGGCGTGTCAGAGGCGGCCGCTAGCGTATCGAACGTGGGCAAGGTCAAACGGTTGTTCGTCTGTTCGGGATGCAATAGACCCGCGAGCCAGTGGGCCGGCCGGTGCGCGGCCTGTGGCGAGTGGGGATCCCTCAGCGAACAGTCGGTTGCCGCGGTGCCCCGCTCCGTACCGGGAGCGGGCGCCGGCGCCCTGCGGGTGGTCACCCTGGCTCCCGAACAGGAGGAGCACCGGATCCCGACCGGCTTCCCCAGCGTCGATCGCGTCCTCGGCGGGGGGTTGGTACCTGGTTCGGTGGTTCTCCTGGCAGGGGCGCCCGGCATCGGCAAGTCGACCCTTCTCCTCCAGCTGGCGTCACGCTTGTCGGTGGCCGGGCACCCCTGCCTTCTCGCCTCGGCCGAAGAGTCCCGGTCCCAGGTGGCCGGACGGGCCCGGCGCCTCGGCATCGCGGTGGATGAACTCTCGTTCGTCCCCGGTCGCGACCTCGGGGAGGTCGTGGCGTCCGTGCAGTCCGAACGCCCCGAGGTGCTGGTCGTGGACTCTATCCAGACCATCCGGGACCCGGAGTCCGACACCCTTCCCGGCGGGCCCGCGCAGGTCCGGGCGTGCGCCGACACGCTGGTGGGCCTGGCCAAGGAGCAGGGTGTGATCGTCCTGCTGATCGGCCACGTCACCAAGGACGGCGAACTGGCGGGCCCCCGGACGCTCGAACATGCGGTCGATGTCGTGTTGACGTTCGAGGGTGAGCCGCGGTCCGGCTTGCGCGTACTGGCGGGCGGCAAGAACCGCTTCGGGCAGGAGGGCGAGGTGGCGTGGTTCGACATGGTCCCGAGCGGGCTGGTCGAACGCGACGGCGGCCCCGCCCTCGGGCACGGTGACCCCGAACCGGGGTGCGCCACCGCCCTGGCCATGGCCGGACGCCGGGCGTTCGCCGTCGAGGTGCAGGCCCTGGTCGTTCCCACCGACGGACCGCCCCGGCGGGAGGTGGCCGGCCTCGACCCTCGACGGTTCCACATCGTCGCCGCGGTCACGGATCGGGTGGCCGCGCTCCGCCTGGTCAGGGCCGAATTGTTCGGCGCCTCCGCCGGGGGCATCCGATTGGACGATCCCGGCGTGGACCTGGCGATGGCGGTCGCCCTGGCCTCGTCCAGTCTCGGTCTCGCCCCGCCCGCGGCCACGGGGTATGTCGGGGAGGTTGGATTGACAGGAGCGATCCGGCCGGTCGGCGGGCTGGAGCAGCGGTTATCGGCCGCCGCAGCCGCCGGGCTGAGCACCGTGGTGGCCGGCCCGGGGGCGGCTCCCGAGGGCGTGGGCCACACGGGGGCGGTACGGGTCGTTCAGGTGCACCATATCCGTGACCTGCTGTCCTGGTTGGGCATGGGAGCGAAGCGGACCGAACGTCGGCAGCGCGTTTAAGGCCACTGACCTGCGGTTTTGATTTGCGGGCGAAGGAGGGCCCGTGCTATCCTTGCCTTCTCGCAGTCGACTTGCAACCCCGACCAATGAGGGGGAAGAGTGTTCCGAAAGGGAGATAAGGTCGTTTATCCGCACCACGGCGCTGCCATCATCGAAGACCTGACTGAACGGGAGATCCTCGGCGAACGCAAGACCTATTTCGTCCTCAAGCTGGCCCATGGCGATCTCACGCTGATGGTTCCAGTGGACAACACCAGTGAGGTCGGCCTTCGGGACATCTGTTCCAAGCGCGAGGTCAAGAAGGTGTTCGAGATCCTCAGCGAAGAGGAGGAAGAGTCCTCCACCAATTGGAACCGGCGCTTCAAGACGAACGTGGAGAAGCTTCGTTCGGGGGACGTCTTCCAGGTCGCGGAAGTCGTGCGGAACCTGTCCTGGCGGGAGAAGGAGAAGGGCCTGTCGGCGGGTGAGAAGCGCATGCTGCTCAAGGCCCGCCAGATCCTGCTCTCCGAACTCACGTTCGCCGTCGGCGAGACCGAGGACAAGGCCACCGCCATGGTCGACAAGGTCCTCGACGAGTCGCACGAGGTTCTGCTGCAGAAGTCTGGCTAGCCCGCAGGCCGGACTCCCCTGTCGGTCACCGCTCAAGTCCTGATTTCCCATATCCGACAACTCGGTAGGAGGTTCGCCGCCGCCATCTCTTTCGTCATGCGCGGCAACCAGGAGCCATGCGGAGCGAGCTGGACACCGACGCATCGAACGAGCAGCGGAGTACGAACGCGTCACCGCCCGTCTCTCCCGCTGCCCCGAACGCTCCTCACGACCGCCCCGTCGGCCGCCGGCTCGTGGAGTCCGTCCGGCTCATCATGGTGCCGCTGTTCGCCGGCGCAGGCTGGCAGACGGCCTCGTCCCTGACTCACGCCCGCACGGAGCTGCTAGCCGGCGTCGTGGTGGGGTCCGGCGTGGGCTACGTCCTGGGAGGCGTCTTCGGCCGTCGAACGGTCGCGGCCGTGTCGAAGGTCGAACGCGAGTTCCGCCGCATCTCGGCCGGCGACATCCTGGCCGGCTCCATCGGTCTGGTCCTCGGCATGGTCATGGCGGTCCTCGTTTCCGTTCCGTTGTTCCACCTTCCCCCCGCCGCGGCATATCCGACGGTGGCGTTCCTCTATCTCACGTTGGGATTCCTGGGCTACCGGGTCGGCCGGACCAAGGCCACGGACCTGTTCGCACTGTTCGGCATGAAGCCGCGCGCCGCGGGCACCCCCGCCGGCGAGGTCTGCGTGGTCGACACCAGCGCGCTGCTGGACGGCCGCACCCTGACCCTCGTTCGGATGGGCTATCTCTCGGGAACCCTCCTGGTGACCCGCCGGCGTCGTGGACGAACTCCAGACCATCGCTGACTCCTCCGATCCCGCCCGGCGAGCCAGAGGCCGCCGCGGCCTCGACTCGCTCATCGCGTTGAAACGTCACCCCGGCGTGGACGTGCACCTGGTGGAGGAGGAGGTCCTTCCGTCCGAACCGGTCGACGGCCGTCTGGTTCGCCTGGCCCGGGCCCGCGGCGGGGTGCTTCTGACGAACGACGACGCGCTGGTCAAAGTGGCCACCGCGGTTGATGTGCCTGTTCGTTCCATCGCGGCGCTGGCCGACGCGATGCGTTCGGACGTCGTCCCCGGCGACGTGGTCACGGTGAGCATCCTTCGTCCGGGCCGTGACGCTGGACAAGGGGTGGGCTACCTGGAGGACGGGACCATGGTGGTGGCCGAGGGCGCGGCCGGGCTCACGGGCACCGACGTGGCGCTCCGGGTGACGAACCTCCTCCAGACCTCGAGCGGACGGCTGGTGTTCGCCAAGATCGAACCGGGAGACGAACCCGTGTGACGGCGGTGCGCCCCGGTCCTCGCCGCCGCCCGCTGAGGGTAAGCTCGCCCGGTGATGCCGGGACCCGCCGCCGACCAACTTCCGAAACGCACGAAGGCCTGGGCCGTGCTGCTCGCGGCCGGTTCGGGGGGGCGGCTCGGTGGTGAGGTCCCGAAGGCGTTCGTCGAACTGGACGGTCGCGCCCTACTGGTCTGGTCCCTGGCGGCGCTGGCCTCATCCCACGCCGTCGCAGGTGTCGTGGTCGCCGCTCCACCCGAGCACCTCAGGCAGACGAACGCCCTGGTCGCAACTGCCGGCTTCCCTGGAGTGCTCCACGTCGTGGCCGGAGGCGAGTCTCGTCAGGAGTCCGTTCGGCTCTCGCTGGAGGCGGTGGACGCCGCGACGACGGCCGTGATCTGCCACGACGCCGCGCGTCCATTCGCCTCACCCGGCCTGTTCGAACGGGTGTTGGCGGCGCTCCGGCCGCTGTCGGCCGGAGGGGATCGACCCATCGATGGCGCCGTCCCCCTCATCCGCTCCCCCGACACCGTGAAGCGCGTTGGGGACGGACTGGTCGTCGAAACCATCGCCCGGGCCGAGGTCGGCCTGGCCCAGACCCCTCAGGCCTTCACCGCCTCCACCCTGCGCCAGGTCCACGCCGACGCCACGAACGATGACGCGACCGATGACGCATCGATGCTCGAAGCGGCCGGCTACTCGGTCGCCGCCATCGACGGCGAGCCGGCCAACTTCAAGATCACCACGCCCGAAGATCTGGTTCGAGCCGAACAGCTCGTTCGAACGCGAGGCGCCTGGGAGGACGCTCGTGGCTGAGGAGCGACGGGACTGGCCGCGAACGGGCCTCGGCCTCGACCTGCACGCGTTCGCCGGCCACGATCCGGACCCCGCGCGGCCGCTCCTGCTGGGCGGGGTGCGGTTCGATGACGAACCCGGCCTGGCCGGACATTCGGACGGGGACGTGGTCTGTCACGCCGTGGCTGACGCGCTCCTCGGCGCCGCCGCCCTCGGTGATCTGGGCCAGCACTTCCCCGACACCAATCCCGCGTTCGAAGGCATGGCCGGTCTGGATCTACTGCGCCGAACGGTCGCCCTGATCCGGGAAGCGGGGTTCCAGCCACTGTTTTGCGACCTGACCGTCCTGGCCGAACGACCCCACCTGGCGGCACGCCGAGATGAGATCAGGGCGAACCTGGCCTCGGCCCTCGGCCTCGATGCCGCGGCCGTCTCGCTCAAGGCCACCCGCCCGGAGGGGCTCGGGCTGACCGGGGACGGCGCGGGCTGTCTGGCCGTCGCCACCATCGTCCCGTCGGGCGCCTGAAGCGTGCCCTCCTCCCCACGTTCCGCCCCTCGCCGACCTCGCCACACCGTCCGGTCCCCGGAGCCGCCCCCCGCGGATCCTCGCGGGTACCCCATGGGCGGCCGTCGCGCCGTGGTGGAGGCGCTCCGCTCGGGACGCGCCTCCCGGGTCGTCATCGCCTCCGGATCGGAGCGGACCGAAGGACTGCGCTCGGTCCTGGCCGAAGCCGAACGCCAACGGGTCAGCGTGGAACACGTCGACCGCCGCGAGCTCGACGCGGTGGCCGGGGACGACCATCAGGGCGTGGTGGCGTTCGTGACACCGCCCCGAGAGCTCGACGAACGCGAGCTGCGGGATCGAACGTGGACCCCGGATGCGCTGGTCGTGGTGCTGGACGGCATGACGGACCCTCAGAACTTCGGGGCGTGCGCGCGCTCGGCGGAGGCGGCCGGGGCCGAACTTCTCCTCGCCCGGCACCGGAGGGCCGCGCCCTTCACCGCGGCGGCCGTTCGAGCCTCCGCCGGCGCCCTCCTTCATCTTCCCGTCGCCCGCGTCCACAATCTCGTCCGTGCCTTGGAGAGCCTGCAGGACCGGGGCTTCACCACGGTCGGCCTCGACCAGCGGGCTCAAGCCACCATCCACGACGCCGCGCCGGGCAGGCCGCTCGCGCTGGTCGTGGGGGCGGAGGGCGAGGGCATCTCCCGGCTGGTCAGGGAGCGGTGCGACCTCCTGGTGTCGATCCCGATGCCGGGTCGAACGGCCTCCCTCAACGCCTCGGCCGCGCTGTCCGTGGCGTTGTTCGGCTTCGCCCTGCGTCCAAGGACGGAACCACGGACAGAGCCATCGACCAGGCTCGAGAGCCCCGCGGAGCTGGCGGTGGGATTCGAACCCACGACCTAGCGATTACAAATCGCTTGCGCTACCGGGCTGCGCCACGCCAGCGGTTCGTTCGGCGTTCGGCATCCTAGCAGCGGGACGACGGCTGGCAGGGACCTCCGACACCGGATACCATCGGCGGCGGGAGCCATGAGTCACCGATGACGGCCGAGGGCGGCGGGAACGAACGGGGGCGGGACGGGACGGCGAACGAGCTGTCCATCTGGGACATCGCCCTGTCGCAGCTCGACGACGCGGCGAAGAACATGAACCTGGACCCGGGCGTCCACGAGATCCTCCGGAATTGCCGCCGGGCGCTCGAGGTCTCCATCCCCGTTCGCATGGACAGCGGGAAGATCGAGGTGTTCAAGGGCTACCGCGTCCACCACAACACGGTTCGGGGGCCCTCCAAGGGCGGCATCCGGTACCACCCCATGGTCACCCTCGACGAGGTCAAGGCGCTCGCCATGTGGATGACGTGGAAGTGCGCGGTGGTGGGGATCCCGTTCGGCGGCGCCAAGGGTGGCGTGATCGTCGACCCGAACCGTTTGTCCAAGGACGAGCTCCAGCGGATGACCCGCCGCTACGCCTACGAGCTGGTCCCGCTACTGGGACCGGAGAAGGACATCCCGGCCCCGGACCTCGGGACGAACGACCAGGTCATGTCCTGGATCATGGACACGTATTCGACGCGCGAGGGCTTCTCGGTCCCCGGCGTGGTCACGGGCAAGCCGCTGTCGATCGGCGGTTCGGCCGGCCGCAGCCAGGCCACCAGCCGTGGCGTCATGTACATCACGCTCGCCACCATGAAGCATCTCGGGATGTCCGTGGAGGACGCCCGGGTCGTCGTGCAGGGCTACGGCAACGTCGGCGGGGGCACCGTGCAGCTGCTGCACGAGGCCGGCTGCATCGTGGTGGGCGCGTCGGACGTCAAGGGCGGCGTGTACAACCCGGAGGGCCTGAACCCGGCCGGCCTCAACGCGCACAAGGACGACACGGGTTCGATCTTCGGCTACGAGGGCGGGGAGTCGGTGACGAACGAGGAACTCCTGGAGCTCGACTGCGACGTGCTGATCCCCGCTGCCCTGGAAGGTCAGCTGACCGGTGCGAACGCCGACCGGATCAAGGCCTCGGTGATCGTGGAGGCCGCGAACGGCCCCACCACGCCCGAGGCGGACGAGATCTTCACGGACCGCGACATCCTGGTCGTCCCCGACATCCTGGCGAACGCCGGCGGCGTCACCGTCTCCTACTTCGAGTGGGTCCAGGACATCCAGGCGTACTACTGGGACGAGGACGAGGTGAACGACCGCCTCCGCAAGATCATGGAGAAGTCCTACGTGGACGTGCTGGCGCTGTCCCAGGATCGCAAGCTCCCCATGCGAACGGCCGCCACGATGCTCGGGGTCGGCCGCGTGGCGGAGGCGCATGTCACTCGCGGTCTCTATCCTTAGGGACAGATGGAGAGCTGGCAGGAGCTGCTGGAGTTCGAACGCACCTGGCGCGCCGGGTCGCGGCCCAAGGACGTCGCGGTGAGGGAGCGGTTCGGACTGTCGTCCGCCCGGTATCATCAGCAATTGCACCGGGTGCTCGACCGGCCCGAGGCCCTGCAGTTCGATCCGGGGCTGGTACGGCGGCTGCGACGCCTGCGGGAAGCTCGCCGAACCGCGCGGTTCGCCCCGCGGCTGGAGACGGGCACCGCACGACGAACGGCGTGAGCCGAAGGAGCTGACCGACATGGCCACCTCGACGATGAGAGCGATCATCCTGGTCCTGGCCGTGGTGCTGGGCGCCGTGGTGGTGGGCAAGGCCTTCCCCGACGCGAGCGCCGCGTTCAGCGCCCATCCGGTCATCAAACCTTCCCAAACTCCGACGCCGCATCCCAGCGCCTCCAATCACAAGAAGCCGACGCACCCCGCCTCCACGCCACCCAGGTCGCCCGGCGGCGGGACCCCTTCCCCCGGTTCCGTGAAGGTGCTGGTGGAGAACGGGACGCACAAGTCGGGGCTGGCCGCACAGACAACCCAGACGCTCGCCGGCGCGGGCTACAACATGCAGCCGCCCCGGGACACGGCGACGCAGTCGGAGACGACCACCACCGTCTACTTTCTGGCGAAAGCTCAGGCTGCAGCGCAGGCCATCCAGACGAAGTACTTCCCGTCGGCGCACCTGGTTCCCGCGCCCACCGCGCTTGGCACCGCGAACGACGTGATCATCATCCTGGGAGCCGACTTCACCGGCACGGCGTAGGCGACGCGGGCTCTCGCCGAGCGTGTCCACGCCCTCGCCTCCCCACGACGGGCGGGCGTTCGACGCCCTCCGCTCCGACCCTGCCGGGACCGGCATCTTCCTGGACTTCGACGGGACCCTGTCGGACATCGTCGACCGGCCCGAACTGGCCCGGCCCCGGCCCGGCGTGGCCGAACTGGTCGACCGGCTGGCCCGCCTGTACGCGACGGTGGGGATCGTCACCGGCCGCCTCGGGTCGCAGATCCGCGAGTTGCTGGGTCCCTCTCGCGCGGAGGTGTTCGGCATGTACGGCCTCGAGTCGAAGGGCCTGGTCCCACCCCCGCCGCCGTGGGTCCAGGAGGAGGTCGAACGCTTGGGTCAGAGCGTGCCGGGGGCGTGGGTCGAACACAAAGGCGCCACCCTGGCCGTTCACTATCGCCTGGCGGACGACCCGGCGGAGGCGGCGGCCCGGATCGCGGCGGGCCTCCTGCAGCTGGCGGCGGACGCGGGGATGGCCTTGTTCCCCGGCAAGATGGTGGTGGAGCTGGCCCCGGTCGAGACGCCCGGGAAGGGCGAGGTCATCCGGCGCATGGCCCGGGACCGGGAGCTTCGGGGCGCTCTCTACGCGGGCGATGACCGGGCGGACCTCGAGGCGTTCGCCGCGCTCGACGAGCTGCGCGGGGCGGGCCTTACGACCCTGAAGGTGGCGGCTCGAACGTCCGAGACTCCGCCCGAGCTGGTGGCGGCTGCGGACATCGTGGTGGACGGCCCGCAGGGCGTGGTGGCAGTCCTTGAGGCACTGGCCTCCCCCGCCTGAGGCGCCGCGTTCAGCCCAGGTCGCGCAGCTGGTCACCGACCCAGCGTTCGAGCGACATCTTCAGCACGGCCGTCCGGAGCGCCCTGGACCGCCTGGCGCGTTCGGCTGCCGGCATCTCCAGCGCCTGGTGGATGGCGTCGGCGGTCGCGCTCACGTCGAAGGGGTTGATCGACAGCGCGTACCTGCCGAGTTCGTCGTGCGCCCCGGCGTTCTCCGACAGGATCAGCACGCCCTTTTTCCTGTTGAGGAGCGGCCCCTCCTTGGCCACCAGGTTCATCCCGTCGAACACCGGGTTGACCAGCAGCACGTCGTAGCGCGAGTACGCCCCGAGCGCCAGCGGGAAGTCGTCCTTGAGCGAGATCTCGATGGGCTGCCAGTCCTCCTCGCCCACCTCGTCGTTGATGCGTTCGGCGGTCCGAACGCACTCCCGGATGTAGGAGCGGTACTCGGGCAGGTCCTTGCGCGAGGGGTTGAGCTGGACGAGGAACTTCACCCGCCGGCGCCACTCGGGGTGGCGCTGCAGGAAGAGTTCGAACGCCACGAAGCCGCGGAGGATGTTCTTGGAGAGCTCCGTTCGATCGACACGAACGATGAGCTTGGCGTCGCCCTGCCACCGCGCCACGCGCCTTCCGGCCTTCACCGCCTCGGGCGATGCCGCCTGTTCCTGCATGGCCGCGGCGTCGACGGTGATCGGGTAGACCTTGACCTGCACCCCCCGGCCGTCCCATCGAACGCGCCCTCGCCGGAGATCCACCTTCGCATCCGGGAGGTCCCGGCAGCACAGCAGGAAGTTGTTCGCCCACAACCGTGAGTGGAACCCGACCACGTCGGCCCCGAGCATCCCGGCCAGCAACTCCTCGCGCATGGCCGTCGGCAGCACCCGAACGTAGCTCGGACCGGCGAACGGGATGTGGGAGAAGTGGGCGATGCGCGCGCCGGGCCGCCGCGTGCGGAGGTATGCCGGGACCAGAGCGAGGTGGTAGTCCTGGACCAGGAACGCGGGATCCTGGTCGTCGTTCGAGCCCTCCTCGTCCAGCGCCGCGGCGAAGGCCTGATTGACCTCGCGGTAGGCCTCCCAGTCCCTCGCCGTCTCGTCGTCGAATGTGGGCTGTCGCGGCAGGTCCCACAGGCAGTGGTGGACGAACCACAGCACGCGGTTTGAGATCCCGTTGTAGTAGCGGTCGTAGGTCTCGGGCTCGAACCTCAGGTAGCGCAGCACGTAGTTGTCGTCGCCGGCGGCGACCTCCAGCCGGCCGTTCTCGGCCTGTTTGCGGTCCTCCTCCGACATGGCGCTGGCGATCCACAACCCGCCCGCCACGGCCAGCGCTCCCGTCAGGGCGGTGACCAGCCCGCCGCCCCCTCGCTTGGCCACGATCTCGCCGTCGTCGTTCCGAACGAACGCGATGGGGCCACGGTTGGACGCGATGATCGTTGGCCGCTCGGTCATGAGGGTCGGAGTCTACCCACCGCTTGCGTGGTCACCGGGCAGCGCGACGCGGGGCGAACGGGAGGACGGCCTCGGCGAAGCCGAGGCCGTACGGAGCGTCCAGCGCGAACACGTTCGCCCGTTCCGGGACCTCGCGCGTGCCGGCCAGGCCGTTCGACACGATGAACACCGCGCCGACCTCGGGCGCCATGTCGGCGTCGGTGGGGGAATCGCCGACCGCGATGCACTGTTCGGCCGCCGCGCCGACCTCCGAACGGTCCAGGGCCACCGCGGTCCGCTTGCTCACCCCGCGCGGCACGAGGTGATAGGCGTGGACCTGTTCGACCCGCAGTCCCGGGAAGCGCCCGGGCGGGGACTGGATGACGCCGTTGTCGAGCACCTCCAGCCACCCGTAGCCGTTCGCTTTCAGCGCCCCGGTGGCCTGCGCGAGGTCGACGTGGCCCCGCAGCAGCATCGAACACTCCCGCGGCACGAACGCCCACGGGGCGTGCGGCTCCAGACGTCCGGAGTACAGGTCCAGCAGGAAGCCGCCGGCGCCGGACCGTTCGATGGCCTCGTACGCGGTGCCCGCGCCGCGGGTGGTCCCGGCGTTCCGGACGGCCCGCTCCTCGCGGCCCTCTCGGTACACGATGAGGCCGCCCAGCTCGGCGATGTAGGCCGCGGCGCCGATCGTTCGAGCCACCTCCCGGACCTGATCGCGCGTTCGCCCGGACACCAGCACCACGTCGACGCCGGCTTCGGTCAGCGCCACCAGCGCGGCGGCCGGCACCCCGGTCGGCGTCTCGTCCGGCCCGGCGAACAGCGACCCGCCCGGGCCGAGCAGCGTCCCGTCGAGGTCGGTGTAGACGCGCCGAACGTCCAACCGTTCGATCAGCGCAGGGAAGTGTTCGGCGGCGCGTAGCATGCGTCGGCGATGATAGTTGCGCCGCACGTGACCAGCGGGTTCATTGACGCGCTCCCCTACCAGGTCTACCGTTGCCGTGCGGACACCACCTCGAAGGGACGCGAACGGGATGCTCAAGGTTTCTCAGAAGACCGAGTACGCCATGCGGGCGATGATCGAGCTCGCCCTGCGGCGGACTCGCGGAGGCGATACCTTGGTCCCGGCCCGAACCCTGGCCGAGGCCCAGCACATCCCCTTGCGCTTCCTGGAACAGCAGCTCGGCACGCTCCACAAGGCGGGACTGGTGGAGAGCTTCCGGGGAGCCGGCGGCGGGTGCCGGCTGGCCCGCGACCCCGCCACCATCCACGTGTCCGAGGTGGTGGACGCCGTGGAGGGCCCGCTCTACCCGATGAACTGCCTGAACACCGAGGACCACACCTGCTTCCAGGACGCCCAGTGCGGCATCCAGGACCTGTGGGGCGAGGTGCACGTGGCCATCCGCAAGGTGTTCGAGAACCTCACGCTGGCCGACCTGGCCACGCGTCACTCCCGCCGGCTCGATCCGCCGATGTGGTCCCCTGCCGAACTCCTCCGGCCCCGGTCCTAGGGTGAACTAACCCGAGGGACAACCAAGCGGTGGCGAGGGCGAGCGTGAAGGGCAAGAATATAAACCCGAGGAGTACCAAGAATATCCTCGGTCTCGGGTAAGGAGAAGACAGTGGAACTCACGTCTGAACTAGACGATTGGTTGGTCACCCTCAAAGATGGGAGTGTCCTTCACCTCCGGGCTCATTCGAACTCGAAGGAAGGAGAGCATATTGTCTTCTACGTCCTCATGAAAGGGGCGCCGCACTTCCTGGTCGATCTCG
>DAIMKN010000037.1:0-16127 GCA_036721725.1 Actinomycetota bacterium
GTGGAGGTGAGGGGAGTCGAACCCCTGACCTCTGCCGTGCGAAGGCAGCGCTCTACCACTGAGCTACACCCCCAGGGGAGGTCCAGCCTAGCAGCACGCCGGACCGAAACACGGCCCCCTTGCGAGCCCCCAATCGGCTACGGTATGCAGGGCATATGACGACCGAACTGCGGCGCTCGGCGGACAAGCGGCTGGCCGGAGTGGCCGGCGGTTTGGCCGAGCACTTCGACATCGATCCCACCCTGGTCCGGGTGGCGTTCGTCATCGGCGCGCTGATGGGCGCCGGCGTCCTCGCCTACATCGTGCTGTGGATCGTGATGCCGCCCGGCTCGCCAGGCGTGCCGAACGAACCGGGCGGCGCGGACATGTTCGGCAGGCGTTCGCCGGCGGTGCGGATCGCGGAGGAACGGTTCGCGCGCGGGGAGATCTCGGCCGACGAGCTGCATCGCATCCGGGACGACCTGACCCGAGGCCGCTGACCCGTGTTCTGGTGGTTCTCCCGGGGGACGTGGGTCGGCCCACTCATCGGCCTGGCGTTCTGGGCCGTGGTCATCGCCGCCGCGGTGATCCTGCTCCGCCGCGAGGTTCCCCATCTCCAGAGCCGAACGCCCACCGCCCTGCGCCTGCTCGAGGAGCGCTACGCGCGGGGCGAGATCGGGCGCGAGGAGTTCCTGCATCGCCGTGACACGCTCCTGCGGCCGCACGGGCCCGGACCGTCCCCGCCCTCCCCGGACCATCCGCCCGTTCCCCAGCCGCCGCCCGCTCCTCAGCCGCCTCCGGGCCCGCCGACGCCTCCCGGCCCGCCGTCGCCGGGACCGTTCCCCCACCCCGAGCCGCCTCCGTTCCCCCATCCCGTACCCGGGCCGTTCGAGCCAGGGAGCT
Organism: Actinomycetota bacterium; assembly: GCA_036721725.1. Classification (GTDB taxonomy): domain Bacteria; phylum Actinomycetota; class UBA4738; order UBA4738; family UBA4738; genus DAIMKN01. The sequence goes on from DAIMKN010000037.1 coordinate 883, forward strand.
GACGTGTCGACCCCGCCCTTCCGCAAGGACGACATCGTTCGTTCGATCGTGGCCGAACGCCAGCGCAGTCTTGAGCTGCTGCGTTCGCTTGCTCCGGAGGCGTTCGACACGTCGACGGCCCTGCCGGGGTGGCGCGTTCGAGATGTCGTCGCCCACCTGGTCACCACCGACCGCGCGTCGGTCACGGGGAGCCTCCTGCCCCCGCTGGTCAGGGGACAGGACGCGGTCGAACGGTGGAACGAGAAGGCCATCAAGTCGTGGGCCGACCGGCCCGTGCCGGAGCTCCTGGCGGGCCTGGACACGTGGGGCAAGCGGTTGTTCGGCTCGCTCGAACGCTCCCCGGCCCGGCCTATCGCCTGGTGATCCCCGGTCTCTACGGACGCATGCCGGCGGGCATCCTGCTGTGGGCCCGAACGTTCGACGAGTGGGTCCACCGCCAGGACATCCGGATGACGCTGGGGCTTCCCATCGACCAGGTGGATGCAGCGCCCGCGGCGGAACTCGTCCTGCGAGCGGCGTCGCACATGACGACCGTGCACATGAAGGGAACCCAGGGCCGCGTCGTCATCGCGCTGACCGGCGAGACCCTGCCGGAGTGGGGCATCGACCTCGGCGCCGGGACCAACGGCCCCCCCGTCATCGGAGCGAACGAGAACCCCGCTGTCCGCATCGAGCTCCCCGCCACGGACTGGATCCTGGCCGCCTCGGGCCGGAGTGAGTTCGACCAGCTTCGAACGAACGCCACGCTCACCGTCACCGGGAACGAGGAACTGGCCACGCGGTTCCTGTCGCAGGTGCGGGTGGTCTAGCACCCCAGCCGCTAGGAAACGACCGGCGGGTCGAGGCGGGAGGCATGACGCTCCAGGGCCTCTTTGAGATCGCGCTGGACCAGGCTCAGCGAGAGGTCGCCACGGGTCTTCTCCAGCAGGCTCCGGGACACGTCGGTCGAGCGCCGCAGGTTGCCGGTGATGGCATCGGGGAAGTCGATCGACACCAGGATGTAGTAGAGATCCTCCATCGCGGCCAAGAGGCGTTCGGCCTCCGTCACCTCGCCCCGTCGCAGCAGATCCAGGATCGCCCGGCGGGCTTCGCCGATGGCCTCGGCCATCCCGTTGAGGTAGGGAGCCACCCCCACCCGCAGCTCGTCGGGGCCGGGCAGTTCGGCGCCGCGAACGAGCGCCTCCGTCAGCCGGGCCTCCGCGTACTCCTTCTCGGCGTCCTGGTGCGAACCGGCGAAGAACACATTCGGATGCTCCGCCCTGGTGGCAGCCTCACCTTCGTCGAGGGCGGCCCGCGACTCGTCCATGAGCCGGTGGGCCAGGTCCCACTCGCCGCGATGGACCGCGCGGATGGCGTTCGCGGAGACCCGGATCGAACGCCGAGAGGTGGGGAGGGCGCGTTCGCGGGCGGCCGAGGTCAGCTGCAACCGTTGCCGGCACAGGTCGGCGATGTCGGTGAGGTTCACGCCGCAACCCTACCCCGCGCGGGGCGGAGCTAGAGCTCAGAGCGAGACGGCGCGGGACTCCCGCTCCTGATACGTCCGGTTGTCCTCGTCCGTATCGAGCAGTTCCTCGGCCCGCCGGATGATCACGTGGACGTCGTCTTCGATGACCCGAACGCCGCTCGTCCACAGGTCTTCGGACGTGACCACCGCGCGTCGAACGGACCCCTGCGCGGCGGCCCCCACGGGGCGCCGGTCGACGCGCTGCTCCACGGTGCCCAGGCGGGCCCGGAGCCGTTCGGCGCGGTGGCGTTCGTCGATGGCCAGCTTGGCCAGGAGCGACACGTAGAGCAGCGTGGCGGCACCGAGGACGACAGTCAGCTTGAACGCGATGCGGAACGGCGGGAACAGGCCGACCAGGAACGACAGCGCCGTGAGTTCGACCAGGAACGACAGGATCTTGCGGCGGCGGCGGCGAACTCGGACCCGGTTCCGGTCGCGGCTGCCGCGGAAGCGTTCGTCCTTGCGGGGCATGAGGACCCAGCGACCACGCGGGCCGCTGCCGCGTCCATTCGTCTCAGCCAACAGGTCCATCTTTCGCTCGAACTCCTGCACCGTCGCGGCAGGCGAAACGTTCCGTCGTCCGTAGGGAAGAAGGAATGCACACCAGATGATGCCTAATCCGGCGAGCAAAAGCCAACTCACGCAGCCCTCCCAGCGGTCGCCTTCCCCGGTCTGACCACAACATATGGGCTGGAAAGAGAGGTTAGCACCCCACATGTTGGGGTCAAGAACCTGGGGTAAGAATCGCGTCAGGAAGGACTATCGCGTGTTGCGGCGCCAGTCTCCGCTCTTGCCGCCGGACTTCGCCACCAGCCGGAGGCCTCCGATCTCAGCGCCGCGGTCGAACGCCTTGGCCGTGTCGTAGAGCGACAGCGCCGCCACCGCCGCGGCCGTCAACGCCTCCATCTCCACGCCCGTTCGGTCGCTCGCCTTCACCGTGGTCTGGATGCGGATCTCCCCGCCCTTCGGGTCTGGCTCCAGCCGAACGGACGCCCCTGTCAGGGCGATCGGATGGCAGAACGGCAGGAGGTCGGACGTTCGCTTGGCACCCATCAGGCCGGCCACCTTGGCCGCCTCCAGCGGGTCGCCCTTGGTGGTCCCCGCCATGAGCGCGGACACCGCCTCGGTCGACATGTGGATGGTGCATTCGGCGGTGGCTTCGCGGCGGGTGACGTCCTTGCGACCGACCTCGATGATGCGGGCCGGCGCCGCGTCTGCGAGCACCTCGTCCACCGGCTCAGGCAAGATCAAGGCGGCTCCAGCGTTCTCCGAGGGATCGGACTGTCCCCAGATGTCCTCGGTCAGCTGGCCCGCATCCGCTTCGTTCATTCGTCCTCCTCCAGTGCTCGGAACAGCATGACTCGAACCCTCGACCCGGCCTCCGCCCGGGCCTGTCCGGGCGGGATCATGGCCAGGCCGTTCGCCTTGGCCACCGTCCCAAGCAGGTTCGACGCGGACGGTCCGGTGACCGCGGCTCGCCAGTGGCCGCGGTCACGCCACACCTTGACCCTGGCGAACTGCAGCTTGTCCATCGGACCGGTGATGTCGTTCTCCAGGACCGCGTAGACCTCGGGACGGAAGATGTCGCGCCGGCCCATCATCTTGAGGAGCGCGGGGCGGATGAAGACCTCGAACGACACGAACACGCTGACCGGATTGCCGGGCAGCCCGAAGTACGGCCGTCCCTCGATCTGGCCGAACCCTTGCGGCATCCCCGGCTGCATGGCCACCTTGTAGAAGTCGATGTCGCCCCGGCGGAAGAAGGCCTTCTTCACCACGTCGCGTTCGCCCACCGACACGCCGCCGGAGCTGATGAACGCGTCGGCTCGAACGGTCAGCCCGAGCACCTGGTCCCGCAGCGCCTCCACGTCGTCGCGGACGATGCCGCCGAGGTAGGGCACGGCTCCGGCCTCCCGCAGCGCGCCGTACAGGGTGAAGGAGTTGGCGTCGCGGATCATGCCGAACGGTGCGGGCCGGCCGGCCTCGACCAGTTCGTCGCCGGTGGAGAGCACCACGACGCGGGGCCGCGGGAAGACCAGCACCGAAGCGTGCCCGGAGGACGCCAACAGGCCCATCTCGGCCGCGCCGATCCGCCGTCCGGCTGGCACCAGACCCTGGCCCGAACGGAAGTCCTGGCCCGCCGGGCGGATGAAGGCGCCCGCATCGAACGACGCCAGCACGTGGACGCGTTCGTCCTCCAGCATCGTCTCCTCGACGGGGACGATGGTGTCCGCGCCGGCCGGGATGGGCGCGCCGGTGGCGATGGCGACCGCCTCACCGCCGCCCACCGTTGCCTCGGGCTGTCGTCCGATCATGGCCCGACCCGCCACTCGAAGCGTGACCGGTTCGTCCGCCGTGGCCCGTTCGATGTCGGAGGCCCGCACCGCGAACCCGTCCATCCCGCTCGAAGAGAACGACGGGATGTCGAGCGTCGCCGTCACGTCGGCCGCCAGGACGCATCCGAACGCCTCGGGCAGCGGGAGTTCGATCGTTCCGAGGGGACGGATGCGTTCGAGGATGGAGGCCCGAACGTCGTCGACCAGGCGCATGGGGCCCGAGGCGTGGCCATGGGCGGGGGCCGTGGATGAGGGGGAAGGTCGGTCTGCCATGGCCGCTACAGAAGCTTCTTCCGCTGGACCAGATCGGCCAGGAACTCGCGGAACTCGGGCCCCAGGTCTTCCCGGTCGATGGCCAGTTCGACGGTCGCCCGGAGGTAGTCGATCTTCTTGCCGATGTCGTAGCGGACGCCCTCGAAGATGTAGGCGTAGACGGTCTGCTGCTGGGCCAGCAGGTTCAGCGCGTCGGTGAGCTGGACCTCGCCGCCCTTGTCCGGGGCTGTCTCCCGCAGCGCGTCGAAGATCTCCGGCGTCAGCACGTAGCGTCCGATGGCGGCGAGGTTCGACGGGGCCACCTCGGCCTGCGGCTTCTCCACGATCTCGAGCACCCGGGCCAGGTTGTCCTCCACGAACTCCGGACGGATGGCCCCGTAGAGGTGGATGTCCGAACGCGGCACCTCCCGGGCCGAGATGACGCTGCGCCCATACCGGTCGTAGATGCCGATCATCTCCTCCAGCACGTTCCCGGTGGTGATGATGTCGTCGCCGAGCAGCACGGCGAACGGCTCCCCGCCCACGTGGTCCTCCGCCATCGCCACCGCCGCGCCGAGACCCTTCGGGTCCTTCTGCCGGATGTAGTGGATGCGGGCCATCTCCGAGATGTCGCGGACCAGCTTGAGGTCGTCGTACTTGCCGGCCGCCTCCAGGCGCTGCTCGAGCTCGAACGAACGATCGAAGTGGTCCTCGATGGTCCGCTTGCCCCGCCCGGTGATGATGAGGATGTCCTGGATGCCCGCGGCGACGGCTTGCTCGACCACGTACTGGATGGCCGGCTTGTCGACGACGGGCAGCATCTCCTTGGGCTGCGACTTGGTGGCCGGAAGGAACCTCGTGCCCAGACCGGCCGCGGGGATGACCGCCTTGTTGACCTTCATGCACCTCGTCCTGTACGCGGAGCTTCCGAGTCTATCCCGAGCCGGAGGTTGACAACCTCGCCTCAGTGTCGCGCGGCAAAGGGTTCGTTCCGTGCGAACAAGGACGTTCGAGGGCGAGGACTTCTTTACAGTTGTTCGGCCGGTGCAGTACCGTGAGGGTGATGCAACTCGCCGCCGACACGCCACGAACCCGCGTTCGGCGCCGCGTCGCCGTCGGTGATGCCCTGATCCCGGGCGGGATCGCCCTGACGCTGGTCGGCGTCATCGGGGACCTGATCGGGCGAACGCTCGACGCCTCCGCCACGCAGTCCGCTCCTTTGATCGTCTTCAGCCTCCACGGCAACAGCCCGTGGCACCTGCTGCTCCTGGCCGGGATCCTGGTGACCTCGGTCGGCGGCATCCGGTGGGCCATGAGGCTGGAGTCCGAACTCGGCGGGCTCCTCAGCGCGGCGATGGTGCTGCTGCTGGGGATGACCCTGGTGCTCGGCGCGTGGTCGGGCGTGAAGTCGGCATCCGAACAACAGGTTGCGGCGGGAGTCGGCCCGGGGGCCGCCGCCGGATCAGGCGTGGGCGCGGCTGCAGGCGCGAAGGGTAGTCCGGTGGGGACGGTGACGTTCCCCGGCCACGTACACGGCGCAGGCGCGACCGATGGGGCCGGCGACGTGCCCGGCGAAGGGGGCAGCCATGTCCACGGCGTGGCGGTACCGGTGACCGCCGCCGAGGCCCCGATCCTTGCGAAGCAGCTGGCGGCAGCGAAGGCGGCATCCGCCAAGTACAAGAACATCAACGTGGCCAAGGCCGACGGCTACTTCCAGGTGACCCAGTTCATCCCGGGGCTCGGCCTGCACCTTGCGAACCTCAAGATCTCGAACACGGTGTTCGACCCCGCCAAGCCGCAGGTCCTGCTGTACGAGCCGACGGTGTCGGGAGGCTACAAGCTGGTGGGCGTGGCGTACTCCATTGCCCAGCAGGGTGCGACGCCGCCGGTCGGGTTCGTCGGCGGCTCGGACGTTTGGCACTTCCACCAGAACCTGTGCTTCCTCCCCGGCGGCTCGGTGACCGTCGCGCCATCCGCCGCGGCCTGCCAGTCCAGGCACGGCTACTTCCAGGCGCGGACGGCGTGGCTCCTTCACGCGTGGATCTGGCAGAAGAATCCCGCCGGCGTTTTCACGGAGTACAATCCGCGCGTCTTCTGACCCACAGGCCGGCCACGTTAGGATGCAACACCATGGCTGATCTTCTGCTCTTCCATCATGCGCAGGGACTTACGGCGGGGTGCATCTCGTTCGCCGACGATCTCCGCGCGGCCGGACACGTCGTTCACACCCCGGATCTCTACGACGGCAAGACCTTCACCGACCTCGACGACGGCGTCGGCTACGCTCGGCAGGTGGGATTCGGCACGATCATCGAACACGGCCGACTCGCCGCCGAAGCCTTGCCGAACGAGATCGTCTATGCGGGGTTCTCGCTCGGGGTGATGCCGGCGCAGATGCTCGCGCAGACACGGCGCGGTACGAAGGGAGCCTTGCTGTTCCACGGCTGCTTTCCGACATCGGAGTTCGGCGGCACGTGGCCGCAGGGCGTCCCGCTCCAGATCCACATGATGGACGCCGACGAGTGGGCCTTGCCGCCGAACGAAGACCTCGAAGTCGCCCGTCAGCTCGCCGAAACGATCCCCAGCGCGGAGCTGTTCCTGTACCCGGGCGATCGGCACCTGTTCGCTGACAACAGCCTGCCCGACTACGACGAAGGCGCGGCGACGTTGCTCAAGCAACGCGTGCTCAGCTTCCTCGACAACATCGAGTAGCTGCGATAGCTCATCCAGGAGGCCAGGCCAGGGGCATCGTCACCTCGCCCGCTTGGTCGGGAGTTCGACATCGGTCCTTTAGAATCGGATGCATGCCGACCTACGAGTACGTCTGTCTTTCGTGTGGTACGCATGTCGAAATGTTTCAGCGGTTCGCCGACGAACCGCTGACCGTGTGCGCCGTGTGCGGCGGGCAGCTCCGCAAGGTCTTCCATCCCGCGGGCATCATGTTCAAAGGATCGGGGTTCTACTCGAACGACTCGAGGAAGGGCTCCTCGAAGGTCTCCGCCTCGACGAACTCGAGCAGCGACGGCTCGAAGGACGGATCGGCGAGGGAGTCCACGGGTTCTGGCTCGGAGCCGAGTTCGTCTTCCGGGTCCAAGGACTCCAAGGGCTCGGAGAGCTCCGAACGCTCGGAGGGATCGGGCAAGAAGGACTCCTCCCCGTCATCCAAGCCTGCGGCGCAGAGTTCGTCTGGCTCATCGTCCTCGAGCGGCAAGAAGGAGAAGTCGGCATGAGCGCCGCGACGGGCGGCGACGAACCGATCCGCGTCGGCGTGTTCGGCGGCTCCGGGTTCTATTCGTTCCTGGACGATGTGCGCGAGCTCGACGTCGACACGCCCTACGGCAAGCCGTCCGCGCCCGTTCGGATCGGGACCGTCGAAGGCCGACCGGTGGCGTTCATCCCTCGCCACGGCGCGCACCACGAGTTCCCGCCGCACACCGTCCCGTACCGGGCCAACCTGTGGGCGATGAAGGATCTCGGCGTCGAACGGATCGTCGGGCCCTGCGCCGCCGGCTCGCTCCAGCCGAACGTGAAGCCGGGGGAGTTCGTCATCTGCGACCAGTTGGTCGATCGAACGAACTCCCGGCCGTCGACCTTCTACGACGGGCCGGAGACGACGCACGTGGCGTTCGCCGACCCGTACTGCCCCACGATGCGCGAGGTCGCGCTGACCGAGGCGCGTTCGCTGTCGCTGCCGGTCCACGATCACGGGACGGTGGTGGTCATCCAGGGCCCGCGGTTCTCGACGCGCGCCGAGTCGGCCTCGTTCGCCCGGGAGGGCTGGGAGGTCATCAACATGACCCAGCATCCGGAGGCGATCCTGGCCCGCGAGCTCGAGATCTGCTATGCGAACATCTCGCTCATCACCGACTACGACGTCGGCGTGGCGGGGGAGGTGGAGGCGGTGACGCACGAGGAGGTCATCCGGGCGTTCACCGACAACCTCGGGAAGCTCCGCGACCTGCTGTTCCGCGTGATCGCCGCGCTGCCGGACGAACGCACGTGTGTGTGCGCGAACGCCCTGGAGAACGCCCGCTTCACCGTCTGACATCCCGTCGCCGAGGGAGACGGCGACCGCCTGGGGCTCGTTCGACCGGTGGACGCCGACCCGATGACGAACGAACTTCGCACCCGAGTGACCTTCTTCATAGACACTCGCCGCCGCGCGGCGTAGCGTTCATCGCGTGGCCCTGATGGGCCGGCAGCCTCCTCCCCCTGGATGAGGAGATGAAGCGTTGCCGCTGATGAAGCGCCGCAGCCAGGACGGACGCGCGCGAGGGGGATCAGACGCCCGGGCGCCTGGAGAAAGCGGACATGCTCAGCCAGAGCATGGCGGCGGGTCCGGCTCCGACAGGAGCACTGGCGAGACCACGGGGTGGCGCGCCTGGTCTCCGCCGGACCAGGGACCCCGGGATCCGAACGATCCGCCGGCCACCGCGGGATCGATCGACCGCAGGGGCAGGCAGAGGGGGCGCGCGACGGGCGCGTCACGGTCTCCCGGCACTCGGGCGAAGGCCTCGGCGTGGTCTCGAACCTCACGCCGCTACCTGACCGCGTCGTTAGTGCTGGCCGCGCTGTCGTTCGTGATGCTGGCGCGTGTGGCGGGGTCCGCCTCGGCTGCGCGCGGAGCGGACGGCGCCGTCCAGCCGATCGCTGTTGCGGCCGAGGAGATCGCCGCAGGGGTCGTCCTTCGTCCATCCCAGATCCGCGTCGAGATGTTCCCCCGGGCGTTCGCGCCCCCCGGGGCGCTCACCTCGGCGAGCCAAGCTGCCGGCCGGGTCGCCCTGACGGGTCTCCACGTGGGAGAAGCGGTGACCGACACTCGGCTGGCTCGCGTACGGGCGGGCCCGGTGGCGTCACTCGTGCCGCAGGGGCTTCGGGCCTTCGCCGTACCTACCGCTTTGCCGCCGAGCCTGGTGCGACCCGGCGACCGGGTCGACCTGTTGGCGACGTTCGGTTCGGAGCATCCGCATACCGAACTGGTGGCCAGTGCCCTTGAGGTGCTCTCCGTGCTGGGAGATGCTGGCACGTCCGCCCAGCCCGGACTGCTGGATGCGTCTGGGTCCGGGGCCCAGAGCGCCGCGACGCTGCTGCTCCTGGTCACGCCGGATCAAGAGCTCCAGCTGGCAGCCGCCGCTTCCGTCGCGAACCTGGAGGTGACGATCGACCCCGCGGATTGACCCGAACGGAAAAATGCGGGGCGAGCGGGCCGCGGCGGAGCAGGCCTGGTACGACGAGGCAGCGAAGACCGAGGACGGCCGAGCCTCGTTCACCGATGTTCGGCATCCTGTTGGGCGAACGTCGGGGGCAGGGCTTGGGAACGGAAGCAACGCATCTGACCCTCGACTGGGCCTTCACGATGCTCGGGCTCCCAAACGTGCTCCTGGAGGCCCTGCCCTGGAACAGGACCGGCGCTCCGGGCCTACGAGAAAGCGGGCTTCCGCCTCATCGGGCACCGTCGAGGCTCCCACCTGTCGATGGGCGAGCGGGTCGACGTGGTCATCATGGACGCGGTGGCCGCGGAGTTCACCGGCTCGGTCCTTCGGCGCTAGGTACCTGCCACCGTCATCTCGCCCAACAGGAGCGTGGGCGACCCGAGGCCGCCGCCGAATGGGAAGAACCGGAGTTCGGAGCCCACGGCGGCGACCGCCTTGAGCATGTCCAGCAACGTGCTGGCGATGGTCATCTCCCGGAGCGGCTGGCCGAGTTCGCCTCCCCCGATCCGCAGGCCGGTCGCGCCGACGGAGAACTCGCCGGACACGGGGTTCGCTCCCGAGTGCAGGCCGGTCACGTCCTGCACGTAGACCCCGCCTTCGGCCATGCCGAGCAGATCGCCCAGCGAGGTCGCACCCGCCTCCACGAACAGGTTCGTCGGCCCCACGCCCGGCACGGAGCGATATCCCGCCCGGCTGGCGTTCCCCGTGGAGCTCGTCCCGGCCTTCGCCGCGGTGAAGGAGTTATGGAGGAACGCCCTCAGGACGCCGCGTTCGATGAGCGCGGTCCTCCCTGTCGCCACACCCTCGTCGTCGAACGGCCCCGCGGCGGGACCGTCCTCTCGCCGGCCGTCGTCGATGAGTGAGACCAGTTCGCTCGCCACGGGCTCGCCGAGGAGCGGGCCCAGAGGCGAGCGGCCCTTCTGCACCGCATCGGCGGACAGGGTCCCGGCCAGGACCGACAGGAACGACGCGGCCGCCACCGGATCCAGGATGACCGGGACGCGCCGGGTCGGCGGCTTCACCCCGCCCAGCAGCCGGGCGGCGCGTTCGGCTGCTTCCTCGGCGGCGCCCCGCCAGTCCAGCTCGTCGATGAGGTAGGCCAGGCGGAACGCGTAGCCCGTCTGCGTCTCGCCGTTCGACTCCGCCAGCGAACTGGCCCACGCCCAGCAGTTGGTGGACGGATACTCCACCGGCACGCCGTTCGTCGACGCCACCGCGACACGGCCGACCGATTCGCCGTAGCCGGCGCTCTCCACCTTGCGCACTGAGGGCTCGGCGGCGACCGCGGCGCGCTCGAGGTCAAGAGCCAGCGCCACCTTGCGCTCCATCGGCACGTCGAGCTGGGCTTCCCGGTAGATCCCCGGCATCGGATCGACCGGCTCCAGCAGCGGAAGGACGTTCGCGTCGTCGGGCTGGGCGAACGCCGCACCCTCTCGGGCCCGGGCCACCAGCGCGGGGATCTCCGTGAGGTCAGGGTCCGCCGCGTACGCGTACCCCACGCTCCCGTCCACGATCACCCGAACGCCCAAACCGCTGGACCCGGCGAACGTCAGCGAGTCGATCTCGCCGTCTCGAACCCTGATGTCGGTCCGGCGGCTCTCCTCGGCGTAGGCCTCGACGGCCTCGTGCCCTGAAGCGGCGTCCACCGCTCGCCGGCACCAGTCGTCCAGGTCAGGCATCGGTGCCTCCCACGGTCATCCGGGCGATGCGAAGCGTCGGGCTTCCGTTCGACACGGGCACCATCTGCCCCTCCTTGCCACAGATGCCGTCCTTGGTGTCGAAGTCGTCCGCCACGGCGTCGATGGCCGTGAGGATGCCGATGCCGTTGCCGATGAGATTCGCCCCCGAGACGGCGTGCCCGATCTCGCCGTTCTCGATCAGATAGCCCTCCGACACGCCGAACACGAAATCTCCGGTGGCCGGGTTGACCTGCCCGCCGCCGAGCGACTTCGCGTAGAGCCCGCGCTTCGTCCCCGCGATGACATCGGCCGCGGAGGAGTCGCCGGCCAGGATGTAGGTGTTCGTCATCCGAGGGATCGGCAAGTGCGAGTGCCCCTGCCGCCGGCCGTTCCCCGTCGAACGCACCCCGTCGCGGCGGGCGCCGCGCAGGTCGTAGAGATAGCCCGCCAAGCGTCCCTGTTCGAACAGGACCGTTCGCTGCGTGGGCGAACCCTCGTCATCGACGGCTTCGTACCCCCACGCGCCCAGCACCGTCCCGTCGTCCACCGCGGTCAGGAGCGGGGAACCCAGCACCTCCCCGAGACGGGCCTGGTAGATCGAGGCGTCCTTGTGGATGTGGTCCACCTCCAGGCCGTGGCCGCACGCCTCGTGCAGCAGGATGCCGCCGCCGCCCGGCGCGATGACCACGGCCGTCTCCCCCGCAGGGGCAGGGCGACCGTTCAGCATGGCCACCGCGGCCCGCGCCGCGTTCGCCGCCGTCCGGCCGGGCGGGTACCGGTCCAGCATCTCGGCGCCGGCGAACCGTCCCGGCCCGTCGAAGCCCACCTGAGCTCTGCCATCGCGCATCGCCACCACCTGCACGGCCAGCCGGATGCGCGTTCGGACCTCCTCCGCCCACCGGCCGTCGGAGTTCGCCACCAGCACCTGCTGGCGGCCGTCCGCGTAGCCCGCCATCACTTGTCGGACCGAGGCGTCGATCGAACGCGCCGCGTCGTCTGCCTCCCGCAGCCACGCCACCTTGTGACCGGTCGCCACTTCGTCAGCGGGCCGTTCGACATCCGGGGTATAGCGTTCCGTCGGCACCGGCGCCACGCCGACCACCGCCGGCGCATCGCCGACCGAACGCACCGCCGACGCCGCCGCCCGCGCCGCCTCCAGCAACGGTTCGGCGTCCAGCCGGTCGGTGAACGCGTAGGCCTGGGTCTCGCCGTGGAACACCCGGATGCCGGCCCCGCGGTCCGAACCGCTCACGACCTCCTCGATCCGCCCGTCGTCTAGCCGGATGGAGGTGCTCGAACGCCGTTCCGCGAACACTTCGGCGAACTCCGCGCCCGTCGAACGAGCCTCCGTGAGGAGCCGTGCCACCAGTTCGGGGTCGAGGACCACGGTGTCCGTTCGGGTCGGGGATGGGCGGGCGGGCGGCCATTCTACGGGTCCGGCGTTCGATAGACTCCCGCTCATGTCACGGCCCGTGCGGACGCTCGCCGTCCTCGTCATGGCGGGAGGCATCGCATGGACCGCGGCCCCCGGAGCGGCGGGCGGTGCCGCGCTCGCCGCCTCGCCGACCCCGTCGATCACCCCGACCATCGTGGCGACCAGTCCGAGCCCGACCCCCACCGTCGTCCCCGTCACGCCCAGCCCGACCCCGACGCCCTCACCCACCCCCACCACGGTTCCGGCCCCCAGGGTCGTCCTGGTCCTTCTCGACCGGATCGACGCCATCACCGCGGCACTCTCCACGAACCTGCAGAACCTGGCGGCCCGAGGCGCAGCCGGCCTCATGACCACCACGACCGCGGACGTGCCCGGCGGTTCGTCCCCGCTGGCACCGGCGGCAACGCTCTCGGCGGGGGCGAAGGCCGCCGGGCTGACCTCGGCGGACGAGCCGCATCCGGTCCAACCCGGCGCGCCGGATGAGGGCACGCCGTTCGGCAAGATCGCCGCCCTGTACCAGCAGCGAACCGGCCTGCGGGCGACCGGCGCGATCGAGTACCCGGACGTCAGGACACTGCAACGAGCGAACGCCGCCCCGAACGTGGCCGCCGAGCCCGGCCTCCTGGGCCAGATCCTGTCCGATCACGGCATCGCCACCGCGGTCGTGGGCTCCTCGGACCTCCCCGGCAACCGGTTCCGGCCCGCCGCGGTGGTGGGCATGAACGCGAACGGCGAGGTGCCGGTGGGGTCGCTCCGCACCGACCGTTCGTTCCCCACGCAGGTCCTTCCCGTCCGGGTCGACGCCAACGCGCTCCAGGCAAAGGTGGACGCGGTGCTGCTCAAGGCGAGGTTCGTGGTCGTGGATTGGGGCGACACGTCACGCGTCGACCGGCTGCGGTTGGCCGAACGGGACCATCTGGGGCGGCGGAACTCGAGCGGGCTGACGCTGACCGACCGAATGTCCCAGGCCCGGCAGGACTCCCTGAACAGCCTCGACAACTTCCTGAGCGCACTGCTGCAGAAGATCAACCTCCAGCGCGACGTGCTGATCGTGCTCTCCCCGAGCCCGGGCACCGCCGATCAGCGGGCTGGGCGGGAGTTCGCGCCGATCTTCGTCGGCGGCGGACTCGTCGATCATGGCGTCCTGACCTCTGCCACCACGCACCGCCGGGGCCTGGTGTCGAACACCGACGTCGCCCCCACGATCCTGTCGCTGTTCAGTATCCCGGTCCCGGCTGCCATGGACGGCTCGGTTATGGCCGTCGAGACCGTCTCGTTCCCCGTCACGGACATCCAGGCCCTCGCCCGCAAGGTCACCAAGATCCACCACGAGCATCGCGTGGCCGAACTGGCGGCGCTCCTGCTGTGGGCCATCGCCATCGCTGTCGCCCTGCGCGCCATCGACCTTCGCCTCCGCCGCCTCGTGGTGGTCGAGCCCCGACGGAGCCGCCGGGCCCAGGCCGCGACGGGGCGGACGGTGAGGGAACCCGGCCGGCGATGGGTGACCCTCACTCGGGTCCTGCTTGCCTCGGTCGCGTCGATCCCGCTCGTGCTGATCGTGCTCGCCCTGTTCCCGGTGGCACCGTTGGTGGTCACGCTGCTGCTCGAGACCCTGCTGTCCCTGGGGCTGGGGCTCCTGTGGGCGTCAACGGTTCGAACCACCACCTTCCAGGCCGTGGCCCTGCCGCTCGGCCTGGCCACGTTCGTGCTGCTGATCGATCTGATAACCGGCTCGCACCTGGCATCCTCGTCGATGTTGGGACCGAACACCGCCGGCGGGCGAAGCGTGTTCGGGCTGGGAAGCGTCCTGACCGGGGTGGCCGTGGCCGCGGTGGGGATCGCGGCCGCGGCGCTCGCCAGGGCTGCTCGACGCCGGCGTCGCCTCAGGGTGGCCGTCTACGTCGTGGCGGCCGTCGTGGCGGTCGTCCTGTCGGTCACCTTCGCCGGCGGCACGCCCCTGGTCGTCCTGGCGGTCATCCCTGCGTTGTTCGTGCTGGCGGACAGCGTCGAACGAGCCGCATCCAAGCCGCCGGCCAAGGCCAAGGGCCGAACGGCCGCCGCCCAGGCCGGTGCCGTTCGAGCAACGGCCTACACCGTCGAATGGACCCGCGACCGGTGGCGGATCGCCGCGCTGGTCTGGGGCGGCGTGCTGGTGGTGGTCGGGGTGATCCTGCTGGTCCTGCGGGCCTCCGCGGTGAGCGACGTCCCGGACGCCGGCACGTCGGGGCACTCCGGCCTGGGCGCGATCATCGCCATCGCCGTCCACCAGGCGGCTCGCGAGCTGCGTCTCCTGGTGGCCTCGCCCTGGACCATCGCCATCGTGCTGTCGATCGGGGTGTTCGTGCTCATCCGGTTCCTCACGCAGCGGGCCGAACGCGAACTCTTCACCTCCCAGCGGATACTTCCCCGCATCGACCGGTTCGGCTGGGCAGGGACCGCCGGGCTGGTCGTCGCGGGGGTGGTGGCCGTCCTGGCCTCACCGACCGGGGCGCCGGCCGCTGCGGTGGTGCTGATGGCGTTCGCCGTGATGGCGGCGGCCACGACGCTGGACCGAGCGGCGGGCCGGGCGACGGATACGAGGGCTTTCGCAATGGCGCCCGCTCGCTGAAGGGCGAGCCTTCAGGCGTCAGCGCGCCGACGCAGTTCGTACCGAGCGGTGGCGACGAACACGACCAACATCACCGGCGCGGCGACGTAGTGGACCCCCAAGAGCATGCCGCGCCAGAGGGCAGGCGAGGTCCCGGGTTCGTCGGGGATCCCGGTCATCGCCAGTACGCCCGAAACCGCAACCGCGATCCACAGCAGCGCCTCCTCGCCGCACGCCGC
>DAIMKN010000038.1:0-12888 GCA_036721725.1 Actinomycetota bacterium
AGATCGCGCTGGTCAGCTACACGCTCCTCATCCTCATCCGCAACATCGTGGTCGGTCTGCGGGGCGTTCCCGAGGACGTCAAGGAGGCCGCGAGAGGGATGGGCTACACGGAGCTGCAACTGCTGTGGCGGATCGAACTCCCACTGGCCCTGCCGCCCATCATGGCCGGCGTCCGCATCGCCACGGTCAGCACCATCGGCCTGATCACCATCGCGTCCCTGCTCGGCCTGGGAGGACTGGGGCAATTCATCCTTGACGGCCTGAACACGTTCTTCAAGCCCGAGATCCTGGTGGGGGCGCTGCTGTCGGTGGCGTTCGCGCTGGCCGCGGACGGGGCGCTGTTGCTGCTGCAGAAGCGCCTCACCCCGTGGAGCCGGACCGCCGTCATCCGGGCGTACGGCTGAGGAGGCCTGAGAGGCATGCGGACGCTTCTCGACGCGCTGAAATGGATCGCCACGGGCCACTGGAGCGGCTCCGAGGGCATCCCGCTGCGGGTGGCGCAGCATCTCGAACTCTCCCTGGCGTCGGTGGTCATCGCCGCGGCCATCGCCATCCCCATCGGCCTGCTCATCGGCCACACGCGGCGAGGGACGTTCCTGGCCGTGTCCATCGCCAACCTGGGCAGATCCATCCCGTCCTTCGCGGTGCTGGTTCTGCTCTACCTGCTGATCCTCAACGTCGCGCCGTCGTTCGCGTTCGGCTTCACCCCCACCGTGGTCGCGCTGGTGCTGCTGGCCATCCCGCCCATCCTGACGAACACCTACGTGGGCATCCAGGCGGTGGACGCCGACATCGTCGAGGCCGGACGGGGCATGGGGATGAGCGGGCGCGACATCCTGTTCCGGCTGGAGACGCCGCTGGCGGCGCGCCTCATCATGGCCGGGCTGCGAACGGCCGCCGTGCAGGTGGTGGCGACGGCGACGCTCGCGGCGCTGATCGGCGGCGGCGGCCTGGGGCGCTACATCATCGACGGGCAGGCACAGGGGGATCGCGCCAAGTTGGTCGCCGGCGCCATCCTCGTCGCCGTGCTCGCGATCCTCACCGAGGTGGCGTTCGCCTGGATCGAACGTCGCGTAACACCCAAGGCGCTTCGTCGGGAGCCCGACGCGAGCGGCCGAGCCGGCATCCCGCCCCAGGTCCAGACGGAAGCCGCGTAGGCGTCGCTGTAACGGCAACCGTACTCATCCCTACTGATAGGCTGCAACCGTCCAAATGGGGGGGTTGGGCACCCTCACGGTCGAGAAGGGAGAGGTAACCCATGCGGAAGCACCGCAGGTTCGCTCTCGGGGCGACCCTCATCGCGATGGCCTTGCTGGCCGGCGCGTGCGGGTCGGGTGGGAGCGCATCCGGAAGTTCGGTCGCCAGCAAACTGGTGTTCGGCGGACCGCCGGACTGTCCCACCCTCCCGTTCTGTATCCAGGGATTGAAGAAGGTCTACGGACTCACCTTCAAGCAGTTCAAGCCGCTCGACTTCGGTGGGCCACTGACCGTGGCCGCGCTGAAGAGCGGCGCGATCCAGATCGGCGAGCTGTTCTCCACGTCGATCTACGACCCCGACTTCGTGACGCTGCAGGACGACAAGCACCTGACGCTGGCCGACAACATCGTGCCGGTCGTTCGGACCGCGGTCCTGAACGACGAGGTCACCACGATCCTCAACGCCATCAGCGCCAAGCTCGACACGACCACGATGAACGGCCTGAACAAGCAGGTCGACATCGACAAGGCGGATCCGGCCACCGTGGCCATGACCTTCCTCACGTCGAACGGCCTCATCCCGTCGAGCGGGAGCGGTTCTGGCAAGATCATCACGGTGGGCGTGTCGGGAGGCTTCTCGGAGAGCAAGATCGTGGCCGAGATGTACGCCGAGGCGCTGGCGGGCGCGGGCTACACCACGTCCTGTCAGTGCGACCTGGCCAGCCGCGACGTCTCCGACGCCGCGCTGTTCGGCGGGCAGATCGACATCAAGCCGGAGTACCTGGCCACCGAGGCGCAGCACCTCAACGCGAGCGCCGACGTGACCGGGGACCCCAGCCACGACTCCGACGTGTTGAGCCCGCTGCTGCAGGCCAAGGGCGTGAGCGTCCTCAACTTCGCCCCGGCGGTCGACACGAACGCGTTCGTCGTGACCAAGGAGACGGCGTCGAAGTACGGCCTGACCAAGGTCAGCGACCTGGCGAAGTCCGGCTAGCTTTCTGACGGGTTCCGTTACGAACGGGCCTGCCCTCCGGGGCGGGCCCGTTCGTCGTCCTTAGGACATACGTTCGCCGGCGCGGATGGGGACCTTCAGTCGATTGGGCGGGGGAGCCAGCGGACAGACCCAGCGCGGATCGTAGCTGCACGAGGGGTTATAGGCCAGGTTGAAGTCGAACACCAACCGGTCGTCCTGCGCGCCGAGGTCGGCGCCCTTCACCGTGTCCAGCAGATAGCGTCCCGCGCCGTACGTTTCGTGCCCGCTCGTGGTGTCGCGGAACGGCACGAACAACCCGCCTCCGTAACCGTCGAGCCAGTACAGCTCGAGCTGCAACGGGTCGCCGTGCAGCTCGAACGAGGCGACTGCGAAACGAGTGAAGCCGTACGTCCCGTCGCCGCTGGTGGCGATGTCGTAGTGCTCCGGCTCGGCCGGCGTGACCTGTGCCAGGACCCGCGCCGCAGGGTCGTGGTCGAATAGCGGCACGCCCGGGTAGCTCACTCGTTGGGGTTCGGGTAATGGCGACTGAGGGTGCGTTCGGAAGAGTTCGTCGCGGGCCGTTCGCCACAGTGTCCGCGCCTCGAACGGATCGCGCTCGCGTCGAACGGACGCGTAGAGCTCGAACACGCGACGCTTCCAGTCGAGCAGTGAGGCGATGTCCTCCGGCTGCACGCGCCAGCTCAGGTGGCGGGCGCGGGGTCGGAGGCCATGCCGACCGCGGGCGGGCGCTGATGGACGGCGGGCGGGACGATCTCCGCGGGTTCGACCTCCGGCGGGGTGTTGCGGATGCCGACACCGTTCGTGATCGCGCCGACGAACAGCAGGGCCGCCGCGATGGCCACCGCGATGTGGAACGAATGCGTGGACGACGCGCGGATGGCGCTGTCGAGCGCCGGTGAAACGTGGGGCGGACGGTTGAGGGGAGGGATGCGTTCGCGGAACGCCTGCGAGCCCGTCTGCAGCCCGGGGATGCGGGTCGACAGGCCGTGGTAGAAGCTCGACACGATGGCCACGTAGATGCCCGCGCCGGCCAGCTGCGGTCCGACCCGGGAGATGGCGTTGTTCACCGCCGACCCCACGCCCGAGTTGTGCTTGGGGATCGACGCCATGAGCGTCGAGGTCAGTGGCGCCACCATCATGGTGAGGCCGAACGCGAACAGCACGTACATCGGGAACAGGTCCTTCCAGTACGCGACCGGCGGCAGGAGGCGTTCGCCGACGCCCGTGCCGAACGCCCACGCCTGGCTGGCCGCGGGGAGCCGGGTCAGCCACAGCACGGCCAGTCCCATCAGCGCGGGGCCGACCGTCATGAACGGCCGCGAGCCTCGTTCCGCGGCGAGCTTGCCGAACCGGGGCGACAGCAGCGCCAGCATGACGCCGACGGGCAGTCCGATCAGTCCGGCGGCCGCGGCGTTGTAGCCGAGCGTGCCCTCCGCGAAGATCACGACGAACAGGAACAGCACGTACAGCGCGCCGTAGATGACGAGCGTCGAGATGTTCGTCACGGTGAAGTTGCGGGACCTGAACAGCTCCGGCGGGACCAGCGGATGCTTCGCCCGGAGCATCTCGATGGGCAGCGCGACGGTGGCCAGGGCGCCGATGGCGAGAGAGATGAACGCCACCCCGTCGTGCCATTCGTGCTGCTGTCCCCGGATGACGCCGAACACCAACCCGCCCACCGCCAGCACGATGATGCCCGCCCCGACGTAGTCGAAGCTCCCCGTCGATTCCTCGTCCCGGGACTCTTGGACGTAGCGGGTGGTGAGGTAGATGCCCGCCACGACCAGGGGAACGTTGATGAGGAAGGCCATTCGCCACGAGATGGAATCCACCAGGAGCCCGCCCACGAACGGACCGAGCGTCGTCGTGGCGGCCGACGCCCCGGCCCAGATGCCGAACGCCCGTCCCTGTTCGGGCCCGTCGAACGTCGAGTTGATGATGGCGAGCGAACCCGGCACGAGCAGCGCGCCGGCCGCGCCCTGCAGGATGCGGAACAGGATGAGCGCCTCCATGTTCCACGCCAGCCCGCACAGCAGCGAGGTCGCGCCGAACCCGACCAGGCCGAGCAGGAACATCCTGCGCCGTCCGTAGTAGTCGGACAGCGCCCCGGCCAGGATCAGCAGCGCGGACAGGCTGAGGAGATAGGCCGCGTAGACGTAGGTCTGCGCTTCGAGCCGGCCGAACAGCGAGCTGTGGAGGTCGGTGCCGATCTTGGGCAGCGCGACGTTGACGACGGTCGAGTCGAGGAAGACGATGCTCGAGCCCAGGATGGCAGCCACGAGCGACCACTTCTTCTGTAACGCGGTCGCTCCCCTTGCGGACGTTGCCACGACCGCGAGCATAGGGCGGGTCATGCTGTGAGGCAATCTGTGAGCATCCTGACCTGATCTGCCAGAGCCGATGTTGCATCCGGAAGGAGACGAGATGGACTACGACGTGATCGTGATCGGAGCGGGGGCGGGCGGTGAGGCCGCGGGCAACCTAGGGGGCGAGCTCGGCGGCAGGGTGGCCGTGGTCGAACGCGACCTCGTCGGAGGGGAGTGCGGGTTCTGGGCCTGCATGCCGTCGAAGTCGCTGCTGGACACCGCCGCCAGGCACGCCGCGGGGACCAAGGGATTCGACTGGCAGCACGCTTCCGACCGCCGCGACTACATGATCTCCCGGGAGGGCATCGACTATCCGAACGACGCGGGCCACGTCGCCGCGCTGGAGGCTTCCGGCGCCGAGGTCATCCGGGGCGAAGCCCGCATCGTTGGGAAGGGCCGGGTCGAGGTTCGGCTCAACGGCGGCGGCGCGCCTCGAACGCTGGAGGCGTCGAACCTCATCGTCAGTTCGGGCTCCGTGCCGTTCGTCCCGCCGCTCGAGGGACTGGAGGAGGCGGGGTACTGGACCAACCGGGAGGCGACCGCGCTCCGCGATCTTCCGTCGAGCATCGTGGTCCTGGGTGGTGGTCCCATCGGTGTCGAGCTGGCGCAGGTCTACATCCGGTTCGGCGTGAAGACGGTGCTGGTCGAGAGCAACGACCGCCTGCTGCCGCGCGACCATCCGCTCAGTTCAGAACACGTCGAGCGCCAGCTCCGGGAGGAGCGTCTGGACATCCGGACCGGGGTGAAGGCGATGCGGGTTCGAACGGGCGGCGCGGGACGGATCGTGGAGCTCTCGGACGGCTCGAGCGTGGAGGGAGCGGAGCTGTTGGTCGCGGTCGGACGGCGGCCATCGGATCTGCGGGCGATGGGGATCGAGGAAGCCGGCGTCGAGCTTGACGAACGGGGCGGCGCGAAGCCCGACGACCGGATGCGCGTGGCCGACGGCGTGTTCGTGGCGGGCGACGCCGCGGGCGGGCTGCAGTTCACCCACATCGCGGACTACGAGGGCCGGGTGGCGGTTCGAACCGCGCTGGGACAGGACGCGCGGTCGGATCTGTCCGCCGTGCCGCGATGCACGTACTGCGACCCCGAGGTCGGCGCGGTCGGCATGACGGTCCCCGAGGCCCAGGCCGCGGGCATCGACGCGTTCGAGGTGACCCAGGACTTCGCCGTGACCGCGCGCGGCTACACCATCGAGGGCTCGCACGGCCACATCACGGCCGTCGTGGACCGCGAACGCAAGGTCCTGGCCGGGGCGTTCGCCGCGTGTCCGGGCGCAGCCGAACTTATCCATGAGGCGGTACTGGCCATCAAGGTCGGCGTCCCGCTGGACGTGCTCGCGGACACCATCCACGGGTTCCCCACCGCGTCCAGGGTGTTCGGCAACGTGGTCGCGGACGGGGTGAAGCAGCTGGGCTGATCCGGCGCGGCGGCCGCGCCGCTAACGGCCCTGGAAGTTCGGCTGGCGTTTCTGGAGGAACGCCAGCACACCCTCCACGTGGTCCTGGGTGGTGGCGGCCTCGTCCTGCACCTCGGCCTCGCGGTCCATGGTCTCCTCCAGCGTGAGGGTCGAGGCTTCGCGGAAGATGCGCTTGGTCATGCCGATGGCGGCGGTGGGCATGGCGGCGAGCTTCGCCGCCAGTTGCTGGGCCTCCACGACGGCCTGTCCCGCCGGGACGACCCGCGTGACCAGACCGATGTCGAGCGCCGTCTTCGCGTCCACCTTCTCGCTCAGCAGCGCCAGTTCGAGCGCCTTGGCCATACCGACCGTTCGAGGCAGCAACGAACATGACCCGGCGTCGGGGATGAGGCCGATCCTGATGAACGCGGTGCTGAACGACGCGTCCTCGGCGGCTATGCGGAGGTCGCACGCCAGGGCCAGCGAGGTGCCCGCTCCGGCCACGATGCCGTTGATGGCCGCGATGACCGGCTTGGGCGTGTCGACCAGCAGCGGGATGAGCCGGTTGTAGCCCTCCTTCAACACGTCGGACGGCCGGAACGCGCCGCCTTGCAGATACACGTCCTGCAGCGCCGAGAGGTCGGCGCCGGCGCAGAACCCTCGTCCCTCGCCGGTCAGCACGACGGCTCGAACGTCCCCGTCGTCGCGGATGCTGGCCAGGGCGTCGAGCAGCTCGCGCGTCATGATCGGCGACAGCGCGTTCAACCGGGCCGGATTGTTGAGCCGAACGGTGGCTACACCGCCGTCGCGTTCCACGATGAGCTGTTCGTAGTCCATGGCGTTCATCCTCCCGTCGGTTCGCCGGCGCCCAGGTGGCCGCGCGGTACGTAGCGTTGCACGAATCGGCCCGTCCCCACCACGCCGGCCCGTCCGGTGACCTCGAACCCCACGGTGCACTCACGTTCGTCGACGTCCACGACCCACGCACGGACGGCGAGCGTCTCACCGACCTCGGCGGGGCGGCGGTGGGTCAGCTCGATGCGGTAGCCGGTGGCGTCCTCGTTCGGCATCAGGTGCGGTTCGATGAGCAACCGGCCGGCCTCCTCCACGTGGCGAACCATCCATGCCGTGGCGTACACGGGATGCACCTCCCGATCGAACAATCTGGCGGTCATGTCACGCGACACTGTGACGCGATGTGTCACTTCGTCTCCCGGGCGAGGTGCCGAACGCATGGGCGATACCATGCCTCACGTGGGGGGATACACGGAAATCGAGCTGGCCGATCGTGCTGGCGCGCCAGTAGAGGACGTTCGGCGTCTCGCCGAGCTCGAGCTGGTCTCGCCGGCCGAAGATGGGTTCCGACCTGCGGATATCCAGCGCGTTCGGCTGGCCGAGGCGCTCAAGGCGTCCGGGGTGTCGTTCGAGGGGCTCCGCAAGGCCGTCGACGACGGCCACCTGTCGTTCGCCTTCATCGATCTGCTGTTCCCCGAGCCGGTCTCGTTCACCTCCCGTACCTATCAGGAGGCCACAGCGCAGCATGGGTTGACCCCCGGCGACGTCCAGCTCATCCACGAGGCGGTCGGCCTGCCCGTGCCGGAGATGGAGGACCGGGTGCGGGAGGACGACGAGGCGATGTTCCCCATCGGACAGATGGTGAAGGGGATGGGCATGGACTCGTCGGTGATGGCTCGCGTCCTCCGCGTGTACGGGGAGAACATGCGGCGTGTGGCGCAGGCCGAGCCGCAGTTCTACCACGCCTACATCGAGGAACCGATGGTCGCCTCGGGCATGTCGGAGACCCAGATGCGGGAGCTGGCATCGCAGCTCAGCACCCAACTCCTGCAGCAGGCCGAGAGCCTGATCCTGTGGCTGTACCGGCGGCACCGCGAACACTTCACCATGGAGCATCTGGTCGAACATGCCGAGTCGGCCTTGGAGCAGGCCGGACTGACCCCTCCCCGGGAGGCCAAGCCGCCTGCCATCGCCTTCCTCGATCTCGTCGGCTACACCCGATTGACGGAGGAGCAGGGCGACGACGCGGCAGCGGAACTCGCGGCGAGCCTGGGCGGGTTCGTCCAGAGCCACTCGCGACGTCATGGCGGGCGGCCCGTCAAGTGGCTGGGCGACGGCGTGATGTTCTACTTCCCCTCGGCGGAGGAGGCGGTCCGGTGCGCGCTGGAGATGGTGCGCGAGGCGCCGGCCGCCGGACTCCCGCAGGCGCATGTGGGCGTGAACGCGGGCTCGGTGGTGTTCCGCGACGGCGACTACTTCGGCCGAACGGTGAACATCGCGGCTCGCATCGCCGCGCAAGCCGGGGCGGGCCAGGTCCTCGTCAGCGAGGACATCGCGAGCCTCGGCGAACCCGACGGCATCTCCTACCGCGAGCTCGGGTCGTTCGTGCTCAAGGGCCTGGCCGAACCGGCCACACTGTTCGCTGCTGCGTCCGCCGCGGAGGCCCATTCGGCGTAGACTCGTCGCCGAAGCAGGGGAGCTCGGGACGACCGGGCTGAGAGGCCGGCTGCAGGCGCCGGCGACCCTTCAGAACCTGATCCGGGTAACGCCGGCGGAGGGAGCGACCACACATGGCCACCGTGTTCGAACGGCTGGGGAAGGCGCTCGAACGCGACGCTCCGCCGATCGGCATCCGACCCGTTCCACCGGAACATCGCCGTCTGTCGTCGTTCGACTTCGGCGTGCTGTGGGGCGATCTGTCGATCGGGTTGCTGGTGCTGCTCACCGGCGCGCTCCTGGTGCCGGGCCTGGGTCTGCCGCGGGCGCTTCTGGCGATCGGGGTCGGTTCGGTCGTCGGGTGCGTCCCGCTGGCGCTGGTTGGGTTGGCCGGCGCGCGGGAGGGTGTCCCCGGGATGGTCCTGTTCCGTCCCGTCCTCGGCGTTCGGGGCTCCTACATCCCGTCGGTGTTCAACATCGTCCAGCTGATCGGGTGGACCGGGTTCGAGTTCTGGGCCATGAGCCAGGTGGCGAACGAGATGTCGGCCCGTCTGTTCCACGCGCAGTCGTACTGGCTGTGGCTCGTGGTGGTGTTCGTCCTGTGCACCTCACTGGCCCTGGCCGGACCGATCCTGCTGGTCCGGCAGTGGCTCGAGAAGTTCGGGGTGTGGGTGGTGGCCGCAGTGGGCGCGTGGATCACGTTCCGAACGCTCGCCCACGTTCATCACCTCGCCGCGCTGTGGCACCGCCCCGGAACGGGCGGCTATCCAGGCGGCTTCTGGCTGGCGGTGGACCTGGTCATCGCGATGCCCGTGTCGTGGCTGCCGCTGGTCGCGGACTACAACCGGTTCGCCCGCAAGGGAAGGGGAAGCGCCGAGGGAACGTTCGTCGGCTATGCCCTGGGGAATGCGTGGTTCTACGCGCTCGGCGCGCTGCTGGTCCTGGGGGGCAACCTGTCCGATCCATCGCCGGCCGGCCTCGGCACCGCCATCGCGTTCCTGGCCGGCGGCTGGGTCGTCCTGCTGGCGCTGCTGGTGGGGGAGACCGACGAGGCGTTCGCCGACATCTACTCGGCGGCCGTGTCCAGCCAGAACCTGGAGAGCCGCGTCCCCCAGCGCGGCGCCATCGTCGCCGTCGCCGTAGCCGGCCTGAGCCTGGCCGCGTGGTTGGGGCATCGTGCCTCGCTCGCCCTGGGCACCTACGAGTCGTTCCTGTTCCTTCTCGGCTCGGTGTTCGTGCCGCTGTTCGGTGTGTTCGTCGCGGACTACTTCTTGCTCAAACGCTCTGCGGCGCAGGCCGAACGAGGGTTCGCGCCGCGCGCCCTCATCGCGTGGGTGGCCGGCTTCCTCGTCTACCAGTGGTGCGTCCCGACGGGTCCCGTCGTGTGGCAGCACGGCATCGAACGCGTGCTCCATTCGTGGCTGCACCTGCCGTTCCCCCTGTGGAACAGCGTGGCCGGCGCCAGCATCCCGTCGTTCGTGGCTGCGCTCGGGCTCTATCTGCTCATCGGGCCCAGGAAGACGAAGCGCCGGGTTAGCCGCTGACGGCGCGGGCCACCGGTGGCGGAGAGGCCACCAGCATCAGCACCAACGGTTCGGCGGAGGCGTTCGTCACGCTGACCTCCGAGCCCGCCGGCACCAGCACCATCGCCCACTGTTCGAGCCGCTTGCGCTTGCCGTCTACGACGAACGCGCCCTCGCCGGCCAGCACGGTGAACATGGCGTCGGCGTCCTCGTCCACCACCGGCCCCATCGACTGGTTGCCCGAGAAGCACAGCACCTCGGTCCACAGGTGTTCGGTCTCGAACACCGTCTCCCGCTGCACCGCGGCGTCGTTGAAGTGAACGAACTTCTTGAGGCTTCTGCTCTCCATCGATCGGCAAGCCTACGAGAACTGTTCGAGGAAGCCCGCCAGGTCCGGGAACTCCCAGTGTTCGACCACCGTGCCGTCCTCGAACCGGTCGAGGGACAGTCCTGCCAGGCGAACCTCGCGGCCCGTGGGCTGCACGCCGAGCATCTTGCCGACGTGGCGTCCGGTGATGGTCCACCGCCAGGCCACGGTCCCGTCCGCGGTGAGGACCTCCTCCGCCTCCAGTCGAGCATCGGTCATCAGCGTCTTCACCATCTGCGCGCGCTGGCGGAAGTCCACGCCGCCCATCTCGCTCGTGATCGACGAAGTGATCGGCGACGAGCGGCTCGATCTCCATCATGTCCGGAGACTCGAACGCCTTCACCATGATGCCGATGAGTTCGTCTGGCGTTCGTCCGCCCAGTGGATCACTCGCCTGGGAGTCGTGCCGTTCGTCCGTGTTCGTCATGTCGCGGGTCCCTTCCATGGATCGACCCCCCTCGCGCCCAAAAGCGCGCTCGACGGCTCCCACCGGCCATCCGGACTCGGACGGCCGACCACTCCTGCGAAACCCTCCCACACCAAGGTGGACAGATCGTCGACGAGGTGCTGCCGCGTGACCTCGGGGTGGTCGATCCACCAGTCGCCGGCCGAGGTGGCCATCCCCACCAATGCGAACGCCCACGGATCGGCCGCCTCCGTGTCCTGCCCGTGGGTCTTGAGTTGGTCCCGAAGGACCACGGTCAGCTCCCGAGCCACCTGGGCCTGGAAGTGCGCCAGCACCGGCTGGCCGTCCTCGCGGTAGGGGAGCATCCGCTGGGCCAGGAACCGGTGCACCTGCGCCTCCTCCTCCAGGAAGCCGAGGTACGCGTCGATGGTCGCGACCACCAGCTGCCGGGGGTTCGTGTCGCTCACCAGCGCCGAACGCAACCGGTCGATCAGCCGCTGCACGTAGCGTTCGGCCAGGGCCTGGTACAGCCCTTCCTTGTCCCGGAAGAGCCGGTACACGATGGGCTTGGAGGTCCCGGCCTCCGAGGCGATCCGGCTCATCGACACCTTCGCCCCATCCGCCCGGATGGCCCGAACGGCCGCGTCCAGGATCTCCTGTCGCTTGGCCGCCCGTCGCTCCTCGACGGTGGTGGGGCGTTCGGCGTTCGTGGTGCGTGCCCTGCGGGTCATCTGTCGCTCGCCACCCTCATATAGTGTTACTCACGGTAACGTTACTCACGGTAACACACCAGGCGGACGCCGACAAGTCCGCGGGGCTTCCTCCGACGATGCAGGAATCTAGGTTGCGAACCTGCCCGATGCAGGATAGTATCTAGCATAATGCGAAACGCCAAGAACGCGATCTTCCAGACACCCGAGCCCACGGAGGACGAGCTGGCCGTCATTACGTTGATCGACGAGATGCGCACGAGCCTGGCGCATTGGGTCCGAGAGCCTCGAACGTGGACGGGCTTGGTGCGGAAGCTGCTGGTCGCTCGCGCTGTTCGAGGATCGAACAGCATCGAAGGCATCCACGTCACGCTCGAGGACGCTCTGGCGGTGATCGAGGATGAGGACGCCGTCGACGCTGATGCAGACGTCGTTGATGCGGTCCGCGGCTACCGGGACGCCATGACCTACATCCTCAGCCTCGCGGGCGACCCCCACCTCGAATTCGAACTCGGTCTGATCCGCAGCCTCCACTACATGATGGTGCGCCACGAGCCCGAGAAGCGGCCGGGAAGGTGGAGGATCGGCGACATCTTCGTCCAGGATGAGGCGACCAACGAAGTCGTCTACGAAGGACCACCGCCCGAAGCGGTGGCGCAGCTGATGGTCGCGCTCAACGCGAGCCTCGGCCAGGAAAGCCGCGCTCCGGTGCTCATCAACGCGGCGATGGCGCACCTGAACCTCGCCATGATCCATCCCTTCAAGGACGGGAACGGCCGGATGGCCCGAGCCCTCCAGACCCTCGTCCTGTCCCGGGAGGGGATCCTCGCGCCGGAATTCTCGAGCTTGGAGGAGTACCTCGGGACGGTTCAGACGCCGTACTACCAGGTGCTCAACACGGTTGGGGGCGGGAAGTACCAGCCCGAACGAGACGCCCGGCCGTGGGTTCGGTTCGTCCTCACCGCGCACTACCGGCAAGCTCAGATCCTCCGTCGGCGAGTGCGGAATTGGGAACGAACATGGGACTCGCTCGAACGCGCGGCCGGGCAACAGCACTTGCCCGACCGAGTCATCCCGGCCCTGTTCAACGCGGCGTCCGGCGCGAGGCTTCGCAACCCGACCTACCGTGGCCTGGCAGATGTATCCGAATACACGGCTGGACGCGACCTGAAAGCGCTCGTCGATGCCGGCTTTCTTCGTCCTGTTGGGGAGAAGCGCGGCAGATACTACGTTGCCTCTGAGTCGCTGGGAGCGATCAGGCAAGGGGCTCAAGCACCTAGAACGCCGTTGGATGATCCCTTCGAGCTTGTATCCGGAGCTGTCTGACTTTTCTGAGCGACACGGGATCTTGGCTTTGAGCAGCCTTCGATAGACTGTGCCGGCCCGGCCACCCGGCCATCAACGCCGTCCGACTAGAGGAGGACTACCTTGCCGACCTTCGAACTCTCCTCGGCCTCGCCGGCCGATGTCGCCGC
>DAIMKN010000038.1:12988-15891 GCA_036721725.1 Actinomycetota bacterium
GCGCTGGCCGAGGGCGTCGTGCTGGGCGCGTACCGGTTCGACCGGTACAAGGAGCAACCACTCGACGAGGCCTCCCAGATCAAGGCGAAACTGAAGAAGGTCGTCGTCCTCACCACCGGCGGCGACGGTTCGAACACCAAGCCGCTGAAGGCGGCCCTGAAGCGCGGGCAGATCTACGCGGAGGCAGCGAACTGGGCCCGCGACCTGGTGAACACCCCCGCCCTCGACGCCACGCCGGACATGCTGGCCCGGGAGGCCCTCAAGATGGCCGCGCTGTACGGACTGGAGTGCAAGATCTGGAAGAAGGCGGAACTCCAGAAGGGCGGCTTCGGCGGCATCCTGGGGGTCGGTGCGGGCAGCGTGAACGAACCCCGGCTGATCGAACTCGGCTACCGGGGGGCGGGCAAGGCTCAGCCCGTGGCCATCACGGGCAAGGGGATCACGTTCGACTCCGGCGGTCTTTCGTTGAAGCAGCCCGAGTGGATGGAGACGATGAAGGACGACATGGGCGGGGCGGCGGCGGCGCTCGCGGCCATGCGGGCCATCGCCCAGCTCAAGCCGAAGATCAACGTCATCGCGGCCATCCCGTCGTCGGAGAACATGCCGAGCGGCTCGGCCATCCGCCCCGGCGATGTCCTGCGCCATTACGGCGGCAAGACCACCGAGGTGCTGAACACCGACGCCGAAGGCCGCCTGGTCCTGGCGGACGCCCTGGCCTATCTCGCCACCAAGAAGCCCTCGGTCATCATCGACTCGGCCACGCTCACGGGCGCGGCGGTCGTGGCGCTGGGGCTGGAGATGTTCGCCATCATCGGCAGCGACCAGCAGCTCATCGACGACCTGCTGGCGGCGGGTCGCGAGG
Source organism: Actinomycetota bacterium (assembly GCA_036721725.1). Taxonomy (GTDB): domain Bacteria; phylum Actinomycetota; class UBA4738; order UBA4738; family UBA4738; genus DAIMKN01. The sequence continues at coordinate 13,851 of DAIMKN010000038.1, forward strand.
AGGGCGAGAACGGGTGGCAGCTGCCCCTGTGGACCGACTACCGGCGGCACCTGGAGTCGCCGGTGGCGGACGTGAAGAACATGGGCAACCGTCACGGCGGGGCCATCGCGGCAGGGTTGTTCCTCAAGGAGTTCGTGGGCGACGTGCCGTGGGCGCACCTCGACGTGGCCGGGCCGGCGTTCAGCGACGGCACCGGTGACTGGCCCAAGGGCGGTACCGCGTCGCCGGCTCGAACGCTCATCCGGTTCGTGGAGAACCGCGCCGCCGCGTCTAACGGTTCGAAGCGGTCGCGATGACGGTGGACGCCGAGCTCGTGGCGGCCGCGGAGCCGTTGGCCGACGACCCCACCCCCTTGGAAGGTCCGCAAGCGGAGGAAGGCCCGGATCGCGCGGGTCCGGTGCTGGCCTCGTTCGCCCATCCCGACGACATGGAGATCTCCTCGGGCGGCACGCTGGCCCGGTTCGTCTCGGACAAGCGCGAGGTCCACCTGCTGGTCCTGACGAACGGCGACCGGGGCGCGGACACGGCGGACACCGACCGCGTCGAGCTGGCCCGAACGCGGCTTGCCGAGACGCACGCCGCCGCCGAGTATCTGGGGCTGGCGTCGGTCACGGTGCTCGACAACCACGACGGCGACCTGGAGAACACGCCGGCCGTGAGGGCCGACATCGTTCGAGTCATCCGTCGTGTGAAGCCGGCGATGGTGCTGACGTGCGACCCGACCGCGTGGTTCTTCGGCAGCCAGTACTTCAATCATTCGGATCATCGAACCGCCGGAGCGGTCACGTTGGACGCGCTCTTCCCCGGCGCCGGCAACCCGCTGTTCTTCTCCGAACTGCTTGAGGAGGGCCTGGAGCCGTGGAAGGTCCCCGAGGTGTGGCTGGGGTGGACGAACGAACCGAATCACTACCAGGACATCACGGGGTTCATGGACCGCAAGCTGCAGGCGCTGTGGAAGCACGAGAGCCAGGTGCAAGGCGGGCTGATCGGCTTCTTCGAGTCGTGGCTGCCCATGGAGGCGCAGGAGAACGGCAAGAAGATCGGGGCCGAACACGCCGAGGCGTTCCGCGTCCTGACGCTCGGCTGAGGCGGCGCGTTTGCGCACGCGGCAGGCGTGCGCCATCATCTGCGTCACCTAGAGAGAAGGAGCGTGGGATGGCACACCCGAACGAGGACTTGATGCGCAAGGGCTTCGCGGCGTTCAGCTCCGGAGACATGGCGACGCTGAACGAGCTGTTCGCCGACGACATCGAGTGGCACACGCCCGGAGAGAGCCAGATAGCCGGCGACTACCACGGCAAGGACGAGGTGTTCGGCGCGTTCGCCAAGGTCGTCGAGCTCACCGGTGGGACGTTCAAGATCGATCTCCACGACGTCCTGGCGAACGACGACCACGGTGTGGCGCTGCTGACCGTCACCGGCCAGCAGGACGGCAGGGAGCTGCACGACAACTCCGTGCAGGTCTTCCACATCAAGGACGGCAAGGTCACCGAGTCCTGGATCCACCCGGGGGACGAACGGGCCAGCGACGAGTTCTGGGGCTGAGGGCTCCGTCTCAGGGCTTGTGGCCGGAGGCGAGGATGACGTCGCGGAAGTCGTGGAAGGTGGGCGGGAATCGTTCGGCGAACACCTCGCTGGTCTCCTGACGGAAGCGCTGCCACGGGTCGTCGTCGAGCATCGAACGGAGGAACCGCCCCGTCGCGGCCGTCTCCTTGCCCACCAGGTAGTCCTCCGTGGTCATCTCGAACCGGTACTCGCGGCGTTCGATGCGGATGTCGCGAAGGCCGGCATCGTGGAGGACGTTCTTGAGCACGTTCGGGTCCTGGAGCTTGCGGGCCCACGGCATGGCCTGGTCGTACGCGTCGGCGAGGATCTCGTGCTCGGCGTGGCGTTCGGCCACCTCGGTCCACGCCTGGCTGAAGTCGTCGTCGCTCGGCCCCCACGCCGTCACGCCGGCGCGCCCGCCGGACCGAAGCACCCGGAGCATGTCGAACAGCGCCGTGTCCAAGCGGTGCAGATGCGAGAGCACGAACAGCGACAG
>DAIMKN010000039.1:0-15794 GCA_036721725.1 Actinomycetota bacterium
GGAGTTTGGGAGTTCCCCACCACCGAACCCGCGGGTATCCTGAGGTCAGCAAGCGAGAGTGGCGGAACCTGGTAGACGCGCCGGACTTAGGATCCGGTGCCCGAAAGGGCGTGGGGGTTCAAGTCCCCCCTCTCGCACCACCCCACCAGCAGGGCGGACACCTGGCCGTCAGCTGGACGCCTTCAGCTCTCCAACCATGCCGAGGCTGTGGTGGTACTCGCAGTGGAACTCCACGACGCCCGAAGACGGGAAGGTGACCGTCACGGTGGCGGTCTGACCGGGGGTGTTGACGTCGGTGTTGATGTGCTGGCTCTCGATCGTGAAGTTGTGCTTCGTGTCCCCGACGTTCTTGAGAAGCAGCGTGACCTTCTGTCCGGCCTTGCCCTGAAGCACCGTCGGGTTGAAGTAGTATTTGCCTCCGTCGTTGTCCAGTTCGAGCGTGAACGTGCTCCCCGAGACCGTCTTGGTCCCGTGGTCGTTCGCCTTCTCTCCGGCGATCGTGATCGTCCCGCTCTTGCTGCAGCTTGCGGCCACCAAACCGAAGGCCACGATCAGCATGGGGTACTTCCACTGGCTGGACTTCATCGCGCTCCCCTCCCTGCCTCGAGGACCTGCATGAGGTACGGGCGAACCCGGCGGAGGGCTTGCAGCAAGAGCTCCGTTCGACGACAGGGATCCCGCGGCGTGGACGATCGTCCGTTGTCAGTGGCCGAGCATCGACAGCTTTCGAACGCGCCGCGTTCGCTCCGACCAGGTGCCCTTCAGTACCGGCGGGCGTCGTGGGAAGTCCGAGGAGGGAGCCGAACGCGTTCGCTCCAGCATGTCGGCCGGCGTAGGATGCACCCGCGCAAGCAGAGCGAGGAGGGAGCCCTGGCGTAGACCGGACGTGCGTTCGACCTGATGTTCGACGTTGCCCGCCGACATTCACCTCCCGCCACCTAACAGGCGGGCCGTCACCAGGAGGGAGCCGATGGAGCACACCTCGTCCGCGCCGGTCGCCGTTCGTTCTGCGCAGGAGCAGGCCGCGCTCGACGCCGAGCATCTCGGCCAGATGGGCTACCGTCAGGAGCTCCGCCGCGTCCTGAACCTGTTCGAGAACTTCGGGATCGCGTTCTGCTACATCTCCCCCGTCGTCGGCATCTACTCGCTGTTCGTCCTGGGCCTGGGAAGCGCCGGCCCCCGCTACCTCTGGCTGATGCCCATCGTCGTGGGCGGCCAGCTGCTGGTGGCGCTCACGTTCGCGGAGCTCGGTTCGAGCTTCCCGGTGGCGGGCGCGCTGTTCCAGTGGGCGAAGAACCTGCAGGGCCGAACGTACGGCTGGTTCGTCGGCTGGACGTACGGCTGGGCGCTCGTCATCACCATCGCCGCGGTCGATACCGGCGTCGTCTACTACGGTTCGCCCCTGATGAACAAATACCTGCACACGCACTTCGATCCCACCAAGCCGAACACCATCCTGCTGTTCACGCTGTCGATGCTCGCCATCCAGACGCTGTTCAACGTGGTCGGCGTCCGGTACATGGCCTGGATCACCAAGATCGGCGTCGGCGTGGAGATCGCGGCGACGTTCGGACTGGCCGCCCTCCTGGCCATCGAGGGATTCCATCACGGGCTGGGCTACCTGTTCACCTCGCAGGGAACCGAGGTGGCCAAGTCGAACCCCTTAGGCGTGAACTTCGGCGGGAGCTGGCTGCTGGGGGCGGCGTTCGTCGCGGTGCTGGCCCACGTCTACATCTTCTACGGGTTCGAATCGGCGGGCGATGTGGCCGAGGAGGTGGTCGATGCCAGGAACCGCGTTCCCAAGGCCATCGTCCGCTCCCTGCTGGTGGGCGGCATCACCAGCTTCGTGCTGGTCGCCGCGCTCATCCTGGCCATCCCCAAGGGCGGCTTCGCCAAGGCCGCCTCGTTCGCCGGCGGTATCAACTACATCCTTACGGCGAACATCCACTCGAGCGCGATCCAGGACATCATCCTGCTGCTGGTGGTGTTCGCCTTCTTCAGCTGCGGCACCGCCATCCAGGCGGCTGCGGCCCGGCTCATCTACTCGTATTCGCGCGACCGTCAGCTCCCCGCGAGCAAGGCGCTGAGCCGGATCTCTCCGCGGTTCAAGACGCCGGTCAACGCGCTCATCGTGGCCGCGGTCATCGCCTCCGCCTTCTCGCTTCTGGTCCACTACACCCCGACCAAGCCGATCCACATCGGGTTCATCACCTACCCGGCGAACGTCAACGCGCTGTTCGTCCTGGTGTCGTTCGGCGTGTCCGGCATCTACCTGGCGTTCCAGATGGTGGTGCTGGCGGCGTTCCTGGCCAGGCGGCGAGGATGGCGCCCGACCGGGTTCGATCTTGGGCGGTGGGCCATGCCGGTCTACATCGGGGCGATGGTCTACGGCGTGGCCATGCTCATCAACATCCTTGCCCCCACCGGCCTGAACAGCCCGCGCGGCGCGTTGTTCAATTACGGCTGGATGACGCTGGTGGTGGTGGTCCTGATCGCGGCCATCGGCGCCGTCTACTACCTGGTAGCGAGGCCTGACCGCAAGACACCGGATCAAGGGGGCGAGGCGCGGCCGGCCGAACCGTTGGCCGGAGCCGGCACGCCGCCTCACTGACATCGCTTCCCGAGGCCGGGCGGCGGCGCCGACCGGCCCGGCCTCGACGGAAGCGTTCCCTACAACGCGGCCATGACGTGCTTGATGTTCGTGTAGTCCTCGATGGAATACATCGACAGGTCCTTGCCGTAGCCGCTCTTCTTGTACCCGCCGTGCGGCATCTCGCTGACCAGGGGGATGTGGCAGTTGATCCACACCGTCCCGAACTGGAGCTTCCTCGCCGCGCCCAGGGCCCGGCTGACGTCCCTCGTCCACACCGACGCGGCCAGGCCGTAGTCGACGTCGTTCGCCCAGGCGATGGCCTGGTCGTCGTCGGCGAACCGCTGCACTGTGACCACCGGGCCGAACACCTCGCGCTTGACGATCTCGGCATCCTGTTCGAGGTCCGTGACGACGCTCGGGCGATAGAAGAACCCCGGGCCGTCCACCCGGGAGCCGCCGGTGGCGACGGTGGCCCCGCCCTCCCGTGCCCGGTCCACGAACCCCACGACCCGGTCGAGCTGTTCGGGTGAGACCAGCGGGCCCATCTCGGTCCCGTCCTCCGACGGGTCGCCGACCTGCAGGGACTCCACCGCCGGGATCAGTGCGGCCAGCAGGTTGTCGTAGACGCGGGGTCCCGCGATGACGCGGGTGGCGGCCGTGCAGTCCTGCCCCGCGTTGAAGAAGCCGCCCACCCGGATCCCCTCCACCACCGCTTCGAGGTCGACGTCGTCGAACACCAGCACCGGCGCCTTGCCGCCCAGTTCGAGGTGGACGCGCTTCAGCGATTCCGACGCGGCCCGCGCCACCTCCTGGCCCGTGGCGACGTCGCCGGTCAGCGAGACCATGTTCACCCCGGGATGCCGAACGATCCCCGCCCCGACCGGTTCGCCGTCGCCCGTGATCACGTTCAGCACGCCCGGCGGGAAGATGTCGGCGGCCAGCTCGGCCAGGTACAGCGCGGTGAGAGGAGTCCACTCGCTTGGCTTGAGCACCACGGTGTTGCCCGCCGCCAGGGCGGGGCCGATCTTCCAGATCGCCATCATCAACGGGTAGTTCCACGGCGCGATCGAACCCACCACGCCCACAGGCTCGCGGCGGAGCATGCTGGTGAACCCGCGCATGTACTCACCGGCCGCCCGACCCTCCAGCGTTCGAGCTCCCGCCGCGAAGAAGCGGAGGTTGTCGACCATCGGAGGGATCTCGTCGGAGAGCGTCGTGGCGAGTGGCTTGCCGACGTTCTGCGATTCCATCCGGGCGATCTCGTCGCCGTGCGCCTCGACCGTGTCGGCCAGTTTGAGGAGCATGAGGCTGCGTTCGGCGGGCGTGGTGTCGATCCACGTCTCGTCGAACGCCCGCCGGGCAGCGGCGACGGCGCGATCGACATCCTCCGCCGTTCCCTTGGGAACCTCCGCGATGACCGCGCCGGTGGACGGATCCAGGACCTGCTGCGAGTCCTCGCCCGCGCCGTCCTGCCACTCGCCCCCGATGAACATCCTGCCCTGCTTGACCGCCGTCGCCATGGAAGAACCCTCCCCTTGTCCGTGGTGGAGCACCGCCCTGCCACAGGCTATCCCGTTCGCGCGTCACGCGCCGTGGACACGCCACCCGGCCCGCCGCAGAATCGCACCCATGGACATCCCGCAGGAACGACTGCTCGTCACCGAGATCCCCGGCCCTCGGTCCCAAGCCCTGACCGAGCGCCGCGCCGCCGCCGTGCCGAGGGGAGTGTTCACCGGTGCGCCCCTGTTCGTCGAGGCCGCCTCGGGCGCGATCCTGCGCGACGTCGACGGCAACCAGCTCATCGACCTCGGGGCGGGGCTGGCCGTGCTCAACGTCGGCAACGCCGCTCCTCGCGTCGTCCAGGCCATCCGGGAGCAGGCCGAACGCCTCACCCACACCTGCATGCACGTGACCGGCAACGAGCCCTACGTCGAGCTGGCCGAACGCCTCAATGCGCTCGTCCCCGGCGGGGATGTCGAACGCCGGACCATGTTCGTCAACTCCGGCGCGGAGGCCGTGGAGAACGCGGTGAAGATCTCGCGCTACGCCACCGGGCGCCCCGCGGTGGTGGTGGTCGACCACGCCTTCCACGGCCGAACGCTCCTTGCCATGTCCATGACGGCGAAGGTCATGCCGTATAAGCATCGCCTCGGACCGTTCGCCCCCGAGGTCTACCGCATCCCGTTCGCCTATCCGTACCGCTGTCCGACCGGCGGGACGACTCCGGAGGACTGCGCGGCAAGGTGCCTGGCCCGGGCCTTCGACGTCATGGACAAGCAGATCGGCGCGGAGAACATCGCCTGCGTGGTGGTCGAGCCGATCCTGGGCGAGGGCGGGTTCGTGGTCCCCGCGCCCGGGTTCCTCCCCGGCCTCGCGGACTATTGCGGTGCGAACGGGATCTTGTTCGTCGCGGACGAGGTGCAGACGGGGATCGGGCGGACGGGGCGGATGTTCGGCATCGAACACGAACACGTCGTGCCGGACCTCGTCACCACGGCGAAGTCGCTGGCCGGCGGGCTGCCGCTCGGCGCGGTGACGGGGAGGGCGGATGTCATGGACTCGGTGCACGTCGGCGGGCTGGGCGGGACGTTCGGCGGCAACCCGGTGGCGTGCGCGGCGGCCCTGGTGGTGCTCGACGCGGTGGAGTCCGAGGGCCTGCTCCAGAAGGCCACCGACCTCGGAGCGCTCATGATGGAGCGGCTCCGGGACATGGCCAGGAGGTTCGAACTCATCGGCGACGTGCGAGGCCGGGGGGCCATGGCCGCCATCGAGCTGGTGGAGGACCGTTCGACCAAAGCGCCGGCTCGCGCCGCGACCACCCGGCTCATCGAGGAGTGCTACCGCGAGGGCGTGGTGATCCTGAAGGCGGGCACCTACGACAACGTCATCCGGCTGCTGCCGCCGCTCGTCATCGCGCCGGACCTGCTGAACGAAGGCCTCGACGTGCTGGAGAAGGCCCTTGCCTCCGTCCAGCCGTCATGACCGGGTGAGGCCGCCCGTCTCCCGCGTCAGACGCTGGGCCAGGTAGATCGGCACGAAGCTCGCCACGACCACCACCATCGCCACCACGTTCACGATGGGTCGTTCGGTGGGCAGGCGCAGGTTGTTGAAGATCCAGATGGGGAGCGTGGTCGTGGCGCCCGCGGTGAAGTTCGTGACCACGATCTCGTCGAACGACAACGCGAACGCCAGTAGCGCGCCGGCCACCAGGGCCGTGCCGATGCTGGGAAGCGTGACGAACCGGAACGTCTGCCATCCGTCGGCCCCAAGGTCCATCGACGCCTCCGTCAGCGAGCCGGCCGTTCGGCGCAGCCGGGCCAGCACGTTGTTGTAGACGACGACCACGCAGAACGTGGCGTGGCCGATGATCACGGTCAGCAGGCTGAAGCCCAGGCCCACCGAGGTGATGGAGGAGTTCAAGGCCATCCCCGTGACGATGCCCGGTAGCGCGATGGGCAGGACCAGCAGGAACGACACGGCCTCCCGGCCGAAGAAGCGGAACCGGTGGACGGCGATCGCGGCCAGCGAACCGAGGAACAGCGCGACCGCCGTCGCGCCGGCCCCCGCCTTGAGCGAGGCGGCCAGGGCGCTGCGCACCGCCAGGTTCCTCCACGCCACGCCGAACCACTTCAGGGTCAGTCCGGGGATGGGCCAGGCCTGTGCTCGCGAGGAGTTGAACGCGTACAGCAGGATCACCGCCAGCGGGACGTAGAGGAACAGCAGCACCGCCACGGTGGCCACCGCCATGGACCGCCGGGTCCACCTGGACTCCACGGCCGCGCCGCTGCGAGACTTCGTTCGCGCCGCCATGCCTAGAGCGCCTCGAACGCCTTCGTCCGCCGCGCCACCAGCAGGTACACAGCCATCACCAGCACCGGCACCATGGCGAACGCCGCGCCGAACGGGACGTTGTTCGACACCCCCACGCTCCCGTAGACCACGTTGCCGATGAACTGCGTGTTGCCGACCAGGCTCGGCGCGATGTAGTCGCCCAGGGTGAGCGAGAACGAGAAGATCGAACCCGCAACGATGCCGGGCAGCGCCAGCGGCAGGATGAGCCGACGGAAGGTCGTCCACCAGGTCGCGCCCATGTCGCTGGAGGCCTCCAGGTAGGAGTTCGGCACGCGCTCCAGCGATGCGTAGATCGGCAGGATGACGAACGGCAGCCAGATGTAGGAGAACGTGATCCACACCGCCCAGTTCGTGAAGCTGATGTTGAGCCCGCCCAGGTGCACCTTGCCGAGCGTCCAGTTCAGCAGGCCGCCCTTGTCCAGGATGACCCGCCAGGCGTACACCCGTACCAGGTAGCTCGACCACAGCGGCAGCACCACCATCACCAGGATGGCCGAACGCACCCTGGGTGATGCCAGCCGTGCGACGAAATACGCGATGGGCAGCGCCAGGACGATGTCGGTGACCGTGACCGCCGCCGCGATGCCGATCGTGCGCAGGGCGATGGTGCGATACACGGGATCGTGGATAAGGGTTCGAACGTTCGACAAGCCGAACTGCTTGACCAGGCCGGACGTCAGCGGGTCGATCCGCCAGAACGCCGAGACCAGCAGCAGCGACAGGGCCCCCAGATACACCACGCCCATCCACCCCAGGGGCGGACCGAGAGTCAGCAGCAACTTGACCCGGGGGTGGCGGTTGAGCAGCCCGGACACCCGCCGGCGGAGCGACGGGGCCGGGCTGGCTGCGGGGATCGAGGCGGCCATCGTGCGGTCCAGGTCAGGTCAGCCCTTGACCTCCGTCCACTTCTGCTCCCACACCGAGTAGTCCATGCAGTTCGACTGGCCGTTGCCGCATTGCGCCAGCGGCGTCTTCCACAGATACAGCTGGTGGACGAACGCCTCGTCGCCGCAGTGGTACGGGGCCGCGGCGGCCGCGCCGATGCCGGCGGTCAGGATCGAACACGACGCCGTGTTGCTGGGCGTGGCGCCGTAGAACTCGGCCACCTGCACCTGGACCTGGGGGGTCGAGGCCCACTGCATCCACTTGTACATGCAGTTCGGATGCTTGGCGTGCGACGAGATCATCCAGGTGTCGGCCCATCCCGTGGCTCCCTCGGACGGGATGCCCGCCGCCACCGGCTGGTGGTCGGCCTGCAGGATGCTGACCTGGTACGGCCACGCGGTCCCGGCCACCAGGTCGCCGCTGGTGAACAGGTCGATCTCGTCCGCCGCGGCCGACCAGTACTTCTTGACGTTCGGCTTCTGGGCCTTGAGGAGGGCGGTGGCCGCGTCGAGCTGCGCGGATGTCAGCTCGTAGGGATCCTTGATGCCGAGCGACGGCTGGTGCGTCTTGAGGTACAGGGCCGCGTCGGCGATGTAGATCGGGCTGTCGTAGGCTGTGAGCTTGCCGGCATACGGCGAACTCGGATCGAACACCGTGCTCCAGCTGGTGGGTGCCGGCGTGACGGAGTTCGTGTTGTACATGAGCTCGTTCGCCCCGTACATGTAGGACACGCCGTAGTGCACGCCGTTCACCGTGTTGTGGGGCGGCGACTGCAGTGTGGGAACGAACTGCTTGTAGCCGGGCACCAGGTTCACGTTGACCGCGGCGACGTCGCCGTGGGCGATCAGCCGGTTGGTGGCGTCGCCCGAGGCGGACACGCCGTCATAGACGCTCCCGCCGCCCTGGCGCATCAGCGTAACCATCTCGTCGGACGTGTTGCCGTACTTCACGTGGACCTGACAACCGGTCTGCTTCTCGAACGGGTGCACCCAGTCCGACTTCGGATCGGTCGAGCCGTCCTCGGTGTAGCCCAGCCACGCGATGAGGTTGAGCTGGCCCTCGCCCTTGCCCACCGACGTCGGCACCTTCGGCCCGCTCGTCGAGCTCTTCCCGCACGCCCCCGCCACCAGCGTCACCGCGAGCATCACGACGGGCGTCACCTGCCTCCTGTTCATCCTTCCTCCTCCTCGGACCCCGACGGTCCGCTCTCCTGGCCTGCCGGATCGATCCGGCGGTTGTGCTGTGGATCCCATGCCAGCCGAACGGGCTTGCCCCGAACGGCCAGCGCTTCCATCGACGATTGTTCGAGGTTCTGGCGCAGCGCCTGCAGCGTCCCGCCCCCGTCCAGTTCGACCTCGTAGCGCGTCACCGAACCCAGGTAGACGACCTCCCGGACGTGGCCGGAGGCCGAACACTCCCCCGGTCGCGGTGACTCATCTTCTCCCAGGATCCGGATCTTCTCCGGCCGAACGGTGACGGCGGCGGACGAGCCGGTGATGCGTTCGGCAACCTCGCCGTCGAGCGTGTTCGACACGCCGACGAAGCCCGCGACGAACGCCGAGCGCGGCTGTTCGTACACCTCCGCCGGCGTGCCCAGCTGTTCGATGCGGCCGTGGTTGAACACGGCCAGGCGGTCGCTCATGGTGAGCGCCTCCTCCTGGTCGTGGGTCACGTAGACGAACGTCAACCCGACCCGCTGCTGGATCGCCTTCAGTTCGATCTGCATCTGCTGGCGGAGCTTCAGGTCGAGCGCCCCGAGCGGCTCGTCGAGCAGCAGGACCGACGGCTGGTTGACCAGCGCGCGAGCCAGCGCGACCCGCTGTCGCTGGCCGCCGGAGAGCGCCGTGGTCCTGCGCTTCTCAAACCCCTCGAGGCGGACCATCCGCAACGCGTCCGCCACCCGCCGGAGGCGTTCGGCCTTGGGCACCTTGCGGATCCGCAGCCCGTACGCCACGTTGTCGCCAACGCTCATGTGAGGGAAGAGCGCGTAGTCCTGGAACACGGTGTTCACGTCGCGCTCGTACGGCGGCAGATCCGTGACGTCGCGGCCCGCGAGCACCACCCGGCCCTCGGTGGGCGTCTCGAACCCGGCGATCATCCGCAGGCACGTCGTCTTGCCCGAACCGGACGGTCCGAGGAGCGAGAAGAACTCGCCCTGGCGAACGTCGAGCGTGACCCGGTCCACCGCCACGACGTCGCCGAAGCGCTTCCGAACGCCGTCTAGTCGAACGGCCACCTCCCCTCCCCGGGCCGTCGTCGTCTGGACCATCTGAGCGGTGGGGCGCGCCATGACTCCCTTCAGGCTTCGGTCGCGTTCGCGAGACTCGTTGCACCGTACCGGGCGGCCCCCAGCAGTGCAAGGAGGGTCCGCGGCTTGCCGCACGACCGGCGTCCGGCAAAGGGTTCGAGGTCCGGTTAGTCACCCGGTATCGGGGGAACCTATCAAGCGGCTGTTGCAGCCTGCCCGCCCAGAGAGGATCGCCGTGTTGTCATCGTCCTCGCACACCTCGCGTCTGCCGGACGCCGCGGATCCGGTCAGGCGTCGCTTTCGTGCTCACCCCTCCGCGCTGGCCCAGGTTCGCCGGTTCGTTCGCGAGATCACGACCCGGCCCGGGATTCCTGGCGGCATCGTGGACGCCCTGGTGCTGGCCGCCTCGGAAGCCGCGTCGAACGCCATGGTCCACACGAACTCCTCGCATATCGAGGTGTTCGTCACCGTGGCGGCCGCGCGCGTTGACGTTCGCGTCCAGGACCAGGGCGTGTTCCGGCGCCGCGTGGCGATGCCGGAGATCGACGGCCACGGTCGCGGCTTCCCGTTGATGATGGCCGTGATGGACGAGGTCTCGGTGAAGGAAGGAACGGAGAACTCTCCCGGCACGCTCGTTCGGCTGTCGAAGGTCCTGGACGACCCGGCCGTGCAACCGATTCGAGCGGTCTGACTCAGGTCCGAAGGCGGCCCCGGAGCCGCCGGACGAGCGACACCGCTGCCACGCCGGCTCCTGACGCCGACAAGGCGATCGCCACGTAGACCGCGGGCTCCGGCCACAGGTACACCGCATAGCCGATCGCGCCGAACATCACCAGCGACGCGGCGGCGGCCAAGGACAACGCGATGCTGGCGGGCCAGAAGTTACCGTCCCGAGCGGAGGCAATCAGGCGGTGCAGCATGCGGGCGGGCGAACGGCGCGGGACGCGGTAACGGCGCTGGACAGCCTTGCGCGCCTCGGCGCTGTATTGCTGGAGCAGCTCGTCCGGGATCCGGTCGGGGACTTCGGAACCGGCGAGGGGATCAGGCCACATGATTCGCCTCCACGAGGAGTTGTTCGCATCGGCGCGCTGGTCGGATGGGTTTCCCCGGCGACCCTCCTCGGAAACGTGGAACGAACCGCGCGCGAACCTATGCGTATGAGTTGAAAGGTCCGTTTACCGGACAGGCCACCGGGTCGACCGCCGAGGAGAGCGCCCGCCGGCACCCCTGTCGGAGGAGCACCCGCCCGGCGACGAGGCGCCGATCACTCGACGAACACGCGAAGGAGGTTGTTCCATGTCACGGACGAACACCATCAGCCCAGGAGTTCGCGTCGCAGCGACAGCAGGGGGATCGACCCCAGCGACAGCACGCGGTCGTGGAAGTCTTTGAGCGAGAACCCCGGCCGGGCCGAGAGCTCGCGCCGGGTGTTCTCGATCTCGATCTGGCCGATCATGTACGTCAGGGCCTGCCCCGGGATGGCGATGTAGCGATCGGTCTCGATGACCGCGTCGAGGTGCGGCAGCCCGGCCTCCTCCATCGTGGAGATCGAACGCTCCCGGCTCCAGCCGAACGCGTGCAGCCCGGTGTCCACCACCAGCCGCGCCGCCCGCATGGCCTGCGCGTCGAGCATCCCCATCCGTTCGAACTCCGTTTCGAACAACCCCATCTCGTCGGCCAGGCGTTCGCTGTACAGGCCCCAGCCCTCGATGAACGCGCCGCCCGAGAGCAGCCCGCCGAAGCGCCGCAGCGGCACGCGGTCGGAACGTTGGATCTCCAGGGCCAGCTGGAAGTGATGGCCCGGGTTGGCCTCGTGATACGTGGTGGTGGCGAGGTGGTGCAGCGGGCGTTCGGAAAGCTCGGAGGCGTTCACGTAGTACACGCCCGGCCGGCTGCCGTCGGGGTTCGGCACCTGGTAGAACGCGAACGGCATGTCGGCCTCACGGAACTCCTCGACGGCGCGGACCTCGCAGTTCGCGTCGGGCACGCGGCCGAACCATCCGGGGGCGGCGTCCCAGCCCCGCCGGACCTGCCGTTCGGCCAAGCCGACCAGCTCGTCCTTGGTCGAGGCCGTGTTGCGGCCGGATGCCTGGAGGTCGGCCAGGACGTCGTTCGGCTCCTCGAAGCCGAGCGAACGGGCGATCTCCCGGCGCTCATCGCGGGTGGCGGCGAGCTTCTCCAAGCCGGTCTCGTGGACGGTCGCGGCGTCCAGGGGGATGGTCAGGAAGGAGTTGATGAGCGCCGCGTACATCGCCTCGCCGTCGGGGAGCTCGCAGAGCCCGAACCCCTCCCGGGCCGCGGGCCGGTACGCCCGGAGGGTGTCGAGGTACGCGGCGTACGCGGGCATCACCTCGTCCCGGACCACCTCGGCCACCCGTTCGCGATCCGCGTCGGACCCGGACGCCACCGGCCGCAGCGCGGGTGAGTCCTCCGGACCCCCCGCCACCTGGCGTTCGACCTGCGCGATGGCTCGGTCGGCCACGACGCCGGAGACGGTCTGGCCGGCTCTCGCGGCGTCCGTCACCGTTCGGCCGACCTCCTCCAGGTAGGCCGGGACGGACCGCAGCCTCGCCACGTAGCGGTCCAGCCGCTCCGGCGAGTCGGCCTTCTGGAGCGACCCCACGATGGCCAACAGCTGGCCCGGCCCCCACAGGTGCGACACGGCGGCGAACCGGTCCAACCGGAACCGGACCGCGTCGATGTCGCGGGTGGCGATGGACTCGATCATGTCGAGCGCCGTTCGAACGTCCTCCGAAAGGTCGCCCCGGTCCAACGCTGTGACGGCGGCCAGGGCGTCGCGTTGCACCCGATCGCGGTGCGCCCGCCCTTCCTCCGAACGGTCGTCGAGGCGGTCGTCGAACCGTTCGTCGCCGACCTCGGTACCCAGGATCGGTTCGAGCTCCAGGAGCTGCTCCCAGTACCGGTCGATGAGGTCGCGGGCTGCCTGCTCCGGGGGTGACGTCGCTCCGGCTCCGGCCGCGCCGGTCGCGTCGTTCGAGCTGTCGGTCATGGCGGATCCTCTCTCCGTGGCGGCCAGAGCATAGAGGTCAGGCGGGGGTGCGTTCGACGAGCTTGTCTCGGAGCTTGCGGAAGGCCGTCCCCCGGTGGCTGATGGCGTCCTTCTCCTCCGGGGTGAGCTCGGCCATGGTCCGCGTCTCGCCGAGTGGGACGAACGCAGGGTCGTAGCCGAACCCGCCCCGGCCGCGCGGTTCCAGGCTCAGCGTGCCCTCGCAGGTCCCCTCGGCCGTGACCTCCTCACCTTCCGGGAAGGCGCACACCGCCACGCAGCGGTACCGCGCGGTGCGTTCGGCCGGCGGCACGCCGCGCAGGCGTTCCAGGAGCAGCTGCAGGTTGTCCTGGTCGGTGGCGTCGTCGCCGGCGAATCGGGCCGAACGCACCCCAGGCGCGCCGCCCAGGGCGTCCACCTCGATCCCCGAATCGTCCGCCAGGGCTGGGAGGCCCGTCGCGGCGGCCACCTCGTGGGCCTTGAGCAGCGCGTTCGCCTGGTAAGTGTCCTCGGTCTCCTCCACGTCCGGCCAGGAGGCATCGCGGAACGTCACCCACTCCACCGAGCCCGCAAAGATCCGCTGGATCTCCCTCACCTTGTGGTCGTTGCGCGTAGCGATGACCAGCTTCGGCGGGAGGGCCACGAACTTAAGGAGTCGGGCCGGCCAGCGACTGGCGCTGGAACTCGGTGAGGCGTTCGATGCCGCCGCCCGCCAGGTCCAGCAGCCGTTCCAGCTGGGCCCGGGAGAACGGCGCGCCCTCCGCGGTCCCCTGCACCTCGACCAGGTCGCCGGAGCCGGTCATGACCACGTTGAAGTCCACCTCGGCCCGGGCGTCCTCCTCGTAGCACAGGTCCAGCAGCAGGTCCTCCCCCACGATCCCCGCGCTCACTGCGGCCACCGAGTCCCGCAGGACGTCGCGCTTCAGCTTCCCCGCGGCCCGCAGCTTCCCCACGGCCTGGGCCAGCGCGAGGTAACCGGCGGTGATCGAGGCCGTTCGGGTGCCGCCGTCCGCCTGCAGGACGTCGCAGTCGATGGTGATGGTGCACTCCCCCATCCGTTCGAGCTCCGTGACCGAACGCAAGCTGCGGCCGATCAGCCGCTGGATCTCCTGCGTCCGTCCGGACGGGCGGCCCTGGGACACCTCGCGCTGGGTGCGAACGGCGGTCGAACGGGGCAGCATGCTGTATTCGGCGGTGACCCAGCCGCTGCCGCTCCCCGCCAGGAACCGGGGCACCTTCGGTTCGTAGGACGCCGCCACAAGCACCCGCGTCTTGCCCATCTCCAGCAACACCGAGCCCTCGGCCCACTCCAGGTAGCCCATCTCGACCTTCAGTGGACGCAGGTCCCCCGCATCCCGCCCGTCGATCCTCCCCCGCGTCGCCGCGCCGGCCTCGTCCTGCGCTCCGCTCATATCGTGACCTCCATCCCCTCGGCCGCCAGTTCGAGTGGGCCGTCGTAGGCGGAGGCGGCCTCCAGCCGAACCCGGTCGCGGTCGGTCGACGGCCACAGGTGAGTCAGCACCAGACGGCCGGTCCCGGCGCGGGCGGCATGTTCGCCGGCCTGCCGGCCGGTCAGGTGGATCGGATTACGGCTCTGCTGTTCCGCGCCCATGGTCGCCTCGCTCAGCAGCAGGTCCGTGTGCCAGGCCAGGTCCACCAGTTCGTCCGTGGGCCCGGTGTCCGCGCTGTAGGCGAGGGTCGCCCCGTCGCTCCCCTCCACGCGCATCCCGAGCGTCGGGACGGTGTGGCACATCGGCTGGGTTCGAACGGTGAACGGCCCGGCCCGGAACTGCTCCCCCGGCTCCACCGTTCGAGCGTCGAACACCCGGCGCATGTTGTCGATGCCCGCGCCCGAGCCCGACAGCAGCGAGGCGATCCTGTCGAACGCCCCCGGGGGCGTGAACAGAGGCAGCGCCGAGGGGTGCGAGGGGTCGAACAGCCGCGCGTAGAAGTAGGGGTAGAGGTCGACGAAGTGGTCGGGGTGGGCGTGGGACACGATCACGGCGTCCACGTCCAGCAGGTCGATCGTCCGCTGGAGGTTGGCGAGGGTCCCGGTCCCAAGGTCGATCCACAGGTTGAACCCGTCCTCGCGGACCAGGTAGCCGCTGCACGCCCCGCCCTTGCCGGGCCACGTGCCGCCACACCCCAGGATCGTCAGGTCCATCGTTCGTCCCTTGCCCAGCTCAGGCCGTCGTGACCGGCTCGAACGATACCGTGACGGCGCCGGCGAACTCCGGCCCCAGGAAGCGGCGGCCGAGCGACGCGAAGCGTTCCGGGTCGCCGGAGCACTCGAACCGGTGCACCGGATGGCCCTGTTGCCGGAGCGCGCCGGCCGAAGCCAGCACGTCGTAGACGTCGGAGGCGGTCTCGTCGGCCGAGGAGATCAGCAGTACGTCGGGGCCCATGACATGCTGGATGGCGCCTCGGAGCAGCGGGTAGTGGGTGCAGCCTAGGATCAGGGTGTCGACGTTGGCCTGCCGCAGGGGCGCCAGGTAGTGCGCAGCGGCTTCCTGCAGCTCCGGGCTGGTGGTGTCGCCGTTCTCCACGAACTCGACGAACAGCGGACAGGCCTCGGCGAACAGTTCAACCCCGGCGCCGGTCGCCTCGACCGCCCGGTGGTAGGCCCCGCTCCCCACCGTGGCGAGCGTCCCGATCAGCCCGACCCTGTTGTTGCGGGTCGCGGTGACGGCGGTCCGAACGGCCGGCTCGATCACCCCGATGACCGGGACCGTCACGGCGGCGGCCACCTCGGGCAGCGCCGCCGCGGTGGCCGAGTTGCACGCCACGACGATCAGCTTCACGTCGGCACGCTGGAGGTGCTGGGCGATCTGGACGGCGAACCCCCGGATCTCCTCCAGGCTGCGGGGACCGTAGGGCGCCCGCCCACTGTCGCCGTAGTAGACGATCGCCTCGTTCGGCAGGTCGTCGATGATCGAACGCACCACGGTCAGGCCGCCCACGCCGGAGTCGAACACGCCGATCGGCCGTTCGTCGCTCATGCCCGTCTCACCACCACAGGGTCTCCTCCACGGACTTCTCCGCCAGCCCGAGGTCCTGCGACCAGGCTTGCGTGGACAGGTACTTCCAGCCGCCGTCGGGGAGCAGGCACACCACGTCGCCCTGTTCGAGCTCGGCAGCAAGTCGCCGCGCCACGTGGAGCACGGCGCCCGAGGAGATGCCGGCGAAGATGCCCTCGACGGTCACCAGGT
>DAIMKN010000040.1:0-15254 GCA_036721725.1 Actinomycetota bacterium
TGTGATCCTGCAACAGGGTCTGCTGTTCGGGCTCGAACAGCGCGAACGCCCCGCCGGCGTACGGGTCGCTGTACCACGCGTGCGACGCGCCGACCTCGAACTCCTCGACGATCTCCGGGTGGATCTTCGCCACGTCCTCCAGGGCCTGTTCGACGCGGTCCTCCTCGTTCATGGACCCCCACCGCAGCGCATCCTGAGCCCACGTGTAGCTCGCCAGCAGCATCCCTCGCTCCTGCGAGGGGTCACTGAACGACGGGTACACGATGCGGCGGATCGGCATGTCCGTGGCCGTCGTCCCCCCGATGATGCCGAACTCCTCGCCCTCCCAGAACCGGTGGCGAACCTGGAACAGGATCTTCGTGGACGCGTTGTAGTTGAGCTCCCGGATGGCCTTCTGCTTCTCCCGGCTGAACGCGGGCGTCACTTCGATGTCGCGGAGCACCGGGAACGGCACCGTCACGATGGCGTAGTCGCCGTTCACCGAGAACCTGCCCGAGCCCGTTCGGTAGTGAACCGTCACGCCGTGGTCGTCCTGTTCGATGGCGTTCACCTCGGCGCCGAACCGGACTTGCTGCGGCATCCGCTCGTAGAACGCGTTCGGCAGCAAGTCCATCCCGCCCGCGATCTCCTGCATGTCCTCGAACGACTTGCCGACGACCTCGTGGAACTGTTCGATGACGGCGGCGTTCATGTTCTGTTCGCGGAAGCTCATGACGCCATAGAGCTCGATGGCGCCGTCGGAGAACCCGCGCATCTTGAGGAACTCGTGGATCGAGTACTGGTCGTACTTGGCCACGATGTCGGGCCAGGCCTGCTCTCCGCCCTGCTCGTACATCTCGCGGACGTCGGCCACGGCCTCGTTCCACATCTCGTCCCACGTTCGGCCCTTCTCGTGCTCCGCAAGCTCGAACGGCAACCGACCGGGGTCGGCGTTCGCCTCGGCGAACGTCATCTGCAGTCCTCCGAGGTGCACGAACGATCTTGGATTGCCCATGATGAAGGGCCGCATCTCCAGCCCGAACAACCGGCAGTACTCGAACGTGAGGTTGTGGACCCGGGGGATCCGCATGGCGCCGGCCTCCGCGTAGAGCCCGGGCGCGAAGTTCCGCAGCGTGTACACACGGCCGCCCACGCGGTGTTGGGCCTCCAGGATCAGCGGCTCGTGCCCCTGCCGCATCAGCTCGAACCCCGCCACCAGACCCGCGATGCCCCCGCCGACGATGATGACCCGCTTCTGCGGCTGGGGGTGACGTTCGAGTCCCTGGGAGGGGGTCGCCAGCACCTCGTCGGAGACCGGCGGCGCGTCCGTCGGCGCCGGCTGGCCCGGTTCGAGGAGCTCGTCCTCCCGTTCGGGCTGTGGCTGGAAGTCGTTCTGCGGATCGTCGTTCGCCATCGTTCGCCCCTTTCGCGGAGGGGCCGAGTCTATGGTCATCGGACCGCAGGCGCTAGTTTGTCGCGGAGGGCTCTCTCATCCAGTCCGTGAGGTGCGCGAGGTCCTGGCGGGCCGGAGCGAACAGGTCGATGTTCTCCACCGTTTCCTCGCCGAGCGGTTCGATGTAGTGCTCCTCACCCGCCGGGATGAGCAGGATCGAACCCGGCCCCATCTCGCTGCGTTCGTCCCCCACGAAGTAGTTGCAGCGGCCCTTCACGATCATTGCGATCTGGTCGAACTCGTGGACGTGGGGGCGCAGGTCCATCCCCGGCTCGCACAGGTTCATCACGAGCAGGACGTCGTTCGTGCCGAACCCTCGCCGCCGGACGCCGGGCCGAACGTCTTCCAGGGGGATGTCTTCCCACCTCACCGCCGGCATAGTCATGCGCTCCTTTCGTCACGGAGGAATCCGAGTTCCGCGGACAGCACCTCGGCAGCCGACCGGAGGCTCCGGCCCAGCCCTGAGTCCGGCTTGGCCGGGATGGACGCCGTCGTCCCCACGATGGCCATGGCCGCCGCCAGCTCGCGGTCCTGGAACACCGGCGTGGCGATGGCCCGGATGCCCTGCTGCACCACCTGCGAGTTCACCGCCACCCGGGTCTCCCGGATGGCCTCTCGCTCCCGCGGCGTGAGCGTCCCGTCGGAGTCATCGCCCAGGAACGCCCGGAACACCTTGCCCTGCGCCGAGCCTTCAGGGAGGCGGGAGCCCGTTCGAACGACGATCTGTACGACCCGGTCCGTGTTGTCCTCGACCCGAACAACGACCGGCGCGTCCCCGTCCCAGATGGACAGCACCACGGTCTCGTTCACCTCCGCCACCAGGCGCTGCATGTGAGGGCCGGCCACCGTGATGATGCGGAGGCCCGCCAACGCGGTGGCGGCCAGCTCCACGATGCGCGGCCCCAGGGTGTAGACGCCGCGGGATGGGTCGTGGCGGAGCAGCCCCACCTCGCGCAGGGCCAAGGCGTAGCGATGCGTGGTCGCCTTGCTCGTCTGCAGCCGGGCGGTGAGGTCGGCCAGGGTGAGTTCGGGCTCCTCGGGCGTGAAGAATCCGAGCATCCGAACGGCCCGGCCCACGGATTGGTTGAGCGGCGTGCCCCGGGGCGCCCTGGTCTTGCCCGCGGTCACAGCTTGGCCAGCTCCTCGCCGAGCACCTCGGCGATACGGTCGCACTGTTCGCGTTCGATGACGAGCGGCGGCGACATCACGACCTTCTGTCCGGTGGCTCGAACGATGACCCCGGCCTTGCGAGCGCCGGCCGCGACCGGGGAGGCGTCGGTGAAGCCCTCGCTGAGTTCGACGCCGAGCATCAGTCCGATCCCGCGGACCTCAGCCACCGCGTCCAGCGACTCGGCCGGCTTCAGCGCGTTCAGCAGGTGCGCGCCCATCTCGACGGCCCTGGCCAGCAGTCCTTCCCGTTCGATGATGTCGAGGTTGGCCAGCGCCACCGCGGCCCCGACGGGGTGACCGTTGTAGGTGAAGCCGTGGCGGAAGGGCCAGCCCTCCAGCATGGTCATGGGGCGACGGCCGATGAGCACCGCGCCCATGGGGATATAGCCGCTGGTGAGCGCCTTCGCGGTGACTATGACATCGGCGTCCAGGTCGTAGAGCTGCGCGCCGAACCACCGCCCGGTCCGCCCGAACGCCGTGACCACCTCGTCCAGGATCAGCAGGATGTCATTGCGCCGCAGCACCTCCTGGACCCGCCGCCAGTAGTCCTCGGGAGGCGGGATCATGCCGCCGACCCCGATGATGGGCTCGCCGATGAACGCGGCGATGCGTTCGGCTCCGAATTCTTGGATGGTGCGTTCGAGCTCGTCGATCAGGAAGTCGGTGGCGCCCGGACCGAGGGCCAGGGGGTGCGGCGTGGTGAGGTGGACGAAGCCGGGCGCGAACGGGCCGAACCCCTCCTTGAGCGGCGGGATGCCGGTGGCGGCCAGGGAGGCCGAACCGACCCCGTGGTAGGCGGCCTTGCGGGACAGGATGACGTCACGGTCCGGCGAGCCCGCCGCGTCCCACGCCAGGCGAACCAGCTTGATGGCGGTCTCCACGCCTTCGGAACCACCGTTCGTGTAGAAGACAGTGTCGAGCCCTTCCGGCGACAGAGACGCCAATCGCTCGCCGAGACGGATGGAGGGTTCGTTCGACAGGTCCCAGAAGGATGCGTAGAACTCCAGCTCGCGCATCTGGGCGGCGGCGACGTCGGCCAGCTCCGCCCGCCCGTGGCCGACCGCGCATTGCCACAGCCCGCACGTTCCGTCGATGTACTCGTTGCCGTCCGAGTCCCACAGCAGCGCACCTTTCCCTCTGACCAGGATGAGGGGATCGGAGGGCCGGCCCACGGTGGCGTGCGGGTGCAGCAGGTGGGCCCGGTCCAGGCTACTCAGGTCGTGGGTCACGGTCATGAGATCTGGGTCCGAACGGTCTTCAGGACGGTGTACTCCTCCACGGTCTCGGGGCCCAGTTCGTACCCGTAGCCGGACAGGCCGCGACCGCCGTAGGCCGCGTACGGGTCGAGCCCGCCGTACATGTTCACCCACACGGTCCCCGCACGAAGGGCCCGGGCGATGCGGTGGGCCCGCCCCACGTCGTTCGTCCACACGGCCGCGGCCAGCCCATAGCGGGTGTCGTTCGCCACCCGAACGGCCTCCTCCTCGTCCGCCACCGGGATGACGGCGACGGCCGGCCCGAAGATCTCCTCGCGGTTGATGCGCATGTCGTTCGTGGTCTCGACGAACACCGACGGCTGCACGAAGTAGCCGTCCGGCCAGCCCTCGACCGTGGCCGCGGCGCCGCCCACCGCGGCTCGAGCGCCCTCCTGGGCGGCCGCGCCGTACAGCTCCAGGACGTGGTCGCGCTGGCGGGCCGACACCAGCGGCCCCACCTCGGTGGAGGGGTCGAGACCCGGCCCCAGCTTCAGCTTCCCCACCCGCTGCGCCAGGCGTTCGGCCAGCTCATCGGCGACCGCGGTCTGGGCCACCAGGCGCCCTCCCGCCGTACACACCTGGCCCTGGTTGCGGAAGGTGGCGCGCAGCGCTCCCTCCAGCGCCGCGTCCAGATCGGCGTCGGCCAGCACGATGTTCGCCGACTTCCCGCCGAGCTCCAGCGTGAGCCGTTTGACGTTCGACGCGGCCGCGCGCTGGATGGCCCCGCCCGTCTCGGTCGAACCGGTGAACGAGATCTTGTCCACGTCCTCGTGTCCGGCCAGGGCGGCGCCGGTCTCCGCCTCGCCGGTGACGACGTTCCACACGCCGGGCGGGAAACCCGCCTCGAGGGCGAGTTCGGCCAGGCGGAGCGCGGTGAGCGGCGACTCCTCGGCCGGCTTGTGGATCACGGTATTGCCGCAGGCGAGCGCTGGTGCGAGCTTCCAGGACGCGATGACCAGGGGGAAGTTCCACGGCGTGATGGCGCCGACCACGCCGACGGGCTCGCGCAGGGTGTAGGTGAACACGCCCGGGTCGGCGGGGTTGGTGGTGCCGAGGATCTTGGTGGGCCACCCGGCCGCATACAGCCAGGTTCGAACGACCGTCGGAAGGTCGCGCGACCTGGCCTCGCGGATCGGTTTGCCCACATCCCGGCTTTCCAGCTCGGCCAGCTCGTCGGTGTTGCGTTCGATCAGCTCGGCCAGGCGAAGGAGGAGCCGCGTCCGGTCCATGGGGTCGAACCGCTCCCACGCCGGCAGCGCCGCCCGGGCCGCCCGCACCGCGCGGTCCACATCCTCCGCGGACCCCGCGGCCACGCTGGCCAGTGGCAAGCCGGTCGAGGGGTCGAGCGTGTCGAACGTGGCCCCGTCCGCGGGCTGCGTCCACTCGCCGCCGATGAGGTGTCCCCGAACATCGGCCTCCGCGGTCGCCACGGCGTCCAGCGTAGGCCTCTAACCCGCCATGTCCGCCGACTGGATGCCGGCCTCGGCGGGAGCCGCGTCGAACTGCGCCTCGGCCGCGCGCACACGGCTTCGGGTGGCCAGCCGAACGATCACCCCGAGCACCACCCAGGCCACCATCACCAGCGGCGCGATCTTGTTCGCTCCGGTCTGGTGGTAGAACTGCGTGAACTCGGCGGTCGCCACCACGGCCACGGCGAGCAGCGGCGCGATCACGATGTCCACCACGGTCCCATGGTTCCGCAGCGAATGGGCGAACCCGGACAAGCCCACCAGCGCGTAGACCGGAAGGATGCCGGCGGCCCCGCACAGCAGGAGCCAGCTGAACACCACGAATCCCGCCAGGAAGAACGTGTTGAGGTCGAGCGTCTGGCCCTTCCACGCGGCGCCGGCCAGGATGATCCCGAGCGTCGTGACGGCCAGCGCGCCGTTCGCCACGGACGGGGTGCGGAACTTCGGGTGCGTCCGGCCGAACGCGGCGGGGAGGTAGCCCTCGCGGCCCCAGCTGTAGGCGACCCGAGTGGTGAAGTTGGCCGTCCCCAGCGCCGAGACCGCGCCGGAGATGGCCAGGATCAGCAGCAGGAGCTGGCCGTAGCCGACCTTCAGGAACTTCGCCGACAGGGAGATCACGGTGAAGGGTCCGTCGCCCGCCCACGTCGGGCCCGCCTTGGCCGCGCCATATCCGGTGACGATGGCGAACGTGGTCACGGCGAAGAACACCACCGCCGCCAGCACCGCCCCGACCACCGCCTTCGGAACCTGCTTGCGGGGGGCGTTCGCCTCCTCGGACAGGAACACCGCGGTCTCGAAACCCGAGAACCCGGTCATGGCGAGGCCCACGCCGATGAAGAACGTGGACACGCCGACCTTGGAGATGTTGGCCGGGTTGAACGCGGACCAGGCCAGGCCGTGCGCGCCGCCCTTGGCCAGGATGACGACGTCGAACACCGCGAGCAACGCGACGCCCACGGCGGTGAGCGTCAGCAACACTTTCGCCGATATCTGGATGCCCAGGAAGCTGATGAGGAGCACCAGCGCGCCCAGGAAGATGGCCGTCCCCGTCCACTGCTTGCCCAGGAACGAGATGTTCTTGACCGCCGGGGACCCGAACAGCTGGAGCAGGAAGGCCGAGGCGATGACCAGGCCGGCCACGAAGATGATCCCGACCGCGAGCAGGATCCACCCGGCCATGAAGCCGAGGTCCGGCCCCAACCCGGCCCGGACGATGGCGTAGGTCCCGCCGGCGTGAGGCACGTAGCGGGCGAACCGGCTGTACACCAGGCCCAGTCCGATCGCGCCGATGCCGGCCACGACGAACGCCAGCGGCGTGATCAGGCCGGCGTAGGCGGCGACGCTGGAGGCGATGAGGACGCCGGAGATCTCGGGGGCGGTGACGCCGAGCGACTGGGCGATCAGGCCGGGGAGGCCGACCGCGTTCTTCCGGAGGGAGTGGCGTTCGTCCGGTCCGGTGCTGACCGGTCCCGGCCCCTGCTCGTTGACGGCCATGGCCACCTCCTGCGCTCGGTGCGGGCTCCCCTTTTTCGGTGTTCCGCACCGGTCGCGTCGACCTTGCGGCCCACCTCACGATATGAGATAACGTCACATATGCGCAGACGAAAGTCAAGCGGACCGGACCTCCGCCGGGCGCTTTCCGAACGCCGTCTGGCCGGGCCGTTCGTCAAGCTCCCCTCGACCGACGCGCTTGAGGCCGTGGGCGAGGGGTTCGACTTCGTCATCGTCGACTTGGAGCACTCGCAACTGAGCGAGGCCGAGGCGTTGGGGCTCGTTCGGCATGGTTCGGCCGTCGAGCTGCCGGTGGTCGTCCGTGTGCCGGCGGTCGATGCCGGGTTGATCAACCGGTTGCTGGAGGCGGGCGCCTCCGGGATCCAGCTGTCGTCCGTCACTGGCGTCGAACAGGTCCGCGCGCTGGTCCGGGCGACCCGGTTCGCACCCGACGGACGCCGCTCGGTGTCGCCGGCGCACGGACTGGCCGGGTTCGGTTCTGTTCCTTTGGAGGAGGCGGTGGCGTTCGGACCGCCGTTGCTGGTGGGCCAGATCGAGACGGAGGCGACCGACGATCCGCTCCAGGACATCCTGTTGGCTGGGCTCGACGTGGCGTTCCTGGGGACGACGGACCTGCTGGTCGACGTCGGCTTCGACCGCGAACGGGTCGCCACGCGCGTGGCCGAGGTGACGGCCGCGGCGGCGACGGCCGGCGTGGCGCTCGGGGCGTTCGCGACGACCGCTTCCGCAGTTCCTCCCGAGGCCCGCTATGTCGCGCTCTCCTCCGACCTTGCCATCCTCAGGTCCGGTGCCTCCGCACTCCGGGCCGAACTCGAAGGAGTGTGAGGTGGCAAACGCACCGGACCTCTCGGTCATGGTGGCGGGGCTCGAACTGAAGAACCCGGTGATGGCCGGCTCGGGCGAGGCGACGATGACCGCAGCCGGCATCCGAGCCGCCCTCGACGCCGGCGCGGGCGCCGTCGTGGCCAAGTCCGTCAACGAGTCGGAGGCCGCGCGCCGTCAGTTGCGAGGCGCGACGTACGTCCTGCTGGACGAACACTGGAACGAACTCCCCTGGGGACCCGCGCCGCGCGGCGCCAGCCTGTTCTGCCGATCCGGGCTGGTGGACGAACCGTTCGAACCGTGGGTGGAGATCCTGGCCGGCTTGGACCGGGAGGCGGCGTCGCGCGACTCCTACGTCGTGGCGAGCATCATCGTGGCCGACCAGGCCGAAGCGGTTCGGATGGCGAGGACGTTCGAACAGGCCGGCCTGCGGTGGCTGGAGCTGAACGTCGCCCCGCCTCACGGCGAGGAGGCCACGCCCGGAGCGATCCTCAGCGTGGAGGAGCCCGAACGCGTGGCCGCACTGGTCCGGCCCGTTCGGGACGCCATCGGCATCCCGCTCACGGTGAAGCTGTCGGCGGGTGGGGACCCGGTGGGCTCGGCGGCGGCGGCGTTCGACGCCGGGGCAAGCGCGGTGTGTCTGGCGGGGCGCAGCCTGGGATTCCTGCCGGATCTCAGGACCCGGCGGCCCGTGCTGGGGACGTTCGGCGCGGTGGGCGGAGCGTGGGCGCTGCCGCTGACGCTGCGGTGGATCGCCAAGGCCAGGGCACGTCTGGGACCGAACGCGAACGCCTGCCTGATCGGGACGAACGGGGCGCGGGACGGGTTCGACGTGGCCCGGTTCCTGCTGGCCGGCGCCTCGGCGGTGCAGATGACCTCGGCGGTCATCACCGACGGTCCCGAGGTGTTGACGCGCGCGGTCGCGGAGCTGACCGACTACCTTCGCGAGCAGGGTCGTTCGGCCCGGAGCATCATCGGGGAGGCTGCGGACGCGGTGCAGAGCTACGAACAGGCCACGGAGGAGATCGCGGGACGGACATGACGCAACCAAGCGCGGCGGCGACGGTCAGCGTGGAGGCCCTGGAGGCGGATCCCTATCCCATCTACGAACGGCTTCGGCGCGAGGAGCCGGTGAGCTGGGTGGAGTCGGTGGGCCTGTGGCTGGTGACCCGGTGGGACGACGTCGAACACGTCGACACCGCGCCGGAGGTCTTCACCGCCCAGACCGAGCCGTCCACCCTCAACCGCACGTTCGGCCGGAACCTCCTGGGTTCGGAAGGGCCGTACCACAAGCGGATCCGTTCGATCGTGGAGCCGGTGTTCCGGCCCGGCGCGGTCCGGCCCTACATCGACTCGATCATCGAGCCGCTGGCGGGCGAGCTTATCGACGGGTTCGCGGCGGACGGCAGGTGCGACCTGATGAACGCGTTCGCCGAGAAGCTGTCGGTCCGAACCCTTCAGAAGGTGCTCGGGCTGGGCGCGGTGGAGGAGGAGCGCCTGAACGGCTGGTTCAACGACCTCGGCGTCGGCGCGTCGAACTTCGAGGGCGACCCGGAGAAGCAGGCCGTGGCCGACGCCGCCAGCCGCGACGTGAACGAGACCGTCGCCCCGCTGCTGGAGCGGCTGGCGACCGAGGCGGACGACTCCATCCTGTCGCGCATGCTGCACTCCGAGGTGGACGGCGAACGCCTCACGCCCGAGGAGATCTCGTCGAACCTCAAGGTCATGATGGTGGGCGGCATGCAAGAGCCCGGCGACCTCATCGGCATCGCGGCCTGGGCGATCCTGTCCCATCCCGAACAGGCCGCGCAGGTCGCCGCGGACCCCGCCGGTCTGGTGAAGCCGGCCGTGGAGGAGGTGCTCCGGTGGCATTCGCCGGTCGGGACTTCCACCCGGCAGACCACTCGGGCCACCATTCTGGCCGGCGTCGAGCTGGAGGAGGGCGCGCTGGTGGCCGCGGTGGTGTCCTCGGCGAACCGAGACGAGCGCCGGTGGACCGATCCCGACCGGTTCGACATCCACCGCAAGGAGGGCGCGCATCTGGCGTTCGCCATCGGCAGCCATCACTGCGTGGGGTCGTGGCTGGCCCGGGCGGAGGCTCGAACGGCCATCCGGTTGCTGTTCGAACGCCTCCCGAACCTGCGCCTCGACGCCGACCACACGGTGGAGCTGTCGGGCTGGGAGTTCCGCAGGCCGCACGCGGTGCACGTTCGATGGGACGGCCTCGAAGGAGAGGACACATGACGAACGCAGAGCTGACCGAGGACTACCTGCGACGACTGGACAGTGTCCAGCCGAAGAACCTGCCGCTCGAGCTGGACCTGTTCGACGAGGACACCTCGCGGCGAGGCCTCCGGCTGAACAAGGCGGCGTACTCGCTGAAGCATCCCGAACAGCGCGACCTGTTCGCCGCGGACGAGGAGGCGTGGATGGAACAGTTCGGCCTGACGGAGGCCGAACGCGGCCTCGTCCGACAGCGCGACTGGATCGCCATGTGGCGGAGTGGGATGTCGATCTACACCATGGTCAAGCTGATCGGGGTGACGGGCGTGTCGCTGGTGGAGATCGGGCGGCAGATGCGCGAGTCCGGCTCGCGGGTCGAACAGGAACGGAGCTAGACGTGGCGACGATCGTCGGAGGGATCGGGGCGTCGCACGCGCCGTCCATGGAGCACGTGTACGACGCGGGCAAGTCGGAGGACGACGAATGGCGGCCGTTGTTCGGTCCGTTCGACGAGGTTCGTCGGTGGCTGGAAGAGCTGCGGCCCGACCGGCTGTTCGTCATCTACAACGACCACTTCGACCACTTCTGGCTCGACGCGTGGCCGCAGTTCGCGCTGGGATGCGCCGAGGAGTACCCGATCGCGGACGAGGGCCAGGGACCGCGGGCGTTCCCTCCGTTGAAGGGCGACGCCGACCTGTCGTGGCACATCCTGCGTTCGCTCATCGCGGATGACTTCGACATCACGGTGTGTCAGGAGATGGAGGTCGATCACGGCGTCATCTCGCCGCTACCGATGATCGACTTCTCCTCCGGCGAGGGCTGGCGCATCCCGGTGATCCCGTTCGTGTCGAACGTCATCCTGCACCCGCTCCCTCGGCCCCGGCGGTTCTGGGACCTGGGCAAGGCCCTGCGCCGGGCGATCCTGAGCTATCCGGAGGACCTGCGGGTCGTCATCGTGGGGACCGGCGGGCTGTCGCACCAGCTCACCGGGACGGCGTTCGGCACGATCCACGAGGACTGGGACCGCGAGTTCCTGCAGCGCGTGGCCACGGATCCCGAACCGCTCACGAACTACACCCACGAGGAGCTGATGAAGCTCGGGGGGACGGAGGGCGTCGAGGTCGTGCAGTGGCTGATGATGCGGGCGGCCCTGCCGGTGAACGCCCGCCCCCACGTCCAGGCCTACTACCCGCATCGCATCATGGGGTACGGCCTGCAAGCCTATGACACGAGCGGCGCCGAATGAGCGACCGGGTGGACAAGCTGCTGGAGGGCGCCGTCGACCTTCACGTCCACCCGTATCCCTCGCCGTTCCCCCGCCGCATCGACATCCTGGCCGCGGCGCGTCATGCCGCGGACGCCGGCTTCCGGGCCATCGTGGTCAAGTCCCACCATCACTCGACCGCCACGGACGTCGAGGCCCTCAGGCCGAACGGCCTGGACGCCACCGGAGTGAGGGTGTTCGGCGCGATCGCCCTCAACAATCAGGTGGGCGGCCTCAACCCGTCCGCCGTGAACATGGCGCTGGCCATGGGCGGCAAAGTGGTGTGGTTCCCCACCACCGCCTCGCCCGCGCACCTCGAACACGAGAAGAGCCCCAACCTGAAGTTCCCCAAGCTGGCCATCCCTCTGATGGCCGAACGCCCCATCGACGTGTGGGCTTCCGACGGACATTCGCTCAAACCGGAGGTGCACGAGATCCTGGCCATGATCGCCGAGGCCGACGGCATCCTGGCCAGCGGCCACATGTACCCGCGTTCGATCCTTGGGCTGTTCGAGGCGGCCAGGACCGCCGGGGTGAAGCGGATGGTCGTCAACCACCCGAACTTCGTGATCGAGGCGACCAAGGAGGAGGCCTTGAGGATGGCCGAGCTCGGGGCGCTGGTGGAGCATTCGCTGTGCATGTACGACGAGGACTCCACCTTCTATCACTGGGAGATCGGCGTGCTGGTGGACTGGATCCGAACCATCGGCGTCGAACGTTCGTCGCTCGGCTCCGACCTCGGGCAGCAGAACAACCCGCTCCCCGCCGAGTCGTACCGCAAGATCGTGGGGCGGCTCTTGGAGGCGGGGTTGACCGAAGGGGAGGTTCGAACGCTGGTGGCCGACAACCCGGCCCGCCTCCTGGGCCTGGACGAGGCCTGACGGCCAGACGTGGAACGCATCATCCTGGCTCGCCACGGCGAGAGCGAGTTCAGCTGCCGAGGCGCGGTGAACGGCGATCCCACGGTGGCGTGCGACCTCACCGAGGAGGGTGTCGAACAGGCCCGAGCCCTCGGCCGCGCTTTGGCGGGAGGGCCGATCGACCTCTGCATCACCAGCGAGTTCCTGCGGACCCGCCGCACCGCCGACATCGCCCTCGAGTGCCGCGAGGACGTTGCACGCGAGGTCGATCCCGAACTGAACGACATACGCCTGGGCCGGTTCGAGGGAGGCCGGCTGGAGGACTTCCGTTGGTGGCTGCGTTCGGCGGGGCCCTCGGGCATCCCCGAGGGTGGCGGTGAGAGCCGCGTCCAGGCGCTCGACCGCTATTGCGGGGCGTTCCGCCGGATCGCCACGCGTCCCGAACGCAGCATCCTGGTGGTCACCCACGGCGTTCCGGTCACCGTCGTGCCGCTCGCCGCGCGGGACCTGGATCCGCCGCTCACGTTGGAGAGGGCCCAGGCCATCTACGCCACCGCGGCCTTCCTCAGCGCTGGGGAACTGGACCGTGCGTTGTCGCTGCTGGAGGATTGGACCCGACGAACGGCGGCGGCTCCGTGAGCCCTGTCGTCCCCATCACCCCGAACGCCACCGGCATGACCGAGGAGCGGGTAGGGGGCAAGGCGATGGGGCTGTTCCGGCTGGTCTCGCTGGGCCTTCCCGTACCTCCCGCGGTGGTGGTCACCGTGGACGACGAGGGGTCGTTCGAAACTCTGCCCGACGCGGTGTCGGCGCTGGGTGAGCCGTTGGCCGTTCGCTCCTCGGCGGTCGGCGAGGACGCAGCCGACCGTTCGGCCGCGGGCCAGTTCGAGAGCGTGATGGGGGTGACGGCGAACGGAGTGGCGGAGGCGGTTCGAACGGTCCGAGCTTCGGCAACGTCCGGGCGCGTCGCCGCGTATCGGGGGAAGGCGGCTGTTCCGATGGCCGTGATCATCCAGCGGGAGGTCCGTTCGACCCGGGCCGGCGTGGCCTTCTCCCGAGACCCGTTCACCGGCGACGACACGGTGGTGGTCGAGTGCGTGTTCGGCCACGGCGAACGGCTAGTGTCGGGCACGGCGGACCCGGACCGCTTCCGCGTCCACCCGGACGGGTCGGTGGAAGCGCGGCTGGCCGTCAAGGAAGGATCGCTCCGGCTGGCTCGAACGCTCCGCGACGACGAAGTGGCGGCCGTGGCCCGCCTGACCCGGCAGGCCGAGACGGGGTTCGGGCGCGCGGTCGACGTGGAGTTCTGTTTCGACTCGGGTGGCCTGTGGCTGGTGCAGGCCCGTCCCATGACCGCGCTGTGAGCCCGTCGACCTGGCTGCCCGACGCGTCGCACTATCCCGAACAGCTGACGCCGCTGTCTGCGACGGTGTGGTTCGAGGCCGTCGGGACCGGCCTGCACCAGGCGATGCGCGAGTTGCGCGGGCCGTTCGGCGGGTTCGAAGCCCGCACCGAGTTGGGGTGGGCGTACGAGGGCGACCTGGAGATGGAGTGGGAGGCCGAACCGGGCGCCCTGGAACGCGCGGCGACGGATCTTCCTCGCCGGTGGCCGCAGGAACTCCGGCCGGAGGTTCGTTCGATCACGCGGCGTCTCCATCGCCTGCGGCCGGAGCAGTCCGATCCACCGGCGGCGGTGGCGATGCTCGACCGGATGTGGGAGCTGGTCCTCCGGCAGTGGACGCTGCACTTCATGGCGGTCGTCCCGGCCCAGAAGGCGATCGAGCTCTTCACGGACTCCATGCCCGCCGGCGCCGATCCGCTCGCCGCGTACGCCCAGCTCGAACAGGGCGACGAGTCCACCGTGGCCGACGCCATGGTCCGGAGGCTGGCCGAACGGGCTCGTGCGCTTCGCGTGGCCGACGTGCTGCGGGAGTATCCGGTGGAGGTGATCCGGGAGCGGCTGGCCGAACTCCGCGACGGACGCCGGTGGCTCCACGAGCTGGATCGCTACCTGCTGCGCTACGGGGGGCGTTCGAGATGGCACGAACTCTCCCTGCCCCGCGAAGCCGAGATGCCGCGGATGACGCTGGAGAGCATCCGCCTATTGGTCGAGCGTCCCGTGGCCGTACGCATCACGCCCATCGAACCGGGCCCGAGCGACGCCGATGGCGTGCTCGCCGTGGGTCGGTTCGGCTACGCGCTCAAGGAGAGCCACGTGTACGACATCGACTACCCAGGGCTGCTGGCGACGCGGGAGGTGCTGCTGGGGTTCGGCCGGCGGCTCCTGGCGGAGGGGCGCCTGTCACGGCTCGACGATGTGTGGATGCTGCGGCGCCCGGAGTTGCGTTCGGCCCTGGCCTCGCCGGGTTCGGTGGGCATCGACGCGATCGCGCGGGCGCGACGGGACGAGCTCGCGCAAGGCCTGGTGGAGGGACCGCGGCCCTTCCTCGGAGAACCTCCGGTGCAGGCCGAACGCGACGCCATCCTGGAGAAGTTCTACGGCCGCGGCGCAGGTGAGACCCATGGCAGCACGCTGCAGGGAACCGGCGCTTCCGCCGGCCACGCGGAGGGACCGGCCCGGTTGGTGCGGACCGCGGAGGACTTTCCCAGAGTTCGCCCCGGCGACGTCATGGTGGCCGCCACGACCACGCCGGCATGGACCCCGCTGTTCGCCTCGCTAGCCGGACTGATCACCGAGACCGGCGGCATCCTCTCGCACGCGGCCATCGTGGCTCGCGAGTACCGGCTGCCCGCGGTGCTCGGCGTGCGCGGAGCGATGGCCCGCATCCCGGACGGCGCCCGCGTCCGCCTGGACGGCCGAACCGGGCAGGTGACCCTGGTTCGCTAGCTCCTACCCGGGCGCGGCCCACTCCACCGCGATGGCGGAAGGGTCGGATTTGCTGATGCGCACGGGAAGCGTCGCTCCCGCCTGCACCCGGGGGAGCTGCGAGATGGGAATGATGGTCCGCGCCGCCCACTGACCTCAGGCCACGCGGTCTCCAGCTCCACGCCGTGCGCCGGCGAGAGCGCGTTCGCCACGCCCCGCTGGAGCACCTGGCGCGCCACGAACTCGTCCAGAGCGGCCAGGTCGGCCTCCGGTCCCTGCCCGGCCACGATCCCCGCCAGTCGCAGGAGCACCTCCCATTCATGCAGCATCCCATCCTCGGGAGCGAGCGCCGGCGGGGAGTACCGGGCGATGTTGCGACACGACAGCGAGTAGAACGCGAGGTCGTAGTGCCCGCGGGT
>DAIMKN010000041.1:0-15111 GCA_036721725.1 Actinomycetota bacterium
TCGGTGCGTCGCGCCTGCGAGGTCAGGAGACGGGTGCCCAGGTGAGGCCGCCGTCGGTGGTTTCGCCGAGCTGGCCGGGTCCATTGTTGCCGCAGCACGTTGCCGGTCCGTGGACCACCCATCCGATCTTGTTCGTGGTGAACACGATGTCGTTCCAGCCCTGTCCGCCGTCTCCGAGGTCGATCGGGGTCGTCCAGGTGCGGCCGCCGTCGTTTCGGTAGATCCAACTCCCGATGGAGTAGGAGGCCGCCGAGAGGATCCCGCTCGGCGTCGCGGCAAGTTGCGTCTGGATGCCGTACAGGGGCAGCTTGCCGGCTCCTGTGGTCGTCAAACCGGTGTCCTTGGACCGAAGGACCCGCTTGGCGGCCTTGCCGAACCCGATGTTCGCCTGGCACAGAAGGGCGATCTTGGTGTCGGAGCTGGGCGCGATGCTCGTCAGGAACTCGTCCTTGTCCTTGTGGCAGGGGTCGGGACGGGAGCTCCAGTGCTTGCCGTCGACGGTGGCCTTCAGGATGTCGGGCTTGATCTCGTCGACCAGGACGACGAGGTAGGCGACGAGCCCGTGCTGGGCAAGGATGCCCTGCCGGGCCACCGGAAGGGTGAGCGACACCTGCGTCCATGTCCCGTCGGCAGGGGTCGTTCGCCACAACGTCAACGGGTCCGTACACAGGGAGGGATCCCCGTTGAACGCACACGGCGAGACGAGCAGGTAGACGGCATCGGCGTCGGCCGAGAGCGCCACCACGAACTGGCCCCCGCCGGGCAGTGTCTGCTTCCTCCACTTCGACCCGCCGTTGGTCGTCGCCCACAGCGCGGGGCCGAACGCCCACCCGTGGAGGTCGTCGGCGAAGCGGATCTCGGACAGGCCCCCTTTCTTTTCGCCCATCGTCAGGGGCGCGGTCATGGTTCCCAGGACGCTCCAGGTCGCGCCGCCGTCGGTCGTGCCGGCCACGGTCGTACACGTTGCGTCGCCACACGGGGCGACCCCGAGCATCCAGCCGTGCATCGGGGAGACCCACGAGATCGATTGCACGTGGAAGCCGGCCGGGACGACCGACGCACCCATCGGGCTCGACGTCCCGGCGCCGAACGCGACCGAGTCCGGGACCGCGACCGTCACCAGCACGGCGAGGCACATCGAGGTCGCCAACAGGATGGGCGTTCGGCGCATGTGAAACCTCCTTGGATCGAGGGATATCGACATGCCACCCAACGGACGAACCGTCCACAAGGTTTCCCGGGCAGGCCGAACGACCCGATCCGACCGGCGCACTCCTGGCGACTCGGACGGCAGAACGCGACAATAGCGGCGGAGGTCGTGCCTTGGACCAGGAACCGTCCACGTCGAACCCGATGTCGTCGATGCCGAACGCCGCTTCGCCGGGGGCGGAACGGCCGCGGGACGAGATGCGCCCCGTGACGTCGCTGTTCGCCGACATCGTGGGGTCGACGGGCTTGGGCGAACGGCTCGAGCCGGACGAGGTCAAGGCGCTGATCGGCGAGTGCGTGACGCGGATGAGCCGGGCGGTGGAGGAGTTCGGCGGGGTCATCCAGGCCTACATGGGCGACGGGATCTGCGCGTACTTCGGCGTCCCGGTGGCGCACGAGGACGATCCCGAACGAGCCGCCCGTGCGGCCTTGCGCATCATCCGCGTGGTCGGCGAGTACGCCCGGGACATCCAGACCGCGTGGGGCCTGACAGATTTCAATGTGAGGGTCGGCATCAACTCCGGCCAGACCGCCGTGGGCGTGGTCGGCGCCGGCGCTCCCCAGGCGGTTGCGATGGGCGACACCACGAACGTCGCCGCGCGCCTGCAGTCCGCCGCCGCGCCGGGCACCATCGCCGTGGGCGAGCTCACCGCCAAACGCCTCGGAGCGCACTACGAACTGGAACCGCTGGGCCCTGTCCAGGTCAAGGGTCGGGCCGAACCCGTCCACACCTCTCGCCTGGTCGGTCCCCGGAGCACCGCAGCGCCCGTTCCCGCGGCCACCCCGCTGGTGGGGCGGGACGTGGAGATGTCGCGCCTCGCCACCGTCGTCGACGAGCTCGTCTCCGGACGCGGGCAGATCCTGTTCCTGGTCGGCGAGGCCGGCATCGGCAAGTCGCGGCTGCTGGCCGAACTCCGCGCTCTGGGCGGCGAGCGCGTCACGTGGCTGGAGGGCCGGTGTCCGTCCTATGGCGCCGAACAGCCCTACTCGCCGTTCGTCGAGATGCTCCGGTCGTGGCTCGTTCTGGTTGAGGGCGAGCCCGATGTGGCGGTTCGGATCAAGATGCGGGCCAAGTTCGGCGCGCTGCTCGGCGAACGGGTGGACGAGGCGATGCCGGCGCTGGCCCGCCTGCTGGGGGTGCGGCTCGATCTGGATGCGGCCGCGGATCACGCTGCGCCGGAGGAGCTTTCGCGGCGGATCCGTTCAACCTATCGCTTGTGGCTGGAGGCGCTGGCCGAACGCGGCCCGGTGGTGGCCGCGGTGGACGACCTGACGTGGGCCGATCCGTCGACTCGGGAGCTGGCGGAGGACCTGTTCGACCTGACGGACCGGGCGCCGGTGCTGCTGGCGTTCGCGGCGCGGCCCGACCCGGCCAGCGAAGGGTGGCGACTCCGGTTGAAGGTCCTCACCGACTACTCGCACCGGGCGGTGGAGGTGCCGCTGCAGCCGCTGTCCGCGGGGGCGGCCGAACAGCTCGCCGACAGCCTGGTCCCGCCCGGCCTCCTGGACCCGGCCACGAAACGCGAGCTGGCCGCGCGGGCCGAGGGCAATCCGCTCTACCTCGAGGAGCTGATGAAGGCGCTGGTGGAGACGGGGCTGTTCGACCGGCGTCGAACGTGGACCGTCTCGACCAATCCGGCGGACCTCCTTCCCCCGGCGCTGGAGAGCCTGCTGGTGGCGCGGATCGACCGGCTCCCCCCCGGACCTCGGGCGCTGGTTCAGATCGCGGCGGTGGTGGGGCGGACGTTCAGCGTTCGAGTGGTCGAACGCGTGGCCGGCCCCGCCGACATCTCCGCCGACATCGGGACGCTGCTGCGGGCGGAGATCGTGCGGGAGCTTCGCCGCTATCCGGAGCTGGAGTGCACCTTCCGTCACGGCCTGCTGCAGGAGGCCGCGCTCTCCAGCCTCACCCCGGCCCGGCGCGCCGAGCTGTCCACGCAGGTCGGCCTGGCGGTGGAGGAGCTGTTCGCCGCGACGCTGGACGAGCACCTGGAGGAGCTGGCGTTCTGGTTCTACCGCAGCGACCGCCCGGGAAAGGCGCTGGAGTATCTCGAACGCGCCGCCGAACGCGCCGCCGCCCTGGACGCCCGGGACCAGGCCGCCGAGCTTCTGACGAGGGCCGTTCGTGTGGCCGAACGGACCGGCAACGCGGAGGCGGCGACCCGCGCCGCGGCCAGGCTGGCGGAGGTCCGCGGTCAGGCAGGCGTGGCGTGACCGCCGACCCGAACCCCGGCGATGTGGTCGGCCCGTACCGGCTGGAGGCGGTGTTGGGCGAGGGCGCGATGGGGATCGTGTACCGCGCCACCCGTGACGACGCGGTGGTCGCGCTCAAGGTGATGCGGGGCGAACTCTCCGGCGACGAGCTGTACCGCCGGCGGTTCGCCCACGAGGTCCGCGCCGCCACCGAGGTCACCCACCGCCACCTCGTGCCCGTGCTGGAAGGTGGCGAGGCGGACGGCCGGTACTACCTGGCGGTGGCGTTCGTGCCGGGACGAACCCTCGAGGAGCGTCTGCGGGGCGAGGGCCCGTTGCCCCTCACCGATCTCCTGCGGGTCGGGGCCCAGGTCGCCAGCGGGCTGGACGCGCTGCACGCCGCCGGTCTCATCCACCGCGACATCAAGTCGTCGAACGTCATGCTCGACCCCGACCACGGCGCGATGCTGACGGACTTCGGCATGGCCAAGGGCCCCGCGTACACCGTGCTGACCAAGCCGGGACAGATGGTCGGCACGCTCGACTACCTGGCGCCCGAGCTCATCAAGGGCGAACCCGCCACCCCCGCCACCGACCTGTACGCGTTCGGGTGCCTGCTCTACGAATGTCTGACCGGTGAGCCGCCGTTCGCCGCCAAGAGCGTGTTCCAGATCTGCAACGCGCACCTGGAGGAGGCGCCGCCCGATCCGGTCGAACGCCGCCCCGAGACGCCGCCGGGGCTGTCGTGGGCACTGCTCCGGGGCATGGCCAAGAACCCGGCCGAACGCCCCCCCACCGCGACGGCGTACGCGAACATGCTGAACGTGGCGGGTCGCGTGGCCACGCCGCGGTAACGCCCTCAGCCGCGGAGCTCGATCAGCGGCACGAGCTGTTCGTCCGGCGACATCGAACCGTGGTGGCCGATCAGCATGGGCTGGATGGCGTCGACGGCCCGCTGGAACACGCCGATGGGCTCGCGGGCTGCCATCACCACGTCGCCGATCCTCGAACGGTATCCCGTGCGAACGACCGGCCCGAACCAGCCGCCGTCGACGGCCTCGTCGCGAGTGACCACCCAGGCTCGCTGACCGAAGAACTCCGACCACGCCGCCAGCACGTCCCCGGCGGCGCCGTCCTTCGCGTGGACGTGGCGAGCCCGGGCCTCGCCGGCCAGCGTTCGAACGCCCGCGGCAAGCTCGGGCACGTCGGCCAGGTCGAACCGCCCCTCCGCCGGGACGTCGATCATGCCGTGGTCGCCCGTCACCACGACGGTCGCGCCGGGGGGAAGGGCGTCCGCCAGGCGGGCCACGGTCTCGTCGATCCGTCGGAGCTCCACGGCGCACTCGGGAGAGTCCACGCCCTTGATGTGCGCCGACCGGTCCAGATCGGGGTGGTACGCGTAGACGAACGCCCCCGGTGGGGCCAGCGCCCGCGACACCGTTCGGGGCAGGTCGAGCAACCCGGCGCCGCGGTACTCGCCTCCTCGCAGGATGGCCCGTTCCAACGGCGACCGGGCCAGTTCGGGCGGCCCCACCAACGTGACGGTGCAGCCCGCGGTAGTCGCGCGTTCGAACGCCGTCGGGGACGGCTGGAGGCGCTCGGGCGCGAAGGCAGCGTCGAGCAGGGCGTCGGGGCCGAACCCGTAACGCTCCCAGCGAAGCGCGTTGAGCGCACGGTCGAGGCCGGGCACCACGAACGAATACCCCACCAATCCGTGCTCGCCGGGGGTGAGGCCGGTACCGATCGAGCCCAGGCTCGCCGCGGTGGTGGCCGGGAAACCGGCGGTGATGGGACGGGCGCGTTCGGATGCCTCCCACAGGAACGGTGCCTCCTCGCGGTGCGCCCGGAGCATGTTCCATCCCAGCCCGTCGATGACCAGCACGCAGGCCGAACGAACCCGTTCGAGCCCGAGCTCAGCGGTGCCGACGAACCCCGCCACTCCCATCGCCGCCAGGAGCGCCGGGGTGAGGTCGCTGAGCGCGCCGTGGCCGTAGGCGGGAAGCGGGGGCGAGCTCACTCGTCGTCCCCGTAGAACACGCGTTCCATGGCCGAACGAGCTCGCCGGGTGATGCGCTGGTAGTCCTGGAGAAACCGGTGCCGGGCCTGTTCGACGTATCCGAGCCGGCGGGCCAGGGCGGCCTGCGCCTCGGGCCCGGGCGGGACGGCTTCCACGGGCAGGCGGCGTTCGATCTCCAGCGCGTTCTTGATCTCGGACAGGAACGTCCACGCCTCGCCCAGAGCCAGCGCGACGCTGTCCTCCACCAGCCGCTCCGCGGCCAGCGCCTGCAGCGCCTCCAGGATGTTCGTCGCACGGACCTCGGGATGATCGAATCCGAACCGCATCTGCGCGAGCTCCACGGCGAACTGCACGTCGGCCAGGCTCCCGTATCCGAGCTTGAAATGGAACCGACGAGCCTCGGGCGGCCGAACGCGCTCCTCTTCCATCCGAACCCGCATCCGGCGGATGGTTACGGCCTGTTCGCGCGTCAACGCCTGCGGATAGGCGAGGTCGGCGGCGTTCGAGACGAACCGGCGACCCAGGCGTTCGTCGCCTGCCACCCATCGCGCGCGGAGCAACGCCTGGTACTCCCACATCTGCGCCCACCGCTGCCAGTACTCGAGGTAGGACGCCATCGAACGGACCAGCGGACCGTTGCGGCCCTCCGGACGAAGGTCGGGGTCGGGCGTCCACCCGGCGGTGCGAACGCTCATCAAGATGCGTTCGGCTGCCTCGGCCGCGCGTCGGAAATCGTCGGCTCCCTCACCCTCGTAGACGAGCATGAGGTCGAGGTCCGAACCGAACCCGAGGTCCTCGCCGCCGAACTTCCCCAGACCGATCACGGCGAACGGCAAGCCCGGTGCTTCCTGTTCGACGGCCCTCGCCAGCACGTCACCGGCCACCGCGGCGAGCCGGCGGCCCACGTCCGGCGAACGGAGATCGCCCGCCGCCGCCGCGCCCGCCACCCGCACCAGTTCGGCGTGCGGGTCGACCGGGAACAGCGTGGGCTCCCCGGTGGACGGCTCGAGCAGCACCGTCACCAGCGACGGACGGCTAACGAGCATGTCGGCGAACGCGGAGCTCACCGCCACCAAGGCCGCCAGGCGACGCGCGCCGTCGGGATGGTCGGGCAGCGTCTCGGCCAGGCGTTCGGACAGGCGTTCGTCCTGCTGCAC
This sequence comes from Actinomycetota bacterium, assembly GCA_036721725.1. Classification (GTDB taxonomy): domain Bacteria; phylum Actinomycetota; class UBA4738; order UBA4738; family UBA4738; genus DAIMKN01. The sequence continues at coordinate 6,577 of DAIMKN010000041.1, forward strand.
GCGTTCGATGACACGTTCGAACCGGACCAACGCGGCGTCCGGATTGGCGGCGAACGACAGCGCCGGGGCGACGATGGGGAACAGCGTGCCCACGACCTTCCCCAGTCGGGTGGCCGGCGAGAGCACCACCGCGAACCGGTCGTATGCACCCGACCGATCGGCGAATCCCAGGCCCGCCAGGAGCTCCTCCGAGGCGGTCCGGTCCCGGCCGGCCTGGGCCGGAGTAGCTGCCGTGGCGGTCGTGCCGAACACCTCCATCAGCGGACGGTAGAACAGGCGTTCGTGCACCGACCGGACGCCGGCCGTATGCCGAACGTAGTCGGCCCGCAACCGGCCGGCGTCCTCCACCCCCATCGCCCGGGCCAGCGGCCCCAGGGCGGCGCGGTCCGTCGGAAGCTCGTGGGTCTGGCGGTCCTGCACCATCTGCAGGCGATGTTCGAGCCGCCGGAGGAACCGGTAGGAATCCGCGAGCGCCTCGGCGTCGGCGGGCGCGACGAACCCCTCCTCCGCCAGCACGTGCAGCGCCTGCAAGGTGCCGGTGACCCGGAGGCGTTCGTGCCGCCGTCCGTGGACCAGTTGGAGGAGCTGGACGGCGAACTCGATGTCGCGGATGCCGCCCCGGCCTCGCTTCACCTCAACCGAGCCCTTGCCCCGGGCCCGCACCAACTCCTCGATGCGAGCCTTGGTGGCACGGACGTCGTCGATGGCCGACGAGGGCAGGACCGAGGGGTACACGAACGGCACCACCGCCTCGACGAACGAGCGGCCGGCCGGGACGTCGCCCGCCACCGGGCGCGCCTTCAGCAACGCCTGGCGCTCCCAGGTGGCGGCGTGTCGTTCGTAGTACTCGAGCATCGAGGGGAGCGAACGGCTGAGCGGGCCCGACCGCCCCTCCGGCCGGAGGTTCGGATCGACCCGCAACGCCACCCCGTCCGCGGTTGCCTCCGTCAGCGACGCGCTCACGGTGGCGGCGGCCTTCGACGCGGACGCCTGCGCCTCCGACCCCGTGTCCGCGTGGACGAACAGCACGTCGACGTCCGAGCTGTAGTTGAGTTCGGCCCCCCCGAGCTTCCCCATGCCGATCACGGAGAGTCCGGCGGAAGCTTCGGTGGCCGACAGGGCAGCCTGGAGGCACGCCTCGGCGATCGCGGTGAGCTCGTCGACGACCTCCTCCAGGGACGCACCCTGCAGATCGCGCGCCGCCAACCGGTACGACGCCCGCCGCCGGAACCTCCGCAGACCCGGTGCCGTCCCCAGCCGTTCGACGTCGCGCGCCACCTCCGAAGCCAGCGCGTCGCGGGAGCGCGGCGCGAGATCGGCCAGCGACTCGAGTTCTTCCGGATGGGACAGGAAGAAGTCCGCCGACGCGGTGGAGAAGCCGAGCAGCCGTGACGCGGCGAGGATGATGTCGGGGCGCTCCAGCAGGTCCCGGGCCACAGGGCGCTCGCCCAGGCGGGACACGGCCAGTCGCGCCAACTCGGGGTTGGGGGCCGCGCCGAACGCCCGTCCCAGCGCCTCCGGCGTGAGCATCCCCGAATGCTAGCTGCCGGTCACTCAGCCAGCCGGGAAACCTCCGCCAGGGCTGGCACGTTCTGGTCTTCTGGAAGGAGAGAATGGTCCAACGTTGGTCCGTGCCGAGAGGCGGAAGGAGGTCGCTGCAGATGAAGAGGAGTCTGATCGCGGTGGGGGCGGCGGCGGCGGTCGTCGCCGTCATGGTGCCGGTCGCGGTGTGGGCGTCGTCCGGGAGCGGGCACAGCGTGCTGAGCTGCCAGAGCTTCACGTTTTCGACGACGCCGGCGTCGACGTCGACGACGGCCTGGGCGAACATCCCGGGGATGACGTTCGACGCGACGCTCGCCGAGGCCTACCAGGTCCAGATGAGCGCGAACTTCGCGGGAGCACCGGTGATCGTTCGGGTTCAGGAGACCGAGTCGGGCGGCACGTTCACGATGCAGCCCGGCGGTGCCGTGGCGCGTCCGGTCGGCGGGCAGCCCACGTCGTTCGCCTACACGTGGGTCGCGTCGAGTCCCGCCGAACATGCGCACACGTTCCAGGCGCAGTGGCGGCTGTGGAGCGGCGGCGGGACCGCCACCATCACCCGCGGCGACCTGACGCTGCTGTTCGAGGGCGCGCCCACGCCGTCCGACTGCTGAGTCGCGGCCCTGGGTTGTTGTTCGGCCCGTGGTGTGAAGGAATAGAGGGGCACGGGTCGTCGACGGAAGGGAAGCCGTGACCGTTACCCAGCGCAACCAGCGACTCGCGCTCTCCGCGGTGCTCATCGTCGCGGGCATGCTCATCGTCATCCTGCACGGCGACAGCCGCGGAACGGCGCACCCTGATGATGGGACGCACAGCGCGCCACTCGTCATCGGCGGCAGCGGCGTCACCAAGATCCCCCTGGCCGGCCTGACGGGACCCATCGCGGTGGGCGAGGGTGGCGTGTGGCTCGCTCGCCACGACGGCGCGGCCTCCTCGCTGGTCGAGATCGACCCGACCTCGAACGCCACCCTCGCCACCCTCGTGTTCAGCACGGGCCCGACCGCCGTCGCCACCGGCGAAGGGAGCGTTTGGGCGGTCGGTTCGACCCCTATGCCCTCACCCGCCGCCACCGGGACGACCGGTGCGGCCACCCTCGTTCGGATCGGGCCGAAGTCGCACACCGTCCTGGCCACCGTTGCCCTGCCGGGTACACCGGGAAGCCTCACCGCGGGGCTCGGCGGCGTGTGGGTGGGCGACAACGCCGCGCGGACGGTGACCGAGTTCGACCCGCACACGCTCCAGGTCGTGGCCACCGTGGAGGTCCCGGCCGGACCGACGAAGCTTGCGGCCGGCCTCGGCGCGCTGTGGGCGACGCTCACCGACGGATCCGTGGTGAAGATCGATCCGTCGTCGCATACCTCGGTGGCCGTCATCCGCGGCGTGAAACTGCTATCGCTGGGTCGAACGGTGGCATGGGTGCAGACGGGGAGTGAGGTCGAACGCCTTGACCCGGCGACGAACCACGTCATCGGGCCGGCGTACCGCCTGCACGCAACGCCGGCGTGCATCGCCACCGGCAGTCACACGGTGTGGCTGTCGACGTGGTTCCCCGCCCCCGGCGCATCGTCCCCGCAACCGGGAACCCCCCAGGACCTCGTGTTCGAGTCGCTGCGCATCGAAACGACGAACCTCACCGCGCTGACCACCCCCGTCCCTATCGACGACGCGCCGACGTGTCCCGCGGCGGGGTTCGGCGCGCTGTGGGCACCGAGTTCGGCGGGCAAGGCCTTGCTCCGGATGCCGTTGACCGGTCCGGCGGCACCCACACCGACGGTCGGCACGACGTGAAACAGGAATTAACACCCCGGTAACCGAAGGCCCGCCGCCCCGCCTCTACGCTTGCACCCGATGACGCTCGCGAACGAGGCCGAATACGTCCTGCGCACCGTGGAGGAGCGCGGGATCAAGTTCATCCGGCTGTGGTTCACCGACGTCCTCGGCTTCCTGAAGTCGTTCGCTATCACGCCGTCGGAACTGGAGGGCGCGCTGGCGGAGGGCATGGGCTTCGACGGCTCGTCCATCGAAGGGTTCAGCCGCATCCAGGAGTCGGACATGGTGGCGCTCCCCGACCCCTCGACGTTCCAGATCATCCCGTGGCGTTCGGAGTCGCAGGTGGCCCGGATGTTCTGCGACGTGTACGACCCCGACGGGACGGTGTTCGACGCGGACCCGCGAGCCGTGCTGAAGCGCCAGCTCGAACGCGCCGCCGCGCTCGGGTTCACGTTCTACGTGGGGCCCGAACTGGAGTACTTCTACTTCCGCGACGACGAAAGCACGGTGTTCCTGGACAAGGGGTCGTACTTCGACCTCACGCCGCTCGACGTGGCCACGGACTACCGGCGTCGAACGGTCGAGTACCTCGAGGCCATGGGCATCCCCGTGGAGTACGTGCACCACGAGGTGGCGCCGTCACAGCACGAGATCGACCTTCGCTACTCGGACGCGCTGTCCATGGCCGACAGCGTGATGACGTACCGGCTGACGGTGAAGGAGGCGGCGCAGGAGTTCGGCGTGTACGCGACCTTCATGCCCAAGCCGGTGGCCGGCGTGAACGGCAGCGGGATGCACACCCACCAGTCGCTGTTCGAGGGCGACCGCAACGCGTTCTTCGATCCTACCGACGAACACCACCTGTCGAAGACGGGGCGGGCCTACATCGCCGGCCTGTTGAAGCACGCCCGCGAGATCACGCTGGTGACGAACCAGTGGGTCAACTCGTACAAGCGGCTGGTGCCCGGCTACGAGGCGCCCGTCTACATCTGCTGGGCCCGCCGCAACCGCAGCGCGCTGGTTCGGGTGCCGATGTACAAGCCGGGCAAGGAGGGCTCGACGCGCATCGAGTTCCGCTCGCCCGACCCCGCCTGCAACCCATACCTGGCGTTCGCGTGCATGCTCGCCGCGGGTCTGGAGGGCATCGAACACGAGTACGAACTCCCCCCCGAGGCGTCGAACAACATCTACGAGATGAGCGAGGACGAACGCCGCGCCGCCGGCATCGAGTCGCTGCCCGAGGACCTGTACGAAGCGATCCGGGTGGCCGAGGGCAGCGACCTGCTCCGCGAGACGCTCGGCGACCACGTGTTCGAGTACCTCATCCGCAACAAGCGCCAGGAGTGGGACGGCTACAAGGCCTACGTCACGCCCTACGAGCTCGAACGCTACCTCCCGCTTCTGTAGTCGGTGGGAGGAGGTTTCTGAGAGATGGCTGACCTCCGGTAACGCCTCGGCCGCAGCAGTCGCGTATACGGGACATGAGTGCCAGGCGCAGACATTCGGCGGATCCTTGCAGTGCTGTCCGCGGCGGGCTTGCTGGCAAGCTGTTCGGCATCCGGTTCGTTCGGGGTCTTCACCTCCCTCGAACGCATGCCATCAGGGCAGGCGGAGCCGGTGATCCAGGGAACCGTCACGATCATCGGCGGCGACTTCGTGCACATCGGATTCGGGGCGAGTGTCCGCCTGACGCGCCTGGGTCACGCCGAACATGCGAGCCGGACCCTGTTGACCGATGGCGGTGGGAGGTTCTTCGCCGGGCTCCCCGCGGGCAGCTATGCCATCACCGGCTTGGTTCCGAAGGGTTCCTCCGTTCGATGCCCTTCGACTCACGAGGTTGACGTCCCGCAGGATTACATGGCGGAGGTCTCGATCGAGTGCGAGTGATTCTTGTGAGGAGCGCCGCGGCCATCGACCTCTCCCCCCTCGAAGCGATGGCGACCTGTTCCTCAGGTCCCGCGGGCACGATGCGGGGCAACTAGGATTCGGCTGTGGACCACTACGAGCCGATCATGAGTTTCGAGGAGGACGCCGCCGAGATCTACGACGACGTCCCGCGCGGCGATGAATCGGCGGCCGTCGAGTTCCTGGAGCAGTTGGCAGGTGGCGGCCCCGCGCTTGAGCTCGCGATCGGCACCGGCCGGATCGCGCTGCCCCTCGCGGCTCGGGGCATCCAGGTCGATGGCATCGACATCTCACCCGCCATGGTCGCCAAGTTGCGCGCCAAGGCGGGGGGAGAAGAGATCTCGGTCATGATCGGCGACTTCGCCGATGTTCCGGTCGAGGGCACCTACCGATTGATCTTCGTGGTGTTCAATTCGCTGTTCAACCTGTTGACCCAAGAAGACCAGGTGCGCTGTTTCGAGCGCGTCGCGGCCCATCTCACCGACGGCGGGTCGTTCGTCGTGGAGGCGTTCGTGCCGACCTTCCTCACCCGATTGCGCGACGATCAGTACGTGGACGCGGAAGCCATCGGAGTCGACGAGGTCCGACTCGATGTGGGGCGCCATGATCCCGTGACGCAGCGGCTCGACGAGAGCCACGTCCACCTCTCCCGCCAAGGCGTGCGCCTCTACCCGATCGTCACCCGGTACGCATGGCCGAGCGAACTCGATCTCATGGCGCGGATCGCCGGGCTGCGCCTGAAGGATCGCTGGGCCGGCTGGAAGCGAGAACCCTTCACCTCCACCAGCCGCAGCCACGTGTCCGTGTACGCACGCTGAGTCGGGACAGGCAGACAGAACCCTAGACTGCCAGGGATGATCACCTGCCTTTCCTGCGGCCACGAGAACCCCGATGGCAACAAGTTCTGCGGGGAATGCGCGGCCCCTCTTGCCCCGACCCCCACCTCCCACGCTGAAGAACGGAAGGTCGTCACCGTCTTGTTCTGCGACCTGGTGGGGTTCACCGCATCATCCGATGAGGCCGACCCGGAGGACGTCCGGGCCCGGATCCGTCCCTACCACACCAGGCTCCGGACCGAGATCGAGGCGTACGGGGGGACCGTGGAGAAGTTCATCGGGGACGCCGTCATGGCGGTGTTCGGAGCACCGGTGGCTCACGAGGACGACGCCGAACGAGCGGTCCGGGCGGGCCTGCGGATCCTTGAGGCCATCGGTGATCTGAACGAGGAGGACGCGGGTCTGGACCTGCAGGTCAGGGTGGGGATCGAGACCGGCGAGGCGGTGGTGGCCCTGGGGGCCCGCCCGGAGCAGGGCGAGGGGATCGTCACCGGGGATGTGGTGAACACCGCCTCCCGCCTCCAGGGAGCGGCGCCGGTGAACGGGGTGGCCGTGGGCGAGGGCACCTACGGAGCCACCAGGGAGGTCTTCGACTACCGGGTGATGGACCCGGTGATGCTCAAGGGCAAGGCCTCCGCCGTCTCGATCTATCACGCCACCGCTGCCCGGGCCCGGTTCGGCACCGACCTCACCCGCAGATTCACCACCCCCCTGGTGGGCCGGGAGCTCGAACGGAGCCTGCTCACCGGGACCTTCGAGCGCTCGGTACGTGATGCCTCGGTCCAGATGATCACGGTCGTCGGGGAGCCCGGGGTGGGCAAGTCCCGGCTGGTGTCCGAGCTGTTCTCACACATCGAGGACTGGCCCGACCTCATCCGTTGGCGCCAAGGGAGGTGCCTGCCCTATGGAGACGCCGTCACCTTCTGGGCCCTGGGGGAGATCGTCAAGGCGGAGGCGGGGATCCTCGAGACCGATGCCCTCGACGTGGCCGGGGTCAAGATCGACGCCATCGTCCCAGAGGCCCATCCCGACGCCCCATGGCTCCGCCAGCGTCTGAGACCCCTGGTCGGGCTGGAGGCTCCCCCCGCGGCCCGGGAGGAGAACTTCGCCGCCTGGCGTGGGTTCCTGGAATCCCTGGCCGAGAGCCGACCGAGTGTGTTCGTCTTCGAGGACCTGCATTGGGCCGACGATGCGCTCTTGGCATTCCTGGAGCATCTGGCCGACTACGCCGAAGGGGTGCCCATGCTCCTGGTGGGCACGGCCCGGCCGGAGCTGTTCGAGCAGGCACCCACATGGGCCGCGACCGCCCGCAGCGTGACCCGGGTCAATCTGTCTCCCCTCACGGAGACCGAGACGGCCAAGCTCGTGGCCAACCTCCTGGAGCAGGCGGTCCTGCCGGCGGAGGTCCAGAGCGCGATCCTTCACCGCTCCGGGGGGAACCCTCTCTACGCCGAGGAGTTCGTTCGCCTGCTCAAGGACCGGGACATCCTGCGCAAGCAGGGTTCCACCTGGACCCTGGACCCGGACGCCGAGATCCCCGTGCCCTCGGGGGTGCAGGGGTTGATCGCGGCGCGCCTGGACACCCTGTCCCCCGAGCGCAAGCACCTGCTCCAGGACGCCGCCGTGGTGGGCAAGGTCTTCTGGTCGGGGGCCGTGGCGAACATGGGAGCGCGCGAACCCGAGAAGGTCTCCGAGGCTCTCCACGAGCTCTCCCGCAAGGAGCTCATCCGCCCGGCTCGGGCATCCTCCATGGCGGGGGAGGCGGAGTACGCCTTCTACCACGCCCTCCTCCGCGACGTCTGCTACGCCCAGATCCCCAGGGCCTCTCGGGCCGAGCGACACGTGAGGGCGGCCTCCTGGATCGAGGAGGTCGCCGCCGAGCGGGTGGAGGACCACGCCGAGATCCTGGCCGCCCACTACTCGGTGGCCCTGGAGCTCGCAGCGGCGGCCAAAGACGCCGGCACGCAGGAGATGCAGGCCAAGGCCCTGCGCTACCTCGCCCTGGCCGGGGACCGGGCTCTGGGGATCGACGTGGAGGCCGCCGAGCGCCACTACGCCCGGGCCCTGGAGCTCACCGCGGTGGATGACCCCCAGCGTCCCGGCCTACTCGTCCGCAGCGGTGAGGCGCTCCACCAGCGAGGCCGGTTCCCGGAGGCCGCCCGGGCGTTCGAAGAAGCCATCGAGGGCCTCCGGGCTCAGGAAGATGTGCGAGCGATGGCCGTGGCGCTGGGGCGCTACACGATCGTCCTGTTCCGGCTTGGCGACCCCCGGAGCAAGCAGGTCACGGCCGAGGCCCTGGGGACGCTCGAGCCCCTCGGCCCCTCCCCAGAGCTCGCCCAAGCCCTGAGCGAGCAGTCGGGGGCGAGTTTGGTGTCGAGCGAGCACCTCCAGGCCATCGCGTTCGCCGACCGGGCTATGGCCCTCGCGGAAGAGCTCGGCCTGCCCGAGCCGGCCCGGGCCCTGGGGTTCCGGGGCGCGGCCCGGG
>DAIMKN010000042.1:0-15077 GCA_036721725.1 Actinomycetota bacterium
CGATGCCGTGGATGATCGACTCCGGGTGCACCACGATGTCGATCTCCCGGTAGTCCAGACCGAACAGGTAGTGCGCCTCGATGACCTCGAGGCCCTTGTTCATGAGCGTGGCCGAATCGATGGTGATCTTCGGCCCCATGTTCCACGTGGGGTGGGCCAGCGCCTCCTTCACCGAGGCCTTGGCCAGTTCGCTCCGGGTCCAGCCGCGGAACGGGCCACCGCTCGCCGTGATCAGCACGCGCTTCAGGTCGTCGCGTCGTTCGCCCCGCAGACACTGCGCAAGCGCGGAGTGTTCGGAGTCCACCGGGATGAGCCGGTCGGGCTCGCCCTTGACCAGGTCCAGGATGAGTTCGCCGCCGATGACGAGCGATTCCTTGTTGGCCAGGGCCAGCGTCTTGCCCGTCTGCAGCGCGGCGAGCGACGGTCCCAGGCCGACGGCGCCGACCAGCGCGTTCAGCACCAGGTCCACGTCGATCTCGCGGGTCATCGTCTCGACGGCCTCCGCGCCGGAGAGCACTTCGACCCCGCGCAGGCCGCGCAGGCGCTCCTTCAGCTCCTGGGCCGCGCTCCAGTCGGCGATGGCGACGACGGGAGGCATGAACTCGCGGATCTGCCCGATGAGCAGGCCGTGGCCGCTCTTCGCGGCCAGACCGACCACGCGGAAACGATCCGGGTTGCGCCGGATGACATCGAGCGCCTGGGTCCCGATCGAACCGGTCGATCCGAGGATGGCCACGTTCCGCATGACCCCAGGGTACCCCGGCTCGCGTCGATTGTTCTGGACCTGCGCCGAACGATACGTGACGAACCCGTCGGCCGGTGCGTTCGTTCGGCGTTCGAACGGACCTCCGCGCGACCTCAGGCCCGGGTCAGCGGGTCAGGATCAGGCGCAGGAAGTAGAACGCCGCCGGCGCGACCACCAGGACGGAGTCGATGCGGTCGAGCGCGCCGCCGTGGCCGGGAAGGATCGCCCCCATGTCCTTGACCCCGAGGTCGCGCTTCAGCGCGGACTCGACCAGGTCTCCCACCGGCGCGGCAACCGCCACCACCACGAACATCCCGATGGCCTGGGTCAGCGAGATGACGTTGATCGACGGCAGGAAGGCCACGGAGGCGAGGAACGTGACGACGGTCGCACCGAACAACCCCTCCCAGGACTTCTTCGGGCTGATGGTTGGAGCGAGCGGACGGCTGCCCCAGATGGTGCCGATGGCGAACGCGGCGATGTCGTAGAGGAACGTCAGGCCGAGGATGGCCAGGACCAGCACGCGGCCGTACGTCGGCTGTTTCAGGATCACCAGGAAGAACGACGCCAGCCCGGGGATGTAGATCAGGCCCAGCATGGTCACGCCGATGCCGGAGAGCAGGCCCGTTCGAGACTTGGGCGGGGCCACCATGAACCAGAGCAACGTCAGCACCAGGCCCAGCGCGATGATGGCCAGGATGCCGGGCTCTCCGGCCCGGTACGCCCCGACCAGCAGGAGCGCGCCCAGGACCAGGCCGAGCGCGGTGGCGGGCTGATGACCCTTCCGCTGCATGGTCGCGTAGAGTTCGGCCTGCGCCAGGAGCACGATGAAGCCGGCGACCCCGGCGAACAGCCACTTCGCCACGGCGAGTGAGATGACCGCTGCGGCCACCAGGACGGCGCCGGTGATGACGGCCGCGGGGAGGTTGCGGCCGCCGGCCGGTGGTGGTGCCTCCTCCCCCATGACCGGCTGCGACGTCGGTTCCTGCCACGTCGGGCCGAGCAGGGCTTCGGGCTCGGTGACCTTGACCGTTCGAGGTCCAGGTGGACGGTCCAGGTCGCGCAGGAGGTCATCCTCGACCGCGCCCGGACCGGTGGTCTGGGCCTGGGTCGAACCGAACCCCCAGACCAGGCTCTTCGCCGCCGCCTCCACCTCCGCCAGGGACGGTTCGGGTTCGGGTTCGAGGATGGAGGGCAGCGGCTCGTGCTCCGAGGGCGCGTCGGATGCGGCCGCGGGCGCGGGGCGGGAGGAGAAGGGGGACCACGGGTCGCGGTGACCGCCGGCGGGGATGGCAGGGGTCTCGGTCCGAGGCGGCGCGGTGGTCTGTGCACCGGGCATCTCGGCCGGGCCGGTCGGCGCGGGCGGCTCGTCCTCGTCGAGGTCGTCGTCGTCGTCATGAACGACGGGGAGGTCCCGGTACTGCGGCGGCGCCTTCTTCAGATCCTCGAGCGTGAGGTCGCCCGGTTCGTCGCCCGGGGCTCCGGGAGGCAGCCACGCCTCGGCCTCGCGCCCCCACGCCGGGGGAGCGTCCGGCGGGGCGTCGGAGCCCCACACGGGGCTGGTGGCGAGCGGCGGCTCGTCGTCCTCGGGCGTCGAGGCGAACAGCCGGTCGCCCGGATCCTCCGTCGATCCGGCGAAGAACCCTCCCGAGCCGGCGTCGTCCGGCTCCGCGACCGGGTCGTCGTCGCCGAGGACGTCGCGGAGGCGGTGCCACTCGTCGCCGGACATCTCGGCAGTCGGCGGGCCCACCGGTGTTGGGGCAGCCGGGGATTCCTCCGGTTCGGTGGGTTGGGCGGGTGGCGGTTCGTTCGTCGGAAGCGGCTCGCCCGACGACACGGATCCCACCGACGCATCCGAAGCGGCCTCAGGGCTTTCGGCCGCGGGCTCTGGCGCGTCGGGCGTCATGGCGGGGCGGGCTTCCTCGGGCGTCGCCTCCGCGGGCGTCGCCCCTTCCTCGCGGGTCGGCCAGTTGGGGTCGTCCATGGAGGAGAAGAAATTGTCGAGATCCTCGAACAGGTTCTCGGACTTGGCGTCTCGTTCGTCTGCCACTAGACCTCCCGAAGTTCCTTCTCCTTGTGGTCGAGGATCTGGTCGATCTCCACCACGAACTGGTCGGTCAGCTTCTGCAGCCGGCCCTCGGCGTGCCTGAGGTCATCTTCCGAGATGACGTGCTCCCGCTCAAGCCGCTCAAGCGTCTTTTTGGCGTGCCCCCGAACATTGCGAACGGCCACCCGTCCCTCCTCGCCCCGCTCTTTGGCCAGCCTGATGAGCTCCTTGCGCCGGTCCTCGGTCAGCGGCGGGAACGCCAGGCGGATGATGTTGCCGTCGTTCGACGGGGTTAGCCCGAGGTCGGAGGTCATGATGCTGCGTTCGATGCCGGCGATGGCGTTCTTGTCGAACGGCTGCACGATGAGCAGGCGTGGCTCGGGCACGGAGAACGAGGCCAGCTGGTTCAAGGGGGTCTGCGAACCATAGTAGTCCACGTGAAGCCGGTCCAGCAGCTTGGGGTTCGCCCGGCCCGTTCGGATCTTGGAGAGCTCGTCCTGGCTGAACGCCACCGCGCCGTGCATCTTGGTCTCGGCGTCCTTCAACGTTTCCTCGGCCGTCATCGCTTCACGAGCCTCCCGGTCATCACGCGGTGCGTTCCGCCACAGCCTACCCATCGCCGGGCCACCTCGCCCGTCGAGGATGCGAGAAAGATGCGTCAGGGCGCCGCGGCGTGGACCAGCGTACCGATGGACTCGCCCAGCAGCGCGCGCTTGATGTTGCCCTCCTTGGTCAGGTTGAACACCAGGATGGGCAGACGGTTCTCCATGCAGAGCGAGATCGCCGTCATGTCCATCACCGTCAGGCCGCGCTTCAGCACTTCGATGTATTCGAGGGAGTGGAACATCACCGCGCCGGGGTTGAGCTTGGGGTCGGAGTCGTAGACGCCGTCGACCTTGGTGCCCTTGAGGATGGCCTCCGCCTTGATCTCGAGCGCCCGCTGGGCCGCGGTGGTGTCGGTGGAGAAGAACGGCACGCCCATGCCGGCGGCGAAGATGACCACGCGGCCCTGTTCGAGGTGGCGGATGGCCCGCAGCGGGATGTAGGGCTCGGCGACCTGGGCCATGTGGATGGCGGTCTGCACGCGGGTGGTCACGTCGAGCTTCTCCAGCGCGTCCTGCAGCGCCAGGGCGTTCATGACGGTGGCCAGCATGCCCATGTAGTCGGCGCGACTGCGGTCCATGCGCGGCGCCTGCCGGCCACGCCAGATGTTGCCGCCCCCCACGACCACGGCGACCTCGATGCCGTAGCCGAGCACCTCGCGGAGCTGGACGGCGATCTTCGTGATCTGTTCGGCGGAGATGCCGAACCCGGTCCCGGGCGGGGCGAACACGTCGCCGGACAGTTTGAGGAGAACGCGGCGGTACCGCGGCACGCCCTCCGTCACGCCGTTCGAGAGCGGCGGGTCGAACCCCATCCCGAGACCGTTCGTCATCGCGGGGCGGCCCTCAGACCTCTCCGCCCAGGACGTAGCGGGAGAAGCGCCGAACGACCAGATGCTCCCCGACCTTCGCCGCGACCTCGTGGACGAGCTCCTCGACGGACTTCGAGTCCTCACGGATGTAGGCCTGGTCGAGCAGGACGCTCTCCTTGTAGAACGCCTCGAGCTTGCCCGTGACGATCCTGTCGATGACCTGCTCGGGCTTGCCGGTCTCCCGGGCCTGTTCGGCGTAGATCTTGCGCTCGGACTGGGTGACGTCCTCCGGCACCTCGTCGCGGCTGACCCAACGGGGGTCGCGGGCGGCGATCTGCATGGCGACCTCTCGGGCCAGACGGCGGAACTCCTCCGTTCGTGCCACGAAGTCGGTCTCCGAGTTGATCTCGACCAGGACGCCGATGCGGCCGTCGCCGTGGATGTAGGACTCGACCACGCCCTCGCTGGCCTGGCGCCCCTGGCGCTTCTTGGCCGAGGCGAGGCCCTTGGTCCGCAGGAGTTCTTGGGCCTTGTCAAGGTCGCCGCTCGAGTCGACCAGCGCCTTCTTGCAGTCCATCATGCCGGCGCCGGTCAGGTCGCGCAGACGCTTGACGTCCGTCGCCGAGATGGTCGGCTGTTCACTCATCGCTACCTCCTGAAGTGGGTTCGGTATCGGTGGCGGCCGAGGTGGCCGCCTCCTCACCCTCTTCAACGCTGGCTTCTTCCCCGGTGGCGGCGGTCGCGCCGGCGAGGGCTCCCGTCTCCGGTGGGGCCTGTTCGGATGCGGGCTCCGCCTCAGGGTCTGCCGCTCCCGTCGCCTCGGCCTCGGGTTCGGCCGGGGCGGGCTCGAACGCCCGGTCGATCTCGGCTTCGATGGCTTCCGGCTCGACCGGGCCGGCGATGTCGGGAACCGTTGTTGCCTCGAGGTCGCTCGGGTTCAGCGGTTCGGCCCAGTTCGCCGACGTGTCGGTGGCCGCGGGCGTCTCCTCCGGGGCGGCCGGTGCGGCCGAACCCGCGTCCAACGATGTGCCCATCCACGCGGCCTCCTCCTCGGAGAGCTTCACCACGGGTTCATCGGACGGATCGGCGGTGAACGCGCCGGCGGTGGTCGGCGCGGCGGTGGGTTCGCGTTCGAACTCCGGCTCCGCGGCCTTCCCCTGCATCCGCTGGTAGGCCATGTACTGGCCCTCCTGGACGGCGTCGGCCACGATCCGGGCTATCACCGTGCAGGCCCGGATGGCGTCGTCGTTGCCCGGGATGATGTAGTCGATCTCGTCCGGGTCGCAGTTCGTGTCGAGGATGGCCACGATCGGGATGCCGAGCTTGCGGGCCTCGGTCATGGCGATGTGCTCCTTCTTCGTGTCGATGACGAAGATGGCGTCGGGGAGCTTCTCCATGTCCTGGATGCCGGACAGGTTGCGTTCGAGCTTCTCCTTCTCGTGACGGAGCTTCAAGACCTCCTTCTTCGGGAGGAAGTCGAACGCCCCCGAGCGCTCCATGTCGGAGAGCTCCTTCAGCCGCTTCAGCCGGCCGAAGATCGTCTGGAAGTTGGTGAGCATGCCGCCCAGCCAGCGGGTGTTGATGTAGGGCATGCCCACGCGGCTGGCCTGTTCGGCCACGACCTCCTGGGCCTGCTTCTTGGTCCCGATGAACAAGACGGTGCCGTTGCGGGCGCCGACCTTGATCAGGAAATCGTGGGCCTCTTGGAGACCGGCCATGGTCTTCTCGAGGTCGATGATGTAGATGCCGGAACGCTCCCCGTAGAGGAACCGCTTGACCTTCGGGTTCCACTTCTTGGTCTGGTGGCCGAAATGCACGCCGGCCTCGAGGAGCTCCCGTCGCGTGGCGACAGGCACTGCGATTCCTCCTTCGGTTTTGTTTCTCCTCCGCCGGGATCTTCTCCGGTTCGACCCGCCGCGGCTGTGGCTGCTGGCGGGACCTCGAACGCGGATCCTCCGGCGTGTGTAGTACCGGCGTCGCCGCCGATCTGGGCCGAGTCTAGCAGGGGGTCTGCGGCGCGGTTCGCCGCGGCGTTTGCGCTCCCTCAGGGCCGGAGCATGGGGAGCCGCCGCTCCTTCGTGGACTTGACCTTCGGCGTGCTCATCAGCGCGAACACGCCCGTTCGAACCGCCAGCCACCGGTAGACGAACGCGGCCAGCACGCCGAGATGGAGGAACGTGGTGAACATGGCGTAGGCCCACACCAGGAGCGAGGGCGTGGCTGTTGCGGCCGCGGCCGAGGTGGACGAAGCGGTGATGAGGAAGATCGCCAGCGAGAGGTAGCCGAACACGAACAGCAGATGCCAGGGCCCGGGGAGGCGGGCGGCCCGGATGGCGGTTCGAACCGAGGCGGCCAGACCGAGGCCCTCGGTCACGGCCACGACCGGTGCGTAGACGAGGAAGAACATCCCGGCGATCAGGGCGAGGATGGCGCCGAGCTGGCCGAGGATGGCGCCGAGGACGGTCGGCACCAGGAACACCAACATGAGGAACATCGCTTCGATAGCGAGGACCGTTCGGAACGTGGCGAGTGCCCGGGCGAACGCGGCTCGGAGCTCCTCCCGCCACGGGCGTGGCTCGGCGAAGCGCTCCACGATGAGCGCGATCGAGAGCGTGGTGAGGGTCGTTCGAAGGAACAGCAGCAGGACGACCAGCGCCAGCGACACCAGGGACGTGAACACCCGGTTGGCCACGATGTAGAACTGCACGTCGAGCAGCGAGTGGAGCGGGGCCAGAGCCTCGAGTTGCGCCATCACCCCGGGCGAGGCCACCCGCACCACGCCGGATACGGAGTAGGTCAGCCACAACAGCAGCAGCATCACGAACGCCAGCACGAGGAGCGCGAGCGAACTGCCCGCCACGGTCGCGCCGCGGGCCAGCGAGACGAGGAACCGGGGAGGCGTGGGCGCCGGCTCGGGCAGGACCGTCCGCTGCCGCGGGCCGTTCGCCGAGCCCTTGCCGGTGGTTCGGCGGGGAAGGGCGGTCCCCCGCGCGGCGCCACTGCCCGCGGGGCTCCCGGCCGGTCCCGTCCGAGGCGCGGAGGACGACGAAGGTGCGCCGCCGGCGGGCTTGCCGGAGGCGCCGGGCTTCGCTGAGGTCACTCCGGTCGGTCCGGCTCTCGACGAGCCGTCGCCGGTTCGCCTCTTCCGCTTCCCCTTGGTCACGTCGCACCGTCCTCAGTTGACGCGTCCGCATCGTTCGACGACTCCCCGATGGTGGGGACGCCGGGAAGGGCCGGCCGGCCGCTCCGTCGTTCGACCAGCAGGAACAGGCCGAGGATGGCGCCGAGCATCACGACGAAGGCCCCGCCGTACCAGGCGAGGGCGAGCGGGAGGTGAAGATGGGTCGGCGACTCCTGATCGAGGAGCGTGCCGGAAGGATCGTGTGCCAGGACCAGGACGCCGCCGTTCGCACCGACCCCGGGTGCCAGCAGCACCGAGCCTGCGGGCGTGATGGCACCGATCGGGCCCAGGCCGAACGTCCCCCGCCACCGGAGGTTGCCCGTGGCGGTGTCGAGCGCGGCGACGGTGCCGTCCTCGAGCCCCACGTACAGCGTCGACCCGGCGACGAGGGGCGCACTCCACAGGATGTCCTGGGTGAACTGGTAGTCCCACTGCCGTGTCCCGGTTCGGGTGTCGAACCGGTACACCCCGCCCCTGCGGTCCGCCATGTAGAGGGCGTTTCCCGAGACGGCCGGGGAGGTGAGGAAGCTGAACAGGTCCCGAACGGGCTGGCTCCTGGTCCAGGCCGCGACGCCGTCGTCGAGATGAAACGCCCGGACCGAGAGGTCGCCGAAGCCGACGAACACCAGCCCTCCGGAGATGGAGGGAGCCGAACTCCCCAAGCCGGAGATGAAGTCGTGGCTCCAGGTGACCGTGCCGTTGGCCTCGTCGATGGCCGTCAGTGTGGCGCGTCCGGTGGTGGCGTTCTCGGAAACCGCAACGACGCGGCCGTCCGCGGCGGCGGGGGCCGCGTCGATGGGAGCTCCCACCGAGCGCCTCCAGTTGATGGCTCCCGTGCCGGCGTCGATCAGGTAGACGAAGCCGTCACTTCCTCCCATCACAACCTTGTCGCCGTCGAGCGCGAGCGGAGCCCGAACCGGACCGCTCAACTTGTGCCGCCACACCTCGGCCCGGGTGGACAGGTCGACCGCGACGACGGCGCTATCGGGAGGGGTTCGGCCTTCGACGTAGACGAGGACACCGTGGGCCCCCGCCGTCGGATCGAGGACGGGCGCGACGGCGTTACCCGCGGCTCGCTTGAGGCTCCACGCAGGTTGGAGCCGCGAGGCACACGTCTCGTGGCGTACCTCAAGAGCCAGGAGGTCGTAGCCGACCACGGCGGATTCCTCGACGGCCACCGCCAGCTCGCCGGCCACCGCCACGGCGGCCGTCCCGGACCCTTTGGCGCTCCCCGCGCACCCTACGGCGCGCAGCGCCGGGCCGGGCGCACCGTCAGGGGCAACTCCGAGGTGGGCGGGCCCACCCTGGAACGAAGGCCAACCGGTCGCCGGTGAGGCCCAGGCGGCGACTGGTGACATGGCCACCGCGGCGCAGAGAAGCATGAATGCCAACACACCCAAAAAGGGCCCGGGGATATGGCGACTCTTGCCCCCCCGCGTGGAGCCCCGGTCGGGGCGTGTGCCACCCAAGTCGCGGCCATTGTAGGAGCAGCGCCGAACGACGCGCCGGGGCTCGAGCCCTGGCCCGTCAGCGGGGCGAGGTGGATGAACCCGGCCACGTTGGCCCCCTCCAGCAGCAACATCGGGTCGAGATAGGTGCTCCCGACGCGGGCCCCGAAATGCAGATGCGGTGTGGCGACGTCGGGATGGCCATGGCCCGTTCGGCCGATCGATTGACCCTTCGTGACCTGCTGGCCTTTGGTAACCGATGCCGCGGAGATCCAGGAGTAGGTTGTTCGAACCCCGTCAGGGTGATCGATGCTGATGTACAGCGCCCCCGCCACGTAGCCCGCGAATGCCACGACGCCTCGCTGGGCCGCGCGCAGAACGGAGCCGAACGGCGCCGCGATGTCAATGCCTCGATGCCCGGCGGAGTAGGGATCGGGCGGTTCGACGTAGCCGCGGATGACCGGCCCGTGGACCGGCCAGCCATAGGTCCCGAAGGCGGGCGCGGCGGCGGGAAGGAACGGGACCCTCCCCGCACCAAGGATGACCGGCGGAGATGTTCGAACCCCGGGTGTCGCGGTTCGGGCCGCGCCGGGCGCGAACGATCCGAGGATCGCCGCCATCGACAGGGCGATCAACCGGTGCATGCCATCGCCGTTCGTTCCATCGCACCGGCACCGTAGAGGCGTGCGGCCACGGCGGCGGTGCGTTCGCTCACTCAGGTGCGGAAGTTCACGAAAGAAACTCGGTCGGTGCCGAATGCCAGGCGGATCGGGAGGTCGGTCGGACTCAGGCTCAGTCGTCGTCCTGGTCGGCCAGCTTGACCCTCAGCCCGCCGACCGCCTTGGTGTGGATCTGGCACACGCGCGACTCCGTGACGCCGAGCACCTCACCGATCTCGGCCAGCGTCAGCCCCTCGAAGTAGTACAGGATGACGACCAGCTTCTCGCGTTCGTTCAACTGGTTGATGGCGAGCGACAGCAGCGAGCGCATCTCGCTGCTCTCGACGCCGGCCATGGGGTCGGCCGCGCCCGCGTCCGCCAGCGTGTCCAGCAACGACACCGTCTCGCCCTTCTGGCCGCCGACGCCCACCAGCTCGTCGAGCGCCATGACGGAGACGAACGAGATCTGCGTCACGACGTCGTGGAGGTCGGACACGCTCATCCCGAGCTGTTCGGCGACCTCCTTCTCCGTCGCCGCACGCTTGAGCTTCGTCTCGAGCAGGGTGTGCGCCTTCTCCACCTCCCGAGCCTTGAACCGCACGGACCGAGGGACCCAGTCGAGCGACCGCAGTTCGTCGATGATGGCGCCGCGGATCCGCGGGATGGCGTAGGTCTCGAACTTGATCTGGCGTTCGAGGTCGAACTTGTCCAGGGCGTCCATCAGCCCGAACATGCCGTAGGAGACGAGGTCGGCCTGTTCGACGGTCGCCGGAAGGCCGGTGGCGACGCGGCTCGCCACGTATTTCACGAGCGGCGCGTAGTGGAGGATGAGCCGCTCGCGCACGGCCGGTGAGGCCGTCGACTTGTACGTCCGCCAGAGGTGGTTCAGCTCCTCCTTCGCGGCGGGATCGTTCGCGGCGGCTGCTGAGCTTCGTGGCATCAGGCCCTCGGGTGGCTTCGTCGGTACGCGTCGAACAGCGTACCCGCAGAGACGTGCGTGTACCGCTGCGTCGTGGCGAGGCTGGCGTGGCCGAGCAACTCCTGCACGGCGCGGATGTCCGCGCCGCCCTGCAACAGATGCGTGGCGAACGAGTGCCGGAGTGTGTGGGGGCTGATGTGCCGGCCGCCCAGCGTTCGGCGGACGTAGCGGTCGAGCATGGCTCGAACGTCGCGGGGTCCGAGGCGGTGCCGCCGGCGGTTGAAGAACAGCGCCGAAGCGGTGGTCGGGCCTAGGCCCGGGGTGCGTTCGGACTCGACCGACATCATCGGAGGGCGGCCGAGTTCGAGGTAGACGCGCAGCGACTCGGCCGCGAAGTCACCCAGCGGCACGACCCGCTCCTTGCCGCCTTTGCCCATGACACGGACGCGGCGGTTCCGCAGATCGAGGTCGTCCACGTCGAGCGCGCACAACTCGGCCACCCGGAGTCCCGAGCCGTACAGCAGCTCGATGATGGCCCGGTCCCGCAGCGGCACCGGCTCCAAGCCGGACGGGCTCTCCGCGAGGACGGCGGCCTCGGACGGCTTGAGCACGGACGGAAGCCGGGAGGCCGAACGCGGACGCGCCAGCAGGGCTGCGGGGTCCGAGGCAACCAGGCCGCGAGCCAGGGCCCACCGGTAGAAGGAGCGAACCGACGCGGACTTGCGAGCGATGGTGGCTCGGGCGTATCCGCGGGTGCCGAGGTTCGCCAGCCACCGCCGCAGCTGGGGATAGCTCAGGCCTGAGAGGTCCGTGCCCGATCGGGCGGCGAACTCCGCGAGGCCCGCGACATCGTTCTCATAGGCGCGCACCGTATGGGCGGACAGGTGGCGTTCCATGGACAGGTGGTCCACGAACGCCGCGAGCAAGCGATGGTCGGACCCGGCGTGGACGGATCGGTTCGTGTGGGGCTCCTGAAGGTGGGGGAAGTGCTGAGACGACTTGTAGCACAAACCACCCTCCATTCAACCTCATCGGACTCTCCCCTCCGAAGCGGTCCGGCGTTCGAACCGGCCACCGACCCTCCGGACCAGGCCGCCGAGTTCGAGCCGGACGAGCGCGGCGAGAACCTCGGGCAGCGGAGCGCCGAGCATCGCCGCGAGCTGTCCCGGCTCGGTCGGCCCGGCCAGCGCCGCCAGCACGCGGCCGGCCAACCCTTCCGGTCCCGGGGCGTCGGCGAACCGGGTCGCGGAGGCAGAGGCGTTCGGCGCGCTCGAAGGGACACCGAGATCCTCCAGCAGGTCGTCCGCCCCTCGGATGAGACGGGCGCCGTCCCGCAGGAGGCCGAGCGGCGCGGACGCCAGCGCACTCGACACGGGCCCCGGTACGGCGAACACCTCCCGCCCCAGCTCCGCCGCGTGATCGGCGGTGATGAGGGCGCCGCTGCCCGCGGTTCCCTCCACGACCACCGTGGCCGCCGCCAGCGCAGCCACCAGCCTGTTGCGGGCCGGGAACCGGAACGGCTCGGCCGGGACGCCCGGCGGATACTCGCTGACGATGCAGCCCCTTTCCGTCAGGGAGAGCAGCAACGGCGCATTGCGTCGCGGGTACAGGGCATCGATCCCGGAGCCGAGGACCGCCACCGAACGACCCCCGGCTTCCACCGCACCGCGATGCGCCGCCGCATCGATCCCCCGGGCGCCGCCGCTGACCACACAGAGCCCCGCCCTCGCCAGCCCCCTCGCCAGCAGAGTCGTCATCTCCACGCCACCGCCAGAGCACGTTCGAGCCCCCACGATGGCCACGCCGAACCGCTCCTCGGAGAGCGCGCCTTCGAGTGTCGTCGAAGACGCGGAGGACCCGGGCTCCTCCTCGCCGGAGGTCCACAGAGGAACTCCTCGGACGTACAGCGCAGCCGGCGGGTCGAACAGATCGAGCAGTGGCGGCGGGTACTCGTCGTCGCCGACCACCACCAACCGCCCCCCGACCTTGGTCAGGGCGCGTTCGACCTCCTCGGCGTCCGTGGTCGCGGCCCGCTTCTGATCCGCGACGCTCGCCCCCCGGCCGGCGCGAACCGCGGCAAGGCACGCGGCCGCCGAGCCCTCGTCGGCGGCCAGCTCCAAAAGCCGCGTGGGCGTGAGTGTGGCCAGTCCGCTGAGCACGAGCAGCGCGGCCCGGTCCTCCGGCGTCGCCGAGAACCCTTCCGGCCAGCCCACCGTTCGGGTCTGGTCCTCGAACCCGCCGAGCGTCGCAGCCGGGCCTCGGCGTCGGGAGCTTCGGCGCGGCGGAACGGACCGGAGGTCCGATGGACGACGGAGCTCGTTGTCCGGGTCGATGCCCAACCACCGGGTTCCCGTGGGCAGCTCCGGATTCACCCCAAGGCGGCCACCTCTTCCCGGGCCGGTTCGGGCCGGAACTGGAGGGCCTCCAGCACGTGCGGCTCGTCCACGCGGGCCGCGCCGGCCAAATCTGCGATGGTCCGAGCGACCTTCACCACCCGGTCGAACCCTCGGCCCGACAGCGCCATCGCCTCGACCGCGTCGGAGAGGACGCGTTCGGCAGAGGCCGTCAGCCGGGCGTCGCGCCGCGCCATCGCCCCCGGCATGTGGGCGTTGCAGCCGAACGCCGTCCCCTCCAGCCTCGCTCGCTGACGGTCGCGGGCTGCCGCCACCCGAGCCCGAACGCGTTCGGACCGTTCGCCGCGCGTCGAACCGAGGAGTTCGGCCTTGGTCAGCCGCGGGATGGTCAGGTGGATGTCGACGCGGTCGAGCAGCGGTCCAGACAGGCGTTGGCGGTAGGCGTCCAGGCGGTTCTGGGCGCAGCGGCAGGCCCGGCGTCCGTCCCCGTCGAACCCGCACGGGCAGGGGTTGGCCGCGGCGATCAAGGTGAACCGGGCGGGGAACTCCACCGCGCCGGCCGCCCGCGCCACCACCACCCGGCCGTCCTCCAACGGCTGTCGCAGTCCCTCCAGCGCGTCGCGTCGGAACTCCGTGACCTCGTCCAGAAACAGCACACCGTGGTTCGCCAGCGAGACCTCGCCGGGACGGATGAACCCCGTCCCGCCGCCCAGGAGACCGGCACCGGAGATCGAATGGTGGGGCGCGCGGAACGGGCGCTGGCGGACCAGGCCCTCCTCGCTCAGCAACCCGGCGACGGAATGCAGCCGGGTCACCTCGAGCGCCTCCGTTCGGGACATCTCGGGCAGGATCGACGGGAGGCGTCGGGCGAGCATCGTCTTACCGGCGCCGGGCGGACCGACCATCAGCAAGTTGTGCCCGCCAGCGGCGGCGATCTCCAGCGCCCGCCGAGCGGTGTCCTGCCCCCGAACCTCCACCAGGTCCGGGGCGCCGTTCGAACTGCTGCCGTCGGGAACCGAACGCGCGACGTCGAATGACCCCGGCTTCCAGGTCCCCCGAAGGTAGGCCACGACCTCCGGCAGCGTCGCCGCCGGCACCACCTCCAGCCCATCCACCAGCGCCGCCTCGGCCGCGTTGGCCGCCGGCACCACCAGTTCGCGAAGCCCACCGGCCGCTGCGGCGATGGCCACCGACAGCACGCCGGGCGTCGCCATCAACTCGCCCTTCAGCGACAGCTCCCCGGCGAACACCACCCGCGCCAGTGATGCGGCCGGCACCTGCGCCGAGGCCGCCAGCACGCTCATGGCGATGGGCAGGTCCAGCCCCGGACCGTCCTTGCGCAGGTTCGCCGGCGACAGGTTCACCACCACCCGCCGCAGCGGCCACTCCAGACCGGCGCTCTCCACCGCGGGCCGGACCCGTTCGCGCGCGTCGTTCACCCCGGCCCCGGGCAGCCCGGTCAGCGTGAGCGACGGCAGCCCCCTCCCCACGTGGGCCTCGACCCGGATCAGCCGCCCCTCGATCCCGGCCACCGCCACCGCGAACACCCGTCCGTACATCCGGGGGCCAACGTAGCGACGCCCTCTGACACGCCAGACGCTCACCGGCCCTGACCTGCGCCTTCGCAGCCGACAGCTGTCAGAACGCGTCTTCGAACAGGTGCACCGACGCCAACCCGGCCCGGTCGAACAGCACGCTCGCCACGTCGAACCGGATGCGTTCGAACCCGGCCGGCGCCGAGGCCAGGAACGCCTCGGCCAGCTGGCGGAGCTTGCGCTGCTTGCGCCAGTTCACCGCCTCGAACGGCCCGCCGAAGCCCGACCCCGCGCGGGTCTTGACCTCGCAGAACACGATGAGATCCTCAGCGGCTCTTCCCAGTACCAGGTCCAGTTCGCCGATCGAACACGACCAGTTCTGCGCGACCAGCGAGTAGCCCCGCCGCCGGTAGTCGGCCAGCGCGGCCATCTCCCCGACCCGTCCCAGTGCCGGTGGCTTCGCGGGCACGCTCATGCGCCCGAGTGTGACCGGGCCCACCGACACAGATGCGCCAAGGCCCTCGCAAGCAGATCAGGCCGGAGCTTCCCCCAGCGCGTCGTCGGGGGCGATGTCCTTGCGTGACAGCTCCTCGATGTTCACGTCGCTCGTGGTCATCACCTGCACGTGCGTCACGAACCGGGCCGGCCGGTACATGTCCCACACCCACGCGTCGGTGAGGTCGAGCTCGAACCACGCCCCGCCGGCGTTGTCGTGCTTCTGCAGGTTGACCTGGTTGCAGAGGTAGAAGCGGCGTTCGGTCTCCACCACGAACGC
>DAIMKN010000043.1:0-14992 GCA_036721725.1 Actinomycetota bacterium
TCGGTGAGGTCCACGAGGGCACCGCGCAGATGGACTGGATGGTCCAGGAGCGCGAACGCGGCATCACCATCACCTCCGCCGCCACCACCTGCATGTGGAAGGACCACTGGATCAACATCATCGACACGCCCGGCCACGTGGACTTCACGGTCGAGGTCGAACGTTCGCTCCGCGTGCTGGACGGCGCGGTGGCGGTGTTCGACGGTGTGGCGCCAGGCCGACCGCTACAGCGTGCCCCGGATCTGCTTCGTCAACAAGATGGACCGGACCGGCGCCGACTTCGAACGCTCCGTGCAGATGATGAAGGACCGCCTGTCCGCCAACCCGCTCGTCCTGCAGCTCCCGTGGGGCATCGAACAGTCCTTCCAGGGCGTCATCGACCTCATCCACATGAAGGGCCTGCACTGGGCCGAGGGTATGGGCGAGGAGTGGGAGACGGTCGAGATCCCCGCCGAGCTGCGCGATCAGGCCGACGAATGGCACCACCGGCTGTTCGAACAGCTCGCCGACCACGACGAGGATCTGATGGACAAGTTCGTCCACGGCCAGGAGGCCACGCCGGAGGAGCTCATCCGCGCCATCCGCCGGGCCACGTTGGCCGGAGAGGGAACGCCGGTGCTGTGCGGTTCGGCCTTCAAGAACAAGGCCATCCAGCCGCTGCTCGACGCCATCGTGACCTACCTGCCGTCGCCGCTCGACGTGCCGCCCATGCACGGCCTCGACACCAAGGGCGAGCAGCTGCTACGGGTGCCCCACGACGACGAACCCTTCTCCGCGCTCGCCTTCAAGATCATGACCGACCCCTATGTGGGACGGCTCACCTACATCCGGATGTACTCGGGGACGCTTCGAACGGGCGCGCACGTACTCAACTCCAGCAAGGACAAGAAGGAGCGGATCGGGCGCATCCTGCAGATGCACGCCAACCACCGCGAGGATAAGGATGCCGCCTTCACCGGCGACATCGTGGCCATCGTGGGCCTCAAGCACTCCACCACCGGTGACACGCTGTGCGACCCCTCGCAGCCCGTCGTCCTGGAGTCGATGACGTTCCCCACGCCGGTCATCAGCGTGGCCATCGAACCCAAGACCAAGGCCGACCAGGACAAGCTGACCATGGCCCTGGCCAAGCTGGTCGACGAGGATCCCACGTTCATCGTCCGGTTCAACGACGAGACCGCGCAGACCCTCATCAGCGGGATGGGTGAGCTCCACCTGGAGATCCTGGTGGACCGGCTGACCCGCGAGTTCAACGTCGGGGCGAACGTGGGCAAGCCGCAGGTGGCCTACCGCGAGACGATCCGCAAGGCCGTGACCAAGGTGGTGGCCCGCTACATCCGCCAGACCGGCGGCCACGGCCAGTACGGCCACGTCGAGATCAATGTGGAGCCGACCGGCTCCGGGGGCGGGTACGAGTTCGTCAACAAGATCGTGGGCGGGACCATCCCCCGTGAGTACATCCCGGCGGTGGACGCCGGCATCCAGGAGGCCATGGAGTCCGGCGTGCTGGCGGGTTACCCGATGGTGGACATCCGGGCCACGCTGGTCGACGGTTCCTACCACGAGGTCGACTCCTCCGAGATCGCGTTCAAGATCGCCGGGCAGATGGCCCTGCGCGACGCGGCCCGCAAGGCCGACCCGGTCCTCATGGAGCCGGTCATGTCGTTCGAGGTCCTCACGCCCGAGGAGTTCATGGGCGACGTCATGGGCGACGTGACCTCGAGGCGAGGCCGGATCGAGGAGATCAACGAACGGACCGGGCAGCGTTCGATCCGGGTGCTGGTGCCGCTGGCGGAGCTGTTCGGCTACGCCACCGACCTGCGGTCCAGGACCCAGGGACGGGCTGCCCACACCCCCATGCAGCTGGACTCCTACCAGGAGGTCCCGGCGAATATCGCCAAGGAGATCGTGGCCCGGGTCCGGGGCGAGTAACCGAACGAACGACGACACGACGACACGACACGACGACGACGAGCACACACAAACGAGTAGAGGCGGAAGGAGCGAGGGATGCCAAAGGAGAAGTTCCAGAGGACCAAGCCGCACGTGAACATCGGCACCATCGGTCACATCGACCACGGCAAGACGACCCTGACCGCGGCCATCACCAAGGTGCTGGCCGCCAAGGGCCTCGCCGACTACACGCCGTTCGACCAGATCGACAAGGCGCCGGAGGAGCGGGAGCGCGGCATCACCATCGCCATCGCCCACGTCGAATACCAGACGGTCAACCGTCACTACGCGCACGTGGACTGTCCCGGCCACGCCGACTACATCAAGAACATGATCACCGGCGCGGCCCAGATGGACGGCGCCATCCTGGTGGTCAGCGCGGCGGACGGCCCCATGCCGCAGACCCGCGAGCACGTCCTGCTGGCCCGCCAGGTCGGCGTGCCCTACATCGTGGTGTTCCTGAACAAGGCCGACATGGTGGATGACCCGGAGCTGCTCGACCTGGTCGAGCTGGAGGTCCGTGAACTGCTGAGCTCCTACGAGTTCCCCGGCGACGACGTGCCGGTCATCGTGGGTTCGGCCCTCAAGGCGCTGGAGGGCGACCCCGCAGCCGTGGCCAAGATCGAGGAGCTCATGGCGGCGTGCGACGCCTCCATCCCCGAGCCCGTCCACGACATGGACAAGCCGTTCCTGATGCCGGTGGAGGACATCTTCTCCATCACCGGCCGCGGGACCGTCGCCACCGGGCGTGTCGAACGCGGCAAGCTGACCAAGATGTCGGAGGTCGAGATCGTCGGCATCCGACCCACCCGCAAGTCCGTGGCCACCGACCTCGAGATGTTCCGCAAGCTGCTCGACGAGGTGCAGGCCGGGGACAACGTCGGCATCCTGCTGCGCGGCGTGGACCGCGACGACGTCGAACGCGGCCAGGTCCTGGCCAAGCCGGGTTCGATCACCCCGCACACGGACTTCGAGGCCCAGGTCTACGTCCTGTCCAAGGAAGAGGGCGGGCGGCACACGCCGTTCTTCGGCAACTACCGTCCCCAGTTCTACTTCCGGACGACGGACGTGACCGGGACCATCCGGCTGCCCGAGGGCACGGAGATGATCATGCCGGGCGACAACACCACCATGGTGGTCGAGCTCATCAACCCCATCGCCATGGAAGAGGGCCTCCGCTTCGCCATCCGCGAGGGCGGGCGGACCGTGGGCGCCGGCCGCGTCACCAAGATCCTCAAGTAGTTCGAACTCCGGCGAAGGGAAGGGACGACACGATCATGGCCACGCCGAGGATCCGCATCAAGCTGCGGGCGTACGACCACGTGATCCTGGACGCCTCGGCCCGGGACATCGTGGACCACGTCACCCGCACCGGCGCCAAGGTCGTCGGCCCGGTCCCCCTGCCCACCGAACGGTCCCTGTACACGGTGATCCGTTCGCCGCACAAGGACAAGGACAGCCGCGAACACTTCCAGATGCTCACGCACAAGCGGCTGATCGACATCCTGGACGCCACGCCCAAGACGGTGCAGGAGCTGCAGCGCCTGAACCTGTCGGCCGGCGTCGACATCGAGATCAAGCTCTAGACGCACCGCCCAAGACGAAGGGAAGCGCTGACCGACCATGGCTGAAGCGAAGGGCATCCTGGGCACCAAGCTCGGGATGACGCAGATCTTCACCGAGGACTCCCGGGCCGTCCAGGTCACGGTGATCCAGGCCGGGCCGTGCACGGTGACCCAGGTCCGGACGCTCGAACGCGACGGCTATCAGGCCCTCCAGCTGGCGTTCGCGGAGCTCCGCAAGAACAAGGCGACCAAGCCCATGGCCGGCCACTTCGCCGCGGCCAAGGCCAAGCCCACCCGCTACGTCGTCGAGCTTCGAACGGACACCGCGAGTTACGAGCTGGGCCAGGAGATCAAGGCCGACATCTTCGCCCCCGGCGAACGGGCAGACGTGGTGGGTGTCTCCAAGGGCAAGGGGTTCGCCGGGACCATGAAGCGCCACGGGTTCGCCGGGCTGGGGGCCTCGCACGGCACCCAGCGCAAGCACCGTTCGCCGGGCTCCATCGGCGCGTGCGCCACTCCTTCCCGCGTGTTCCGGGGGATGCGGATGGCTGGGCAGATGGGCCACGAACGCGTCACCACGCTGAACCTCGAGATCGTCGAGGTGGACGCCGAACGCAACCTCATCCTGATCAAGGGCGCCGTCCCCGGCCCCACGGGGAGCCTGGTCATGATCCGCGGCGCGGTCAAGGCCCCGCTGAAGAAGGGGGCGTGAGCGCCGTGGCGACGGTCGAGGTCCGCAGCGCGAACGGTTCGGTTTTGGGCCGGCGCGAACTCCCCGACGAGGTGTTCGGCGCCGACATCAACGTCGCCCTGATGCACCAGGTCGTGGTGGCCGGCGCTGCCGCCCAGCGGTCCGGGACGGCGTCGACCAAGACCCGGGCAGAGGTCTCCGGCGGCGGCGTGAAGCCGTGGCGCCAGAAGGGGACCGGCCGGGCCCGTCAGGGTTCGATCCGCTCGCCGCAGTGGATGGGCGGCGGCATCTCCCACGGCCCCAAGCCTCGCGGCTACGAGATGCGGGTGAACAAGAAGATGAAGAAGGGCGCGCTGCGTTCGGCCCTGGCCGACACGGCGGCGAGCGGCAAGCTCGCGGTGGTCGATACGCTCTCGTTCGAAGAGCCCCGAACGAAGGACGCCATGGCGCTGGTGACCGCGCTGGAATTGGACGGCCGGGTCCTCCTG
Organism: Actinomycetota bacterium; assembly: GCA_036721725.1. GTDB lineage: Bacteria > Actinomycetota > UBA4738 > UBA4738 > UBA4738 > DAIMKN01. The sequence goes on from DAIMKN010000043.1 coordinate 4,698, forward strand.
GTCCTGCCCGAGGGCGACGAGGTCATCGAGAAGTCCTTCCGCAACCTCGCCTGGATCAAAGTCACCTACCCTCGCAACCTGTCCACCTACGACCTGCTGCGGGCGGACCGGGTGCTGTTCACCACGGGGTCGCTGGACATGCTGACGGGCGAGACGACGGAGGTCCAGGAGGTCGCTTCCGAACCGGACGAGCCGGAGGAGACCGAGGTCGAGCCACCCGCGACGGCGGAGCCGGAGGAGCCGGCCGCCGAGCCCGAGGACGCCGCGGCGGAACCCGCGGACGCTGCCGCCCTGACCGATCCCCAGGAGGTCGGCGAGTGAACAGCCCCCGCGACGTCGTCATCCGCCCCATCGTGTCGGAGAAGTCCTACGCCGGCCTGGAGCTCAACACCTACACCTTCCTGGTCGCGCCCGGTTCGAACAAGACGGAGATCAAGCAGGCCATCCAGCAGATCTGGAACGTCCGCGTGCTGAAGGTGACCACGATGAACCGCAAGGGCAAGGTCAAGCAGAGCCGGATGGGCACGGGCCGTCGTCCCGACCAGAAGCGGGCCATCGTCACGCTCCAGGCGGGCGACAGCATCGAGATCTTCGAAGCGAAGGGGCCGTAAGCCATGCCGGTTCGCAAGTACAAGCCAACGACGCCGGGTCGCCGCGGCGCGAGCGTGTCCGGGTTCGACGAGATCACGCGTTCGACACCGGAGAAGTCGCTCACCCGCGGGCTGAAGAAGAAGGCCGGCCGCAACGCGTACGGCCGCATCACCACCCGTCACCAGGGCGGTGGCCACAAGCGCCAGTACCGCGAGATCGACTTCCGCCGGACCAAGGACGCCGTTCCGGCCAAGGTCGCCACCATCGAGTACGACCCGAACCGTTCGGCTCGCATCGCCTTGCTGCACTACGCGGACGGGGAGAAGCGCTACATCATCGCGCCGCATAACCTCGCGGTGGGCGACACGATCGTCAGCGGGCCCGAGGCAGACATCCGGCCCGGCAATGCGCTGCCGCTCGTGAACATCCCGGTCGGCACCGTGGTCCACAACGTCGAACTCAAGCCCGGAGGCGGGGCCAAGATGGCTCGTTCGGCCGGCTCGGGCGTCCAGCTGCTGGCGAAGGAGGGCGGGTTCGCCACGCTCCGTCTGCCGTCGGGGGAGATCCGGATGGTGGACGGCCGGTGCAAGGCCACCGTGGGCGTGGTGGGGAACCCCGAACACGAGCTTGTATCCTGGGGGAAGGCCGGCCGGAACCGGTGGCGCGGCAAGCGTCCCAGCGTTCGCGGCGTGGCCATGAACCCCGTCGATCACCCCTTGGGTGGCGGCGAGGGGAAGTCCAGCGGTGGACGTCACCCCGTGAGCCCGTGGGGCAAGCCGGAGGGCCGGACCCGCAAGCCGAAGCCTTCGGACAAGCTCATCGTCCGTCGTCGTGGGAAGCGAAGGGGATAGTTCGACATGCCACGTTCGATCAAGAAAGGGCCGTTCGTCGACGACCACCTGATGTCCAAGGTCATCGACCAGAACCGCCGCGGCGACAAGCGGGTCATCAAGACGTGGTCGCGGCGTTCGACGGTCGTTCCCGAGATGGTCGGCCACACCATCGCCGTGCACGACGGCCGCAAGCACGTGCCGGTGTTCATCAGCGAGTCCATGGTGGGGCACAAGCTCGGCGAGTTCGCGCTGACCCGGACGTTCCGAACGCACGGGCACCACACCGAACGCAGCACCAGCCTGAAGTAGGGGACGCACAGACGATGGAAGCCAAAGCCTCCGCCAAGTACGTCAGGATCTCGCCGCGCAAGATGCGGCGCTCGGTCGACCTCATCCGGGGTCGCCACGTCGAGGACGCCCGGCGCATCCTCACGCTGTCTCCGCTGGGTGCGAACCGGACCCTGCTCAAGGTGCTGAACTCGGCCGCGGCGAACGCCGAACAGCGCGACGCCATCCCCGAGAACCTCGCGGTGTCGCGGGCGTGGGTCGACGAGGGCCCGACGCTGAAGCGGTTCATGCCCCGCGCGTACGGCCGGGCCAGCAAGATCCGCAAGCGCACCAGCCACGTGACCATCGTGGTCCAGACCCTGGACGGGAGGAACTAGCGGTGGGTCACAAGGTCAACCCCTACGGGTTCCGTCTGGGCGTCATCTACCCCTGGAAGTCCAAGTGGTACGGGCGCAAGGACTATGCGGAAGCCCTGCACGAGGACATCAAGATCCGCATGTACATCAAGGCCAAGCTCGTTCGGGCCGGCATCTCGAGCGTCGACATCGAACGCAAGGGCGACCAGGTCCAGGTGTTCATCCGCACGGCCCGCCCCGGCATCGTCATCGGGCGCAAGGGCGCCGAGGTCGACCGCATCCGCAAGGACATCGAGAAGATCACCGGCAAGCGGGTGGACGTGAAGGTCGAGGACATGAACCAGACCGCCACGGACCTGAAGCCCGAGACCGACGCCGCGCTGCTGGCCCAGGGCACCGCCGAACAGCTGGTGGGCCGGGTCAGCTTCCGCCGGGCCATGCGCCGAACGGTCCAGACCGCCATGAAGGCCGGCGCGTTGGGTGTTCGGGTGCAGTGCGGCGGCCGGCTCGGCGGGGCCGAGATGTCGCGGCGCGAGTGGTACCGCGAGGGCCGCGTCCCGCTGCACACGCTGCGGGCCAAGATCGACTACGCGCAGGCCGAGGCGAAGACCACGTTCGGCGTCATCGGCGTGAAGGTGTGGGTCTACCACGGCGACGAGATCCCGGTGCAGGAGAAGCAGACCGAGATGGCGCGGGCCCGGGCCATGGCCGGGATGCCCGCGCGCGGCGCGGGCGGCGCCTCCACCGGTGCCCTCATCACCGACCCGCGCGAGCTGGAGGGTGGCGTTGGGGTGCCGCTGCCGGAGACCCGCGAGGAGCCGGGCCGCCCGGCCCCGGGACGGCGTCCCGGAGGACCCGGTCGTCCGGGCGCGGGGCGTCCCGGTGGCAGCGGACGTCCGCGGGGAGGTCGCTAGGCCATGCTCATCCCCAAGAAGGTCAAGCACCGCAAGCAGCACCGCGGGCGCATGCGCGGTTCGGCCAAGGGCGGCACCGAGGTCAACTTCGGCGACTTCGGCCTGATGGCCATGGAGCCGGGCTGGGTCACGAACCGCCAGATCGAGGCGGCCCGTATCGCCATGACCCGCCACATCCGCCGCGGCGGCAAGGTGTGGATCAACCTGTTCCCCGACAAGCCCATCACCAAGAAGCCCGCCGAGACCCGCATGGGCTCCGGCAAGGGCAACCCGGAGGCGTGGGTGGCCGTGGTCAAGCCGGGCCGGGTCATGTTCGAACTGGCCGGTGTCCCGGAGGCCGTGGCCCGCGAGGCCATCCTTCGCGCCGCCCACAAGCTCCCCATCAAGGCGAAGTTCGTGACCCGGGCGGGGGTGGCCGCGGAATGAAGCGGACCGAGCTCGACGAGGTCCGGGAGCTGCCCGACGAGGAGCTGCTCAGCCGCCTGGAGCTCTCCAAGGAGGAGCTGTTCAACCTGCGGTTCCAGGCGGCGACGGGCCAGCTCGACAACCCGATGCGCCTCAAGCAGGTTCGACACGACATCGCCCGGCTGCTCACGATCCTGCGGAGCCGCCAGTCCGAGGAGGAACTGATGGAGGCCGTGGCCGCCGCGGACCGGGCATCGCTCGAGGAGCGCCGCGAGGCCATCGCCAGCGGTGAGTTGAAGGGCCGTTCGCTCACCGAGATGGCCGAGGAGACGTTGATCGAACAGGAGGCGGCGGCCTCAGCATCTGCCGTGCCGGAAGAGGAAGAGGAAGGCGAGTAGCGTGGCCGAACAGGCGCCGCAGGCGACCGAAGAGCAGCAGCCCGAACGGGGCCGGCGCAAGGTCCGGACGGGCGTGGTGGTGTCCGAGGCGATGGAGAAGACCGTCGTCGTTCGGCTCTCCAGCGCCGTCCGCCACCCCCTGTACGGCAAGACCGTTCGGCGGACCACCAAGCTGAAGGCGCACGACGACAAGCTCGACGCCCACGTCGGGGACACCGTTCGGATCATGGAGACGCGCCCGATGTCCAAGACCAAGCGGTGGCGCGTCGTCGAGATCATCGAAAGAGCGAAATGAGGGGTCCAGGGGAGCAGCATCAACGAGCGAAGCGAGACAGATGCGTATCCCGTGGCGTCGAGTGCGGCGCCGAGGGCGTCGCACTGACGGAGATGGATAGATGATCCAGCAGGAGACGAGGTGTCGGGTGGCGGATAACACGGGGGCCCGGGAGGTCCTGTGCATCCGCGTGCTCGGCGGCTCGGGCCGTCGCTACGCGGGCCTCGGCGACATCATCGTGGGGACCGTCAAGGACGCCCTTCCCGGCGGGGCCGTGAAGAAGGGCGAGGTGGTCAAGGCGGTGGTCGTTCGAACGGCCAAGGAACGCCGCCGGCCCGACGGCTCCTACATCAAGTTCGACGACAACGCGGTGGTGCTCATCAACGAACAGCGCAACCCCCGCGGCACCCGCATCTTCGGGCCGGTGGCCCGCGAGCTGCGGGAGAAGCGGTTCATGAAGATCATCTCGCTCGCACCGGAGGTGTTGTAGATGCCCGGCGTCGGGATCCACAAGAACGACGAGGTCCAGGTGATCTCGGGCAAGGACAAGGGGAAGCGGGGGCGCGTGGTGAACGTGCTGCCGTCGAAGGGACGCGTGATGGTCGAGGGCGTGGCCCAGTCCACCCGCCACTCCCGTCCCACCAAGAGGGTCCCGCAGGGCGGGCGGGTCCAGCAGGAGGCGTTCATCGACCTGTCGAACGTCCAGGTCGTGTGCAAGCACTGCGGCAAGGCCACCCGAGTGGGCCACCGCATCGAGGACGGCGTGAAGGTGCGCATGTGCCGGCGGTGCGAGGGCGAACTGTAAGCGCGGACGACGGGGAACGAACGATGGCAGACGACAAGCCCAAGAAGAGCCAGCCGAAGCCGCGGACCCCTCCGCGGATGAAGGCGCGCTACCGCGACGAGCTGCTGGGTTCGCTGCAGGCCGAACTCGGCATGGACAACCCCATGCGGGTGCCCCGGCTCGAGAAGATCGTGGTGAACATGGGCGTGGGCGACGCCATCCGCGACGCCAAGATCCTGGACGCCGCCGTGGCGGACCTCGCCACCATCACCGGGCAGAAGCCCGCGGTGACCAAGGCCCGCAAATCGATCGCCGCGTTCAAGCTCCGCGAGGGAATGTCCATCGGCGCGAAGGTCACCCTGCGCGGGGACAGGATGTGGGAGTTCCTGGACCGACTGCTGGCGACGGCGCTGCCCCGGATCCGCGACTTCCGCGGCCTGAACGCGGACAGCTTCGACACGGAAGGCAACTACACGCTCGGGGTGACCGAGCAGCTCATCTTCCCCGAGATCGACTACGACAAGGTCCAGTCGGTCCGAGGGATGGACATCACCATCGTGACCACGGCGACGACGGCCGACGAGGGCCGCGCGCTGCTCAGGGCGCTGGGGTTCCCGTTCGCGGGCATGCCGGCCGTCAGTGCGGCGTCCTAGGCAACGGAAAGAGGCGGGGGATGGCGAAGAAGGCATTGGTCGAAAAGCAGAAGCGGGCCGGGAACAAGTTCAGCGTCCGGGCCTACACGCGGTGTGCGCGGTGCGGCCGTCAGCGGGCGGTGTACCGCAAGTTCATGCTGTGCCGCCTCTGCTTCCGCGAGCTCGCGCACGCCGGGGAGATCCCGGGCGTGACCAAGGCGTCGTGGTGAGGGGGCGTTCGACATGGTCATGACCGATCCCGTCGCCGACATGCTGACCCGCATCCGCAACGCGAACCTCGCCTACAAGGACGAGGTGCCCATGCCGGCATCCCATCTCAAAGAACGCATCGCCGAGATCCTGGTGAACGAGGGCTACGTGGCGTCGACCACGACGCAGGGCGAGGGCCCCCAGCGCACCATCATGATCATCATGAAGTACGGCCCCAAGCGCGAACGCACCATCACCGGCATCAAGCGCATCTCCACGCCCGGCCGGCGTGTCTACGTGGACAAGGACAACCTGCCCCGGGTGCTGGGCGGGCTCGGTATCGCTATCCTTTCCACCTCCAAGGGACTTCTCACCGACCGGCAGGCCAAGCGCCAGCAGGTCGGCGGCGAGGTCCTGGCCCACGTCTGGTAATCCTCGCGAAGGAGTTCGAACCCTCATGTCCCGGATCGGAAGGCAGCCCATCACCGTCCCCAGCGGCGTCGACGTCAAGGTCGACGGCTCGACGGTGTCCGTGAAGGGCCCCAAGGGATCGCTGGAGCAGTCCTTCCAGCCGGACATGCACATCCTCCTGGAGGACGGCGTGCTCCGGGTCGAACGTCCCTCGGACGAGCGCCAGCACCGTTCGTTGCACGGCCTCACCAGGACGCTGCTCGCGAACATGGTGCAGGGCGTGACCGAGGGCTACGAGAAGCGCCTGGAGATCGTCGGCGTCGGCTACCGTGCCGCGCTGAAGGGCACCGACCTCGAACTGGCGCTCGGGTTCAGCCACATCGTGCCGTTCCCGGCGCCCCCCGGCATCGAGTTCGAGGTCCCCGCGCCCACCCGGATCACCATCCGCGGCATCGACAAGCAGCAGGTCGGTGAGGTCGCGGCGAACATCCGCAAGCTCCGCAAGCCCGAACCGTACAAGGGCAAGGGCGTTCGCTACGAGGGCGAGTACGTCCGCAAGAAGGCCGGCAAGGCCGCGAAGGGTGGCTAGGGGATGCGCGCCGATCTGAAGCGGAGCTCCCGGGTCCGCCGTCATGCCCGGGTCAGGAAGAAGGTCTCGGGCACGCCCGAACGCCCCCGCCTGGCCGTGTACCGTTCGAACCAGCACATCTACGCCCAGCTGGTCGACGACCGGGCATCGCGAACGCTCGCCGCGGCCAGCGACCTCGGTGTGTCCGGCGGCGACAAGACGGCCCGGGCCAAGCAGGTCGGGACGCGGCTGGCCGAGGCGGCAAAGGCCGCCGGCGTGGACCGAGCGGTGTTCGACCGGGGCGGCCGGCTGTACCACGGACGGGTCAAGGCGCTCGCTGAGGCGGCGCGTGAGGGAGGCTTGCAGATCTGATGCGCAGATACGACAGCGGTGCCGAACGAAGCCCCTACGAAGAGCGGGTGGTCAGCATCAACCGCGTGGCCAAGGTCGTGAAGGGTGGCCGCCGGTTCAGCTTCGCCGCGCTCGTGGTGGTGGGCGACGGCGCGGGCCGCGTCGGCGTGGGCTACGGCAAGGCCAAGGAGGTTCCCGCCGCCATCCAGAAGGGCGTCGAGGAGGCCAAGAAGGCCATGTGGACCGTCCCCATGATGGGCACGACCATCCCGCACGCCGTGATCGGCGTGGACTGCGCCGGCCAGGTGCTGCTCAAGCCCGCCGCGCCCGGGACCGGGGTCATCGCCGGTGGGCCCGTTCGAGCCGTCATCGAAGCCGCGGGCATCAAGGACATCCTCTCGAAGTCGCTCGGATCCGGGAACCCCATCAACATCGTGCACGCCGTGATGAACGGGCTCCATCAGTTGAAGCGGCCCGAGGAGATCGCCAAGGCCCGGGGGATGGACCTGAACGACATCGCCCCGCGCGCCATGCTCGACGCGGTGGCCGAGGCCGAATCGGCGATGGCCGCCAAGCGTGCCGAGTCGGGCCTCGACGCCGAGGAGGCGACCGTTTAGATGGCGAAGCTCAAAGTGACCCAGATCCGCAGCGCCATCGACCGGCCCAAGGAGCAGAAGGCGACCATCCGCCGCCTCGGCATCCACCGGCTCCACGAGACCGTGGTCAAGGAGGACCGCCCCGAGATCCGCGGGATGATCCGGGCCGTGGCCCACCTGGTGACCGTGGAGGAGGTGGACGGATGAAGCTCCACCACCTCAAGCCGAACCCGGGTTCGAACCGTCCCCGCAAGCGGGTCGGCCGGGGCAAGGGCGCCGGCCAGGGCAAGACGGCCGGCCGCGGCACCAAGGGCTACCTGGCGCGCCACAACCCGCGGCTCGGTTTCGAGGGCGGCCAGATGCCGCTCATGCGGCGCGTCCCCAAGCTGAAGGGCTTCAAGAACCCGAACCGGGTCGAGTTCGCCGTGATCAACGTGGCTCGTCTCGGCGAGATGTTCGAAGCAGGCTCCGAGGTCTCGCCCGAAGCGCTGCACGCTCGGGGCATGGTGCCCAAGGCCATGCCGGTCAAGGTCCTCGGCAACGGGGAGCTCGGCCACGCCCTGACCGTTCGAGCCAACGCCGTGTCCGCCACCGCCCGCCAGAAGATCGAACAGGCCGGCGGCTCCGTCGAGCTGCTGTAGCCCTTTCGAGGTAGCCGGGGTGACCAGCGTGGCTCGCTTCCGGCCCGGTTCCCGTACACTGAAACCCTCGTTTCCGAGCCCAGGAGGGGTGCCGGCGTGCTGAAGGCCTTCGTCAACGCGTTCAAGATCCCGGACCTGCGCAAGAAGATCCTGTTCACGCTGCTGATCATCGCGGTGTTCCGGCTCGGGTCCCACGTCCCGGTGCCGGACGTCGACCTCCAGAAGCTCGACGCCATCCGCAACGCCGCCGGCAACCTCGGCGCGCTCGCCTTCATCGACCTGTTCTCGGGCGGCGCGCTGACACGGTTCGCCGTCTTCTCGCTCGGCATCATGCCCTACATCACGAGTTCGATCATCATGCAACTCCTCACCGTGGTGATCCCCAAGCTCGAACAGTGGCAGCAGCAGGGTGAGGTCGGGATCAAGAAGATCACCCAGTGGACGCGCTACATGACGGTGTCGCTGGCCCTGCTGCAGTCGACCGGCCTGGTGTTCCTGTTCAACAGCTCGTTCAAGGTGATCCGAGTGTTCAGCGCCCCCCGCGTCCTGTTCATCGTGATCACGCTGACGGCCGGCACCGCCATGATCATGTGGCTGGGCGAACTGGTGACCCAGCGGGGCATCGGGAACGGGATGTCCATCCTGATCTTCACGAGCGTCATCTCCCGGCTGCCCAGCCAGGGCCTGACGCTGTACCAGGAGGGCGGCCCGGCCAAGTTCTACTTCCTGTTCGCCCTCGGCATCGGCATCATCCTGGCCGTCGTGTACATGGAACAGGGCCAGCGCCGCATCCCCGTCCAGTACGCCAAGCGCGTGGTGGGCCGGCGGATGATGGGCGGGCAGTCCACCTACATCCCGCTCAAGGTGAACCAGGCGGGGGTCATCCCGATCATCTTCGCCTCCTCGGTCCTGTACTTCCCGTCGCTGTTGCAGAACGTCATCCACGTGAGCTGGTTCCAGAACTTCATCAACAACGACATCCTCCGCCAGCAGAGCATCGTCTACATGATGATCTACGGAACGCTGGTGGTGTTCTTCGCCTACTTCTACACGGCGATCCAGTTCGATCCCGTTCGAACAGCCGACGACATCCGCAAGTACGGCGGGTTCGTCCCGGGTATCAGACCGGGTCGGCCGACCGCCGAATACCTGTCGAACATCCTCAACCGCATCACGCTGCCCGGCTCGCTGTTCCTGGCCTCCATCGCCCTCATCCCGACGATCTTCCTGGCGGTGTGGTCGATCAACGCGTTCCCGTTCGGCGGCACCACCATCCTCATCACGGTGGGCGTCGCGCTCGAGACGATGAAGCAGCTCGAGTCGCAGCTCATGATGCGGCACTACGAGGGTTTCCTCCGCTAGGTCCTTGGCCTCGTTCGACCGCCGGAGGCGACCACGCCCATGAGGATCGTGCTGCTCGGACCCCCCGGCGCCGGCAAGGGCACGCAGGCGGACCGCCTGGCCAAGCGCTATGCCGTTCCCCACATCGCGACCGGCGATGCCTTCCGCGAGCACGTGAAGAGCGGCAGCGAACTCGGCGTCCTGGCCAAGAAGTACATGGACGCCGGCGAACTCGTCCCCGACGACGTCGTGGTGGCCATGGTCACCAGGACGCTGGGATCGGCGGGACCGGGCTGGCTGCTCGACGGGTTCCCCCGGACCATCCCGCAGGCCGAGGCGCTGGAGGCCGAACTCATCGCCACCGACGCGCTGCTCGAGGCCGTGCTGGCGTTCGTCATCGACAACGAGGTGGTGGTGCGGCGGCTGGCAGCCCGCCGGATCTGTTCGAAGTGTCAGCGGACCTATCACATGGACTTCGACCCGCCCCAGGTCGAGGGCGTGTGCGACGATTGCGGCGGGGAGGTCGTGCAGCGGCCCGACGACGCGGAGGACGTCGTTCGCCGGCGCCTCGAGGTGTACCACGAGAGCACCGCGCCGCTGATCGACTTCTACCGGGGGCGGGGGTTGCTCCGGGAGATCGACGCGGACGGATCGGAGGACGACGTGACGGAGCGCGCCGTGGACGCGCTGTCGGCGGCCGGC
>DAIMKN010000044.1:0-14705 GCA_036721725.1 Actinomycetota bacterium
TTCGACGAGAAGCCGGCGGTGGCCGACCGTCCCGGCGCGGTCCCGCTCGTCCACGGCCGCGGCCGCTTGACGTTCGATGACGTCTCCTTCCGGTACCCGGGAGCGGACACCGACTCGCTGCCGGTCCTGCGCGGGGTCGACCTGGTAGTGGAGCCCGGAGAGACCGTCGCCATCGTCGGCGCGACGGGCTCGGGCAAGAGCACGCTGGCCTCGCTCGTCCCTCGCCTCTACGACGTGACGGGCGGGCGGATCCTGCTGGACGGCCAGGACATCCGCGGGCTCACGCTGGCCTCGCTCCGCCGACACGTGGCGGTGGCGTTCGAGGAGCCCGTCCTGTTCTCGATGAGCGTTCGGGAGAACCTCACCCTGGGCAAGCCCGAGGCCACCGACGAGGAGATCCGGGCCGCACTCGAACTGGCCCAGGCCGAGTTCGTGTTCGACCTCCCCTGGGGCATGGACACACGCATCGGCGAGCAGGGCCACTCGCTGTCGGGCGGGCAACGGCAGCGGCTGGCCCTGGCCCGCGCCGTGATCCCCCGGCCCACCGTGCTGGTGCTGGACGATCCGCTGTCCTCGCTCGACATCCACACCGAGGCCCTGGTGGAGGAGGCACTGGCCCGGGTGCTCCACGACACCACCGGACTGCTGGTCGTGCACCGCCCGTCCACGGTCATGTTGGCCGACCGCGTGGCCCTGCTGGACCAGGGACGGCTGGTCGTGGTCGGCACGCACCACGACCTCATGGCCACGGTCCCCGCCTACGCCGCGGTGCTATCCGCGACCGACGCCGAACGGGCCGCGTCGTGAGCGCCGGGTTGCAGTGGCGAGGCGTGGCGGCCGAACAGACCGACGACCTCCCGGGCCGTGTGTCCATGCTGCTCCGCCGGCGGAGCCGCCGCCTCCTCGGGTCGCTCGTTCGGCCTCACCGGAAGAGGGTGTGGTGGCTGGTCGTGGCGGTGCTGGTACAGAACGTCGGGGCGATGGCCGGGCCGTGGCTGGTGGGGCTCGGCATCGACAACGGCATCCCGGCCGTTCGGGCCGGCCATCCGTCCACCCTGTATGTGATCGTGGCCGCGCTGGTCGCGGCGGCGGTGGTGCAGGCCGTCCTGTACGGCGTGTTCGTCGTGGGGGCCGGTTTGATCGGCCAGGAGTTGCTGCTGGAGCTGCGCGAACGGGTGTTCGCCCACTTCCAGAAGCTCAGCCTGGCGTTCCACGAACGCTACACGTCGGGCCGGGTCATCTCCCGGCTGACCTCGGACCTCGACGCCATCACCGAGCTCCTCGACGCCGGCCTGGACACCCTGGTCACGTCCGCGCTCTCCATCGTGAGCATCGCGATCATCCTTCTGATCCTGGACTGGCCGCTGGCGCTGGTGAGCCTGGGGGCGTTCGTCCCGCTTCTCGCGCTGTCCCGCTGGTTCCAGCTGCGTTCGACCGCCGAGTATCGCCGAACGCGTGAGGCCGTGGCGCTCGTCATCGTCCACTTCACCGAGTCGCTGGGGGGCATCCGGGCCGTCCAGGCCTTCCGGCGCGAACCCCGCAACGACGAGATCTTCGACGAGGTGAACGACGGGTATCGAGCCGCCCTGCTGCGGGCGTTCCAACTGGTCACGGTGTACTGGCCGGGCGTTCGGATCATCGGCAACGTGACCACCGCGGCGGTCCTGCTGTACGGGGGCCTGCGGGTGGTGGGCGGGTCGCTGAAGGTCGGGGTGCTGGCGGCGTTCCTCATCTACCTGCGCCGGTTCTTCGAGCCGATGGCCGAGATCAGCCAGTTCTACGACTCGTTCCAGGGGGCGGCCGCGGCGCTGGAGAAGCTCTCCGGCGTGCTGGAGGAGGAGCCCTCGGTGCCGATGCCCGCCGAACCGGCCCCCGAGCCGGCCGGCGGATGGCGGGGTGAGGTCCGGTTCGACGCGGTCGGGTTCGGCTACCGCCGCGATCTGGACGTGCTGCACGCGCTCGACGTGACCATCCCTGCGGGCCAGACCGTCGCGCTCCTGGGTCGAACCGGGGCGGGCAAGACCACCATCGCCCGGCTGCTGGCCCGGTTCTACGACCCCGCGACGGGGCGAGTGAGCGTCGACGGCGTCCCGCTCCCGGCGCTGGCCGAACCACAGCTGCGAAGCGTGGTGGCCATGGTCACGCAGGAGAACTTCCTGTTCGGCGGCACCGTCGCGGACAACATCGCGTTCGGCCGGCCCGGCGCGTCTCGCGACGAGATCCGCGCCGCCGCGGAGGCCATCGGGGCAGGCACGTTCATCGAGGCCCTGCCCGACGGCTACGACACCGACCTCGGCAAGCGGGGCAGCCGTCTGTCCGCCGGGCAGCGCCAGTTGGTGGCGTTCGCCCGGGCGTTCCTGGCCGATCCGATGGTGCTGATCCTGGACGAGGCGACCTCGTCGATGGACGTTCCCACCGAACGAGCCGTGCAGCGGGCGCTCCGAACGATCCTGGCGGACCGAACGGCCCTGATCATCGCGCACCGCCTGTCCACGGTGGAGATCGCCGACCGCGTGCTGGTCCTGGAGGACGGCCGGGTGATCGAGGACGGAACGCCTGCCGACCTCCTGGGCGAAGGCGGCGAGTACGCTCGCCTCCACCAAGCCTGGGAGGACAGCCTCGTCTAGCGGCGTGGCTCGAGGATGACCAGTGGGATCTCGCGCTGCGTTCGTTCCTGGTAGCCGGCGTACCCGCCATACACCTCGACCACCTTGGGCCATAGCGTTCGGCGTTCGGCTGCGTTCGCCACCCGGGCTCGAACGGCCCTCCGCTTCGAACCGACCTGCACGGTCACCTCGGGGTTGGCCACGAGGTTGTGGAACCAGGCCGGGTTCTTGGCGTAGCCGCCTTTGGACGCAACCAGGACCAGGTTCTGCCCATCCGTCATGTAGGCCAACGGGGTCGTTCGAGGCGTGCCGCTCTTCGCCCCCACGTGGTCCAGCAGGAGCATCGGGGGTGTGAACGGGAAGTGGTGCCCCACCAGCCCGCCGGTGGCGCGGTACAGCACGACGTGCAGCTTGAACGCGCGGTCGAGCACCGGCCACATCCGGTCCGCTGCGTCCAGCACGCCCACCGGGTCTCCCTCCCTTTCGCTTTCTTGTCGGAGTCGAACCGGCCCATCATCCCTCACCCTGAGTCCTGTGGCGTTCGATACAGGAAAGAAGACATATCATCGGCCGCCGAAGGAGTCGAAACGTGACGAAGGGGGTAGACCTGCTGTTCGTCGGCATCCTTGTTCGAGCGTGCGTGGGAGTAGCGTGACAACGACCGGGGCCCAGGAGGTTCAGCGCCAGGAACGTTCGTACCGGCATGAGGCGTTGTTCTACGCCGGCCGGGACGACTTCGTCCGCAAGACCTCCGCGTTCATCCGCGACGCCGTTCGGGCGGACGAGCCCATCCTCGTCGTGCTGGGCGCGACCAAGATCGACCTGCTCCGAGACGAACTCGGCCCGGAGGCCAAACGGGTGCGGTTCGCCGACATGGCCAGGGTCGGGGCCAATCCGGCCCGCATCATCCCGGCGTGGGCGGACTTCGTGGCCGAGCACACCGACGCGGACCGGCCCTTCCGCGGCATCGGCGAGCCCATCTGGGCCGAACGCACCCCCGACGAGCTCGTGGAGTGCGAGCGCCACGAGTCGTTGCTGAACCTGGCGTTCCCCGGCGCCCCGCCGCTGTGGCTGGTCTGTCCCTATGACACGGACTCGCTGCCCCCGTCGGTGTTGACGGAGGCGCTGCGGAACCACCCCTACGTGCTGGCGGGCGGCGAACGCCAGCAGAGCCCCGGCTTCCGGCATATCGAGGACGTCGCGAAGCCCTTCGACCTTCCCCTGCCCGACCCTTCGGAACTGCCGGAGGAACTGGTGTTCGGAGTGAGAGGCCTCGAGGACGTTCGGATGTTCGTTTCCCGCCACGGCCAGACGGCAGGGCTGAGCCGGTCCCGGACGGATGACCTGGTGCTCGCGGTCAACGAACTGGCCACGAACAGCGTGCGCTACGCGGGCGGCGGTGGAGACGTGCGGGTGTGGCGGGACGGGACCGCGCTGATCTGCGAGGTCCGAGACCGCGGCCGCATCGAGCATCCCCTGGCCGGGCGCGTCCGCCCCGACGAGAACCAGGAAGGCGGCTTCGGGCTCTGGCTGGTGAGCCAGCTGTGCGACCTGGTCCAGATCCGGAGCTTCGCCGACGGCTCGGTGGTCCGCCTCCGCATGACTCGCGCCTAGCCCGAACCGGACATCCTCCCTCCAGACCGGGGGAACCGTTTCCTCAGGCGTTCCAGAAAGCGGGCGGCGCCATCCGGCCATAGGTCACCGAACGATTGATCCGATGACTTGCCAGGAGGAGATCTTCAGCTATGTCGCCCGGGGCCGCAGAACGACCACGAGGCCGTTCTGCTCATCTCCGCTCCACTCCCCATCCACGCCGGCGGTTCCCGGCGGGTCACGAGGCGCCGGGGCGCTGGTGCGACGAGTGCCTGGAACCCGGCGTGCGAACCGTGCTGATCGCGTTCGGCGGCCGGATGCTCATGAAGGAACTCTGTCAGCGACACCTGTTCGCCCTGCTCGAAGGGGCTCGCGAATCGCCGTGACGGCGGAACGGGACGCGGGGCGAAGTGGTGAACCGACGGGGCACTCGCCGCCGGAGACCGTCTCGCGACGTGAAGCGGCGAAGATGACCGGGGTAATTACAACAGGATCAGGCGGTGGGAGACCTCGGGCAAGATCGCTTTCGTGCGCGGCAACCCCGGCCAGCCGGGCCGCGAAGCCGTTCGGATCCACCATCGCCATCTACACGCGGGGACTGTGGATCAACCTCAACGTGGTCGGGTTCGACAACAAGACGTCGTCCTACCAGGTGGGGGCGTGTGCCATCGAACTTTCGTCGGGGCCGAACGGCGGCGGGAACCGCTACCCACGATGCCTCTACGCGGGGTGCACCGAAAACACCCTGCTCTCCGGATGGAATAACACCATCTCCCCCGCGTACCTGCACTGACGGTCCGTGGACGCGGTTCGCCAACTCGGGATAAGATTGGCCAACATTCCTTTGAGGGCGAGGAGAGAGCGTTGGCTGAGCAAACGATTTTGGTCTGCGACACGTGCAGGCAACCGGCGACCCAGACCGTCAGCTTGAAGGTCGGCACGCGAACGCTGTTGAAAGACCTCTGCAAGACGCACCTTGCCGAGCTGGTGGCCGGCACCCGTCGACCGAAGCGGGGACGCAGGCCAGGGAGCAAGTCCACGACGAAGTCTGCCGCGGCGTCCAGGGCCGCCAAGGGAGCCAAGGGCCGAACGCGGCGCCAAGCAGCCGCGCCAGCTGCCGAGGCAACGCCGGCCGCCTGACAGATCCTCGTTCGGCCCCGAGCGAGGGCCCGAGTTACCGGTGCAAGGGTTGGGACTTCGGCATGATCTCGACGAGCGCGCCCAGCACGACCGCGCGTTCGTCGTCGGTGAGACCCCGGAGAGGCGCGCGAACGTCCGGGCGGACGGGAACGCCGCGGGCGGCGAGGATCTCCTTCATGGCCGCGTGGAACGGCACGGACGCCAGGCGATCACGCAGCATCGAAACCAGACCATGCGCAGCTTGGCTCCGGTCGTGGACGAGGGTCGCGACGAGCTCGGGGAACGCGGTGGCCAGCCCGGACACGGCGCCCGCCGCGCCGCGTTCCATCCCCGCCAGCACCAGCGGCTCGGACCCCACGAACACGTCGAGTCCTTCCATCAGGTACGGCAGGACGCGTTCGAGCGGGGCGTCCGAGACCTTCAGGCCTCGCAGGTTCGGCGCGACGTCTCGGAGACGGTGCACCACGTCGGTCGGCACCGCGTAGCCGCTGCGGGCGGCGAACTCGTAGACGTAGAACGGCACTGGGGCGCACGCCTCGGCGGCCGCCCGGAAATGCGCCAGGAGCGCGGCGTCATCGAGGGGGAAGTAGGGCGGCCCGATCACCGCCACCGCGTCGGCGCCCGCTGTGGCGGCGTGTTCGGCCAGCGCCACCGTGTCGGCGGTCGTCTGCGCCCCGCAGTGGACGGCGACGGCGAAGCCGGGCGGGCGGGCCGCGACGAACAGTTCGGCCACATGACGGCGTTCGGCGACCGACAGCAGGACGCCCTCCCCGGTCGTGCCCATCGCCAGGATGCCATCCACACCGCCGCCGGCCAGGAACGCGACGAGCGGGCCGAAGGCGTCGTCGTCGACGGCCGTCCCGCCTTGGGTGAGCGGGGTGACGGCGGCGGCCAGCGCTCCATGGATCATGGCCACCCACTGTAGAGGAGGCGCCGCCGGCTACAGCCTGGGCGGCGGCACGGGGCCGAACTCCCGGTCCGGCGCGAACGGGTTCGTGGCGCGTTCGGCAGGTGAGGTCATCACGTCCACCAGCAGGCGGCTCCCGGCAGGGCTCAGCATGATCCCGTGCCCGCTGTAGCCCGTGTTCGCGTAGAGGCCCTCGATCTCCGTCGGCCCGATGAGGGGCCGGTGGTCGGGCGTCACCGTGTACTGACCGGCCTGGAGCAGCCAGTGGTGGGCGCCGAACTCCCACATCTCCTGCCACAGCGGCGTCACCCGAGCCACCGAGACCGGGCTGGCCGGGTCCATGACGCGGAAGGCGAACGACGCCTCGGTGCGAACGTCCCACGCCGGCGGCTCTGGCGGCGTGGCCGGATCGGTGAACAGGACCCATGCGCCGGCGCCGAAGGGCCGCCAGTGCGCGCCCGTATCCTCGTCGATGGTCATCGGCGCGTCCGGCCGGATGGCCGGGGCGTCGGGGACCCACAGCTTGTGCCGGCGAACGGTCACCACGGGCAGTTCGATGCCCGCAGCGGCGGCGAGCGGCCCCGACAGCGGGCCGGCTGCCACCACCGCCGTGTCGGTCTCGATGGTCCCAAGCGTCGTCTCTACGCCCGCCACGCGCCCGCTCCGGACCACGAACCCGGTAGCCCGGCAGTTCGCGACGACCGAGGCACCCGACGCGACGGCCGACGCCGCCAGGCCATACGTGAGGCGCTTCGTGTGGAGGAACCCGTCGCCCTGGCGGAACCGTGCCTGGATCACCTCGGGACCGACGAACGGGAACCTGGCCCGGGCCTCGTCGCCGGTCAGGAGTTCGACATCGGTCTGGCCCCACCCGTGGAGACGGCGGACCAGTTCGTGCTGGACGGCCGCGGTCTCCTCGGAGGTGGTCAGCCAGAGGTAGCCCTGCTGGCGAACGCCGAGTGCGTACGTTCGCTGCCGGGTGGCCTCCTCGAAGTTCAGGAACAGCTCCACCGACTCGCGGACCAGCTCGAGCTCCTCCAGATTGTCGAACTGGAGCCGGAACGCACCCGCCGCCACCGGCGTGGTCAGGGTGCAGATGGCCGGCCGGGCCTCCAGGACCACCGGGCGGTAGCCGGCCCGGGCGGCGTGCCAGGCGGTGGCGGCCCCGACCACACCGCCACCCACGATGACGAGGTCCGCGGTCCGGGGAAGATCCGACCGGTAGTCCATGTCCGCCCGAGTGTGCCGGACGAGCGAAGCGGGCTCAACCTGAGTCGCGCAGGATGGGCCGGGTCAGGCAGGTCGGTCCTCCGCCCCCGTTGACACCGATCTCCGAGGCGGGGAACTCGTGCACCTCGCATCCCCTGTCTTCCAGGCCGCGGCGGGTTCGGGGATTGCCGCCGGCCACGATCACCACCCCGGGCCGAACGGCGAGCACATTGCATCCCAGCGTCGCCATCTCCTCCTCGGGAACAGGAACGAGGTCGACGTCGAGCTCGCGCAGGAGCTCGTACAGCCCCGAGGGAAGGAGCGGGAGGAACACCACGGCGAGCCGCTCGGTCACCGGCGAGAGCAGGCTCAGCAGGTGCAGGCATTCCCCCGGGCCATTCGCGTAGGGCACGTCGAACACCAGCGTGTCGCCCCCGACCATCGCGGCAAGCTGCTCCGCGCCGGAGCGGTTGGTACGGAGCGTTCGGCCGACGCAGAACAGGTCGGGCCGGAGCCACAAGGTGTCGCCGCCCTCCGCCGTGCCGGGTGGCTCCACCCTGCCCGCCACCGGGACGCCACGGCTCACCATCCAGCGTTCGAGCACGGCCTCCTCGCCCTGCCTGGTTGGCTTCCCCGGCCGCAGCACTACGGCGCCGCGGTCCATCACCAGCACCGGGTCGAACGTGTACACCAGGTCGGGACTGTTCGTCTCCGCCGCAAGCTCGTGGACGACCACACCGAGGTCGGTGAGGAGCGCGCACAGCGCGTCGTGCTGCCGGCGGGCTTCGGTGATGTCCACCGGATGCAGGAACCCGTGAGCCGGATCGTCGAACGCCCGGGCGAACGCGTTGCCCGGAGGCTTCACCAGCACCTCCCGCAGTGGCACGACCATGCTCTGGGCTCCGGCTCGCCGCATCTCTTGCGCCATCCTCACAGGCTACGGTCCCGGGAACGGTGCGGTCGTGATGACAGGGTCCGGCGCCCGGTTGGTGTAGCCTGACCCGCGTCGATCCCTGAGGGGATCGAGACTGCAACGGTCCACACCGGCACCATCTCCGATGGGATGAAAGGAGGAACGTGAGGCGCGTCGTCATGTCCGTGACGGTCTCGGTCGTGCTGTCGATGGTGGCGGGCGCCATCACGCCGGCAGTGGCCGGTCCGCGTTCGACCGCAGGCGTCGGAGCGCAGACCGTGCTGGGCGGCCTGTCCTACCCGGACGGGTTCACGTTCTTCCCCGATGGGCGGATCCTGTTCGGCGAACGGTTCACCGGTCGCATCAGGATCTACGACCCGACGACGCACGCCACGACGACCTTCTTCACCGTTCCGGACCTGACCACGACCGGCGAGCAGGGACTGCTCGGCCTGGCGGTCGCCCCGGGCTACCCGGCCACGCCGTGCGTCTTCGCGTTCGCCTCCCGGCTCCTCTCCGGCTTCCGGTACAACCAGATCCTGCGGATCACCGACTCGAACGGCAAGGGGACGAGCATGAAGGTGATCGCGTCCTTCAACAGCGCCCAGGGCGACACGCGAGCTCCTCGTTCGAGGACACGAGTCGCTCGGCCGCCCACTCGAGCCGAAGGCGGCGACCGTACTCGCCGATGCTCTGCCCGTAGTGGGCTCGGAACAGCCGTGCGAGGTGTGACGGATGAAGGCCGACCTCACGGGCGATCGTCGAGAGAGACGGGGGATCCGAGAGATCGACAGCGAGCATCGCTCGAACGGCGTCGAGCCGCGGCTCCCGGTGTCTGACCTCCCCTTGCCGTGCGACGGTCGCCGTCAGCTCGAGCACGAGACCTTCCAGGGCGAGCGGCGTGTACGCGTCGGGCCGCGCGAGCTCGCGGCTCATGTCATGCGCCAGGATGGTCGCCCTCCAGTCGGGGAAGCAGCGGAGCGTGCCGGGTTCGGTGTTCGATTCGACGACGACGATCCGCGCGCCGTCTCGTCCGAAGAGATCCTCGTGCGGCTCCTCCGCCGGCATCTCGACCACGGTCCCGTCGACCGCGTCCTCCTCCGCCCGCGTGAAGCGTTTCCGAACGGCTCCCGCGATCACCACGGCGAGGCACGTATGGGGGTGCCCGTGCCAGGAGAGGCGGCGGCCGGGTGCGAACACAACCTCGCTGATCTCGGCGACCCCGATGTGGAACCGGCGCGTCGACATGGTCCCCGCCTCGATGCCGGTGGCGCTCAACCTGGACACCTCCTGGGACGGGGCGAGTTGGAGCTCGCGCTGGCGGACTCGCAGCGAGCGTTCGAGCTGGCACGTTCGGCCAGGGATCCGCAACAGTTCCAACCGGTCCTCGTGCAGCGTGTGGCTGCACTGCTCGCGGGCGGCCACCGGCGGGGGGCGGATGCGTTGCTGGATGAGCTCATGGCGGGGAAGCCGGACCTCACCGACGCGTGGCTGCGTGGACTCGCGCTGATGATGATCGAGGTGGGTCGAGGACGGGAGTTCCTTGAGGCGGCGAAGGGATCCTGGCGCTCGCCTTGGCTTGAGGCGGAGGTCGCGACCGCGGAGCATCGGTTCGCCGACGCGGCGTCGATCTACGAAGGCGTGGGAGCGCCTGCGGATGCGGCCGCAGCGAGGCTGGCGGCGGGTGAAGCGGCCGCCGGTTCCGGGAACCGAGTAGAGGCCGCCGAGCACCTCGGCCGGGCGCTCGAGTTCTACCGAGGGTCGGTGCCAAGGCGTTCATCCTGCGCGGCGAGAAGCTGTTGGCCACGCCGGCATAGAACGGATCCCCGGCCCCGGCGCATCCACACCCAGAGGCAGCCCTGATCGCACTTCGCGGGTCGCAGGCCGACATCGGATCGCGAACCCGTCGAGCCCCGGGCGTTCCAACCCCCGCTGATGAGCCGTGCGACTTGCTCGGCAACCGGACCGACGGCCTTCGTCCACACGAGCTCGCGACCGAGGACCTGGCCCGGGACACGGAGCCGGCGGTGGTGGGAGCTCGCTTCCACGGCGGCGTGTCCGGCGCGATCGTCGATGCCGCGGCGACCGCTCGGGCGTGCACCGGAGTGACGAAGGTGGCGCTCTCGGGAGGGGTCTTCCAGAACCTCCTCCTGCTCGGTCAAACGGTCGCCGCCCTCGAGGAACGAGGGTTCGACGTGTTGGTGCATTCGCGGGTCCCCCTAACGACGGAGGCATCAGCCTCGGCCAGGCCGCGGTGGCCGCCGCACGCGACCGCGCCGCGCTCACGTAAGCTCACCGCTCGTGGACGACCTCGAAACTGCCGACCTCCTCGCAGCCGGGAAGGCGTTCGTGGACCTGTCATCGTGGCGGAAGATCGCCGTCTCCGGCGCTGACGCCGTGACGTGGCTGAATGACCTGATCTCGGCCGACATCGCCGATCTGGGACCGGGCAGGGCTCGACGCTCGCTCCTGCTGTCGCCGACCGGGAAGGTTCGAGCCGAGTTCACCGTGACCGCGCCCGGTGGGACGGTGGTGCTGATCCAGGATCCCGTGCAGCCGCGATCGATCGCCGATCTGTTGTCGCCCTACGTCCTGTCCTCCGACGTCGTCCTGGACGATCGAACGCACGAGCTTGCTCTGTTCGCGTTCCCGGGCCGGCCGAACACTCCGGAGTCACCCGACACGACGAGGTCGGCGCCCTCCTGCCTCGGGCCCGGCGCCGATCTTCTGACCCTGGGTGAGGATCACGACCTGGTCCGGGCGAGGCTCCTCAAGACCTTCCAGGAGTCGGGCGATGAGGCGTTGGAGGCGTGGCGCGTCGGGACCGGGCTCGCCCGCTTCGGCGTGGACGGCACGGAGGACGACCTTCCCCAGGAGGCGGGGCTGGGGGCAGCGGTCAGCTTCGACAAAGGGTGCTTCCTGGGTCAGGAGGCCGTGGCGAAGGTTCGCAACCTCGGGCACCCCCGGCGGGTGGTGATGAGGCTCCGGGCCGAACGTGCCCTCTCGCCGGGTGACGCCGTCACGGGGACCGGTGGAGTGCCGGTGGGCGAGGTGACCAGCGCAGCGCCAACCGCCCAGGGTCACATGGCGCTGGCGCGCATCCGGTGGGACGCGCGCGAAGGTCCGTTCGCCGGACCCGGCGGGGTCACGCTCACGCCGACGAGCTGAACTTCCGGGACGCCCCCGGGCGCTAGCCGCCCTGGTCGCCGGCGGGCATCGTGGGACTGTCCTCGTTGATCGGCTCCTGCGGGTCCACGCCGGTGGAATGCTCCGCGTTCGAGGAGCCGGCGGGGCGATCGGAAGTGCCCTTGGGCCCCTCGTCCTGGCGACCCTTCTTCACCACCTTGGTGTCGCCGTTGACGAATGCCGACGCCTCAACTGCCTGTCTCAGGTGGACTGATGGCTGAACGGACGATTACGGCATGTGACGTATGCGGCGAGCCTGCCGCCCAGACGATCGCGCTGAGGGTTGGGACCCGGAATTTGAAGAACCTCTGCCAGCGCCACCTCGCGGAGATCATGAAGGGAGCGCGGCCTCCGAAGCGGGGACGCAAGCCCGGCTCGAGGTCGACCAGGCGAACAACCGTCAAGAAGACGGCAGGAAAGAAGAGCGCGGCTCGGCTGACGAGCCCTTCTGATGCTCCGGCTCGACCGGTAAGCTGAGGGAGTCACCCGCCGCAGGAGGTTGTCTGCCAGGTTTCATGCAGCCCCCGCCCTCGCCCTCGTAGGGGCGGTCGAAAACCCCATCTCCGCAGGTCACGGGGTCGAGTGGAGTGACCCTCGGAACGGAGATGTGCCAATCTCGGAACGGACATCTCGGACACAGGGCTGCTGACCAGCAGTTTCAGGGCCTCGCACCGTACCGGATCGTCACTGTTCGCCGAACGCTGAAGTCCCAGTTCAGGGCGTGTAGGTGCCTGCCGCTACTCTGCCCAGATGTCCTTCTCCTCAGCACGCCCCGACGCCGACGCCCCCGCTTGGCGGGCCGGACGTTGGGAGGTCACCCGGCTCGTCGACGGCCTCGGCAAGCGCATCGACCCGAAGATCAGAAGGATCGTTGTGGCCCTGCGTGTGCACGGCTTCTCCACCTCCGCGTCCTGCCAGGGCCACCCCGACCGGGCCCTCCCCCACCCTTGGGTCGATGTGAGCGCCCGACCCTACGACGCGGAGGTCGACGCCGAGGAGTGCAGGCGCATGAACTTGTCTCATCAGGGCAGGCTCATCCGGCTCCTCGGCCCTACCGCCTGGACTCCGGGCGGTTCGTGTGCGTGGATCTACGGCCGAACGTTAGATCCGAACGTCAGATCCTCGCCGCGTAGATGTTCTGGTCCAGTCCTCCCTTGGACAGGCACGGGTCGCTCGGCGACGGCGACGTGTACGAGGTGGCGTTGATATCGTTCGGGCTCCACGTGCAGGTCTGGAACCCATCAAACCCGTCGTGGTCGTCAGAGGACCCGGTCTCCCTGGGATCGGAGCCTGCCACCAGCTTTCGGGAGTCGGTCCAGGCCACGTTCGTCGCTCCCTGGACCGAGGACACGTAGATGTAGTCGCCCCAGAACGGGATCCGCACGGATCCGTGGGTCTCCCAGTCGAAGTTGCTGGACACCGTGCTTACCCTCGACTCACTCCAGCTTGCTCCACCGTCCGTGGACTGGGCGATGAACGTGTCGACCGCACCGCCTGAGTTCGTGCCGCTCGAGGTGTCCCCTGGGGGGAGAGCGGGCGAGCGCGCGGGGTCGTTGCGGGAGTCGTAGAACACCACCGTGATCACCCCACCGCTCGAGGCGATGTCGGGGAACCACTGGTGCCCGACGGCGATGGAGTCAAGGGTGGATGGGGCCGTGGGCCAGCTCACCCCGTCGGGGGAGTTGCGGACGAAGATCTTGGCCTGGCCGCCCGGGAGCTCGCCGCTCCACACGACGTGCACCCCGGCCGAGTCCGCCGCCACGGCCGAGAGGCTCGCGAACCGCTCGAAGGTGAACCCGGAGGGGCAGGCGAAGGGGCCGTCTCCGCAGTCCCCACTGCCGTTGCCGCTGAACTGGTTGGAGTCGAAGGGGGTGATGGTGGCGACCTTCACCGGGGCCCCGAACGACAGGCCCCCGTTCGTTGACTTCTGGACCCAGATGGCGTTGGTGCCCGGCAGAGGGAACGTGAACGTTCGATACGTGAGGTACACCGCGCCGTCGGGGCCCACAGCGAGGTCGGCGAACTGGGCGCTTCCCACGACGTGGGTCACCCGGATGGGAGCCGAGAACGACTTGCCGTGGTCGGTGGACCGGGAGAACAAGATGGTGTTGTTGGGGGCGAAGCCGTCGAACTGGGCCCAGGCTACGTACACGTTGCCCGAGTTCGGCCCGCTGGTCTGGTCGACGGTGAGGTTCACCTTATCCTGGAACAGGCCGGCGAACAGGGCCGAGGACGTGCCCTTGCCCACGAGGCTCGTCCGTCGGTAGGTGGCTCCATCTCCTCCGTACGTGGAGACGAACACCGACCCGTTCACCGGCTGGGACCGGTTGAAGCAGATGAACCCGTAGAACAGGCGCCCCGAGGAGTCGAAGGCCTGGGTGGGGTCCCCGGCCGCTCCGCAGAACCCGTGGACAGGTGACGCGAGCCCGGCCGGAGAGGTGTCGGCCGGGTAGCCCGGGACCAGGCTGTCGTGCCAGGTGGAGCCCCCGTCGGTGGACCGGTAGTAGCCCGGCCATGCGTCGCCGTTCACGATCACGGCGCAGTAGTCGTTCGATCCTGCCGTCACCACGCTGGTGTTGTGGGGATCGACCGCGACGGCCGGCTCGTTCTGCTGGCGCCGGCCGGTACTGCAGGCACGGGTGGTGGGATCGCTCGTGCCGTTGTAGCGGAGGTAGCTTCCCTTCGTGCTGTCTCTGGTGACCCGGGCATTGGTGCTCGCCTGGGCCGGAGGCGCCATGGCAAACGCCAGCGCGATCACCGCCGCCAATGGGAAGACGAGACGTCTCATAGGGATCCCTCCTTCGGGTCTCAAGCCAAACCAGTGTTCGGTGCAGCATACCCATCGGTGTGCATTTTCCGCAACCTGGACTTTCGGATGAAGCGACAGCCTGAAGGGGTCAAGAATGCCAGTGGGCCTCACGCCGCCCACCGGTACTCGTTGATCAGGCCGCCCAGGACCGCTCGCCGTTGCACGGTTGCACCCGAAGGGCGGTCCGGAGCGACCTCCCCCGACGGCCTCGCCAGACCAAGCCCGCGGTGCGGTCGCTCGGCGTTGTAGTGCTCGGCGTAGATACGCAGGACGCGCTCCAGGTGCCGTCGACCGCGCACGAGGGTCCAGTCCAAGCATTCGGTCCGCACGGTCCTCACCCAT
>DAIMKN010000045.1:0-14491 GCA_036721725.1 Actinomycetota bacterium
CCCACGTTCGAACCCCAGCCTCGACCTCAAGGAGAGGGTCCACCCCGTGGCGTCGCCCACCGCGCTTCAAGTTCCCTCGAACCCGCTCCGCGGGGCGAGGGTCGAGCGCGGCGAGACCCTTCTCGACGTGTCCAGGGCCACCGGCATCCCGGTCCCGGAGCTCGAGGCGCTCGAACGCGCCACCTCCGTGGCGCACCTTCCCGACCCCGTTCGAGCCCGTCGCCACCTCGTCACGTACGCCGACTACCTGGAGCTAGAGCCGGCACCGAAACCCCCCGTCCCGGCCCGCCCGGTCCTTCGGATCATCGTCGGTGGCGACGAGCCCGGCCGGTCCCTCCTCCCCGGCGCCGCTTCCGCCTGCGGCGAGTGGCCCCATCCCTCGTCGCCAGGATCGCCACCCTCAGGCCGAACGCCCCCGCTCCCGGGCCCGACGCCGCCGCGCACCGGCGAGCCCGGGCCAGCCTCGCCGGGGTCGTCGCCGCCTCCCTGATCCTGTTCGCCATCCAGTCGCTGACCGGACGGCAGCCGGACGTCCAAGCCGCCGGGACCGCCTCGCCTGCACACCCCGCTCACGGGGTTCCGCCGACACCGCAGCTGCCCGGGGGAGGGCGAACGATCTTCCCCGGTCACCGCGTGGTGGCGTTCTACGGCGCCCCCCTCACCGCCAGGCTCGGGATCTTGGGCGAAGGCCCGCCGGATGAGATGTTCGCCCAGCTCAAGGAGCAGGCCGCGATCTACGCCCGCCCCGGCCACCCGGTCCTGGTGGCCGGGGAGCTCATCGCGACCATCGCCTCCACCACGCCTGAGTCCAACGGCCTCTACACGTTCGGGCTGGGGACGCGGGTCGTGCAGCGCTACCTCGACGCGGCCCGGCGGGCCGGTGCGCCGCTGATCCTGGACATCCAGCCGGGGCGTTCGCGCTTCCTGACCCAGGCGAAGCCGTACGAACGCTTCCTGGCCCAGCCGGACGTCGAACTCGCGCTCGACCCCGAGTGGCGGGTCGGGCCCACCCAGGTGCCGGGCCGGCAGCTCGGGTCGGTCGACGCCGCCGAGATGAACCAGGTGGCGACCTGGCTGTCGGGGATCGTGACAGCCCACCACCTGCCCCAGAAGCTCCTCATCCTCCACCTGTTCCGGGAGAGCATGATCACGAACCGCGACCAGATCTCCCGTCCCTCGCAGCTCGCAGTGACGTTCGACGTCGACGGGGTCGGGGACCGCCGGGCCAAGGGGCTCAAGTACCAGAGCCTGGCCGCGTCGACGAAGGGCTTCTACCTCGGGATCAAGCTCTACTACCACACCGACACCCAGATCCTGCAGCCGGTCAACGTCCTCCGGCTGCGGCCACACCCGGATCTCGTCATCTACCAGTAGCCGGCGGGTCGTCGCCCGGCACCCGTTCGGGCTATGCTCGCCAACCCGTCCTGTTGCAAGGGTCCGTCGGCGCGAACGGACGACGCCCACCCGGCGTTCGCGGTGCCCGCGCCTCGGCCCACGCGTGAGAGAGGGAGCGGACGCGAACGTGGCGAACGACGGAACGAAGGATGCGGCCCGGGCCGCGTCGCGGCTGACCGAACGCCTGCCGGAGGCACTATCCGGGCTGGCCGGACTGGCCACGAACCTGTGGTGGTCGTGGCAGCCGGGCGGGCCGGGATTGTTCCGTGACCTTGACGCCGATGGCTGGGCCGAGTGCAACGAACGCCCGTTCGAGCTGCTGCAGAAGGTCGCGCCGGAGCGCCTCGAACAGGCCGCGGCCGACGGTGGCTACCTCGAACGGCTGGCCGGCCTGACCGCGGCGATGACGGAGGACCTGTCCCGTCCCGTCGCGCCTGAGGCGGAGTTCCTGGGCGGCACGGTGGCCTTCTTCTGCGCAGAGTTCGCCGTGCACCGTTCACTCCCCATCTACGCCGGCGGGCTCGGCGTGCTGGCCGGCGACATCCTCAAGGAGAGCTCGGACCGGGCCCTGCCCGTAGCCGGTGTGGGGCTGCTGTACCACCAGGGCTACTTCCGGCAGGCGATCGATCGAACGGGCTGGCAGCAGGAATCCTGGCCCTCCACCGATCCGGAAGCCACCGGGGCCGCGCTCATCACGGGGGAGGACGGCGAACCACTGACGGTCTCCGTGCCGCTGGCCGGCCGCGAGGTCCACATGCAGGTGTGGCGG
Organism: Actinomycetota bacterium; assembly: GCA_036721725.1. Lineage (GTDB taxonomy): Bacteria > Actinomycetota > UBA4738 > UBA4738 > UBA4738 > DAIMKN01. The sequence goes on from DAIMKN010000045.1 coordinate 2,165, forward strand.
GCGTCCGTGGGCCGCGTGCCGCTGTTCCTCCTGGACAGCCGCCGAGCCGAGAACGCACCGCAGGACCAGGACATCACGGCGCGCCTGTACGCCGCGGATCACCGCCTCCGGCTGGAGCAGTACGCCCTCCTCGCGGTGGGGGGGATACGCGCGCTTCAGGCGGTGGGGATCGACCCGGCCGTTGTCCACCTGAACGAGGGCCACGCCGCGCTGGCGCCCCTGGAGCTGGCGAGGGCCCTGTTCGCCGCCGGGCGGCCGTTCGACCAGGCGTTCGACGAGGCACGGCACCGAACGGTCTTCACCACGCACACCCCGGTCGCCGCGGGCAACGAGACGTACTCCGAACGTGAGCTGCACGAGTCACTGGAGGATCTGCTTGCCCAGCTCGACCCGGACGGCCGGCACATCGTCGAGCTGGGGCGTTCGCCGTACGGGGACGAGGACCGAACGGTGGGCATCACGCCAATCGGCCTGCGGGTGAGCCGTGCCGCGAACGCGGTCAGCCGCCTCCACGGCGAGGTGGCCCGGGCCATGTGGTCGCCGCTGTTCCCCGACCTCCCAGTCTCGGAGGTGCCCATCGCCCACGTCACGAACGGCGTCCACCTCCCCACGTGGATGGCGCCGCCCATGCAGGAGCTGCTGGACCGGCACCTGCCGCGGGGGTGGCGTTCGGCAGCTCATGACCTGGCGGTCTGGGAGGGCGTCGAGGCCATCCCGGACGAGGAGCTGTGGGGCGTTCGAACGCAGCTTCGCCGGGCGTTGGTCGACTACCTCCGCGACTCCGCGGTGGCCAAGCAGTCGTTCGGCGACGACCGGTGGGCGCCGAACGATATGGCCGCGGACGCGTTCGACCCGCGGCGGCTGACCATCGGCTTCGCCCGGCGGGTTGCGATGTACAAGCGCCTCCACCTGCTCTTCCGGGAGCCTCAGCGGCTCAAGGCCATCGCCGACGGTGGCGATGGCGTCCAGTTCGTGCTGGCCGGCAAGGCCCATCCCGCCGACGACGAGGCGAAGCGACTGCTCCAGAGGATGTTCGAACTGGGATGGGTGGGAGACGCCTCGCCGCGCATCTTGTTCGTCGAGGACTACGACATGTCGGTGGCAGCGCAGCTCGTGGCGGGATGCGACGTCTGGGTGAACCTGCCCCGCCCGCCTCTCGAAGCGAGCGGCACGAGCGGCATGAAGGCCGGGATGAACGGCGGCCTGAACTGCAGCGTGCTGGACGGGTGGTGGGCCGAGGCGTACGACGGGACGAACGGCTGGGCCCTGGGCGCTGACCCCACGCTGGACCTCGACGAACAGGACACCGCCGACGCCGCGGCGCTGTACGACCTTCTGGAGCACGACGTGGCCCCGGCATTCCTGGACCGTGACGACGCGGGCGTGCCGCGGGCGTGGGTGGCCCGCATCAAGGCCTCGCTTCGAACGGTCGGCCCCGGGTTCTCCGCGGGGCGGATGATGCGCGACTACCTCACGACGGTCTACCCACCTGCGCCCGGCGCGGACTGACTCACCACCCTCGCCGCCGCCACGTCTGCACGTATGGACGTTCCCGTCCGATCGTCGTGTCCAGCCCGTGGCCGGGCGACACCCGCGTCTCGTCGGGGAGTTCGAACAGCCCATCCAGGCTCTGCATGATGCGTTCGAACCGCTTGGGGTCGCGGCCGCTGTTCCCGGGCCCGCCGGGGAACATTGTGTCGCCCGTGAACAGATGGGTGCCCACCAGATAGCACAGGCTTCCCGGTGTATGGCCGGGTGTGTGGATGACCAGGATGTCGGCCGGACCGAGCCTCATGGTCACCCCGCCGTCGAGCGACTCGAACGGGACCGGCGGCGGATCCTGTTCGTGGGCGAACACCGGCACCTCGGGCCACGCTCGCTTCAACGCGCGCAGCGCACCGGTGTGGTCGGGGTGGTTGTGCGTCTGCAGGATCGCCGTCACCCGGTACGGCGCGGCCTCCGCGAGGAGGCGTTCGGGCTCCGCCGCCCCGTCGATGAGGACTGCCTCGTCCCCCGCCATCAGCAGATACACGTTGTTGTCGAACGTCCCCACCGAGAGCTTGCGAACCTCCACGCCCGCCTGCGAGGGGTAGACGAACGCCGGCCCGCCCGCCGCCACGTGAGCGAACTCGGGCGTGGCCGGCGGCCGGGGCGTCTCGTCGTTCGACGTCACGCGGGTGGTGTCATGCCGAGAGCGTGACGGGGAGCGAACTCAGGCCGCGCAGTGTGATGGTCTCCCGCCACCGCAGATCGGCCTCGGAGGCGAGCTCGATGCGGGCAGTCCGCCGCACCAATTCGCGGATCGCGACCTGACCCTCGGCCCGCGCCAGCGGCGACCCCAGGCAGAAGTGGATGCCGGCGCCGAACGCCAGGTGGCGGTTGTCCTCCCGCCCGATGTCGAGCTCGTCGGGCCGGTCGAACTGCGCGGGGTCGCGGTTCGCCGCGCCCAGGAGGCCGACCACCTGCTGGCCCGCCGCGATCGGAACGCCGCCGATCTCCATGTCCTCCAGGACCGTTCGTCCGTCGATCTGGACGGGCGAGTCGTAGCGCAGCAGCTCCTCGACGGCCGTTCGGAGCAGGGAGGGATCTTCACGCAGCCGTTGCATCTGGTCGGGATGGCGGATCAGCGCGAGCATGCCGTTCGAGATGAGGTTGACCGTGGTCTCGTGGCCCGCCACCAGCAACAGGATGGCGGTGGACAGCAGCTCGCGGTAGGTGAGCCTGTCGCCCTCCTGTTCGGCTGCCAGCAGACCTGTCAGCAGGTCGTTCTCCCGAGGGTGCTTCCGGCGTTCGGCCAGGAGCTCCGTGAAGTACGCGTCGAACGCGATCGACGACGCTGACGCCCGCCGCAACACGGCCGGCGTGATGAGCGGGTCGAGGGTGAGCACCAGGTCCGCGGACCACCGGTGGAACAGATGCCGGTCCTCCTGCGGCACCCCCATCAGCTCGCAGATCACCGTCACCGGGACGGGATAGGCGAACCGTTCGACCAGATCCACGGGGCCCGCGCCGATCAGTTCGTCCAGCAGCTCCGTGACGATCTGTTCGACCCGCGGCCGCAGCGCCTCGATGACCCTCGTGCCGAACGCCTTCGACACCAGGCCGCGCAGCCGCGTGTGGTCGGGCGGATCGGTGAACAGCATGTTCTGTCCCATCCGCTCCTCGACGAACGAACGCTCCTCCGGCGCCAGCGACTCGATGAACATCGGGTAGAGGGCGGACTTGCGGTTGTCATGGCTGAACTTGGGGTCGCGGAGCAGCCAGCTCACGTCCTGATGCCGGGACACGATGTAGACGCCGGGGAGGCTCGAATGGACGGGGTCCTCCTCCCGCAGCCGCCGGTACATCGGATACGGATCGGCGTGGATCTCCGGAAGCCACGGGTTGTATTCGATCGGAGGGAGCTCGACGACGTCGACCATGGCTAGGAGCTTAGAACTCCACGCTGCAGTTCTCGCAGGCGAACGACCCCGTGGCCATCAGCTTGCTGTGACCCCCGCACCGGAAGCATCGCCGGCACGTCCCGCCGAACTCGCACCGCCGCGGTGCCGTGGTCTCCCCCGCTTGATCCCACGTGGTGGCGCCCTCCGCCGGCCGGGGGAGCTGGATCGAGAGCAGGTGCAGCGAGTCGTCGCTGACGAACCCGTGCGGATGGCGCGCGCCGCGTCCGAGCACCGAGCCGGTCTGAAGCGGCACGGGCGCTTCACCGATCAGCGCGACCCCCGAACCCTTCAGGACCACCACCCACTCCTCGGAGTCCGGATGCGTGTGGGCGAACGCGGGCTGTTCGGCCCCGAAGCCCTGCAGCGAGATGTAGAACCCGGGACCTTGCGTGATGGGGACGCGACGGAAGCCGGAGGGACAGGTCGCCAGCAGTTCGTCGGGCGAGCAGCGGAAGACACCCAGGTTGTCCAGCACCTCCGCCAGGTCCCCCACCGTGCGTTCCATGCGAGCGCATCCTACCCCGCCGGCGCCGAGCGGTCACCGTGGCTGTTTCCACCCTCCTGCCAGGGGGAATAGACGGCCGGAACCCTGTCGTCATCGCCCCAAGCCATCTCGGAGATAGACGAACATGAAGAACGCCCGCGCCCTGATCGCCGCTCTGGCCGGCGTCACCCTGGCCTCCTCGGTTGCCCTCACCACCACCGCCACCGCCGCTCCTCGATCGCTGGCCGCGGCGGCCCAGAGTCCACTGGGACTGACCTGCCAGGACAAGACCTCGCCCGACAACGTCGCCTACACGTTCTGCACCGGCGAGGTGCCGTCGTTCGACGGCATCGGCCTCGACACCGATCTCACCCTGCCACCGAACGCCTCCGGTCCCGTCCCCACCATCGTGATGCTGCACGGCTGGTCCGAGGACAAGACCAAATGGGAGGCGCTTCCCGGCCGGTGACACGGTGCAGCCGCAGATCACGCAGAGCGACTGGCCCTACCTGCGCACCGACAACATGGCGTCCTCGCTGGCGTGGGGAGCGGTCAAGTTCGTGATGCCGTCGACCGTCGCCGGAACGCACCAGTTGCAGCCCGTGGCCTGACGCTTCACGGGGCCAGCGCCGCGACAGCCGAGGCCACGCGTTCGGCCCGTTCGGCGAGGCTGCCCGCGACCGACACGGGCATGATGACGGGCGTGGTGACGCCGGCCTCGCGGTACTCGTCGATCCGCGCGGCGATGTCGGCGGGCGAACTGGACAAGAACAGTTGGTCGAACAGCTCGTCGGAGAAGAGCTCGGTGGCGCGGTCGCGTTCGCCGCTCGACCACGCCGCCGCGATGGCGCCCGCCTCACCGGCGAACCCCTGTCGGGCCAGCGACGCGTTGTAGGCCGGGACCACCGCGTAGCCCGTCAGCAGCCGGCGTCCCATGAACCGAACGAGGTCCTCGGGCTCGTCGACGGCCACGGGCAGCCGGATGAACACCTCCACCGCTCCGGGGTCGCGGCCGGCTTCCTCCGCCCCGGCCCGCACCTCCGCCAGCGCGCCGCGAACGCCCTCCGGCGTCATCAGGAAGAACAGGACGCCGTCGGCCATCGCCCCCGCCAGCCGGCACATCCGCGGACCGAGGGCGCCGAGCCACACCGGCACCGGCGCTCCCGGATCCACCTGGAGCCGGAAGCCTTCCGAACGCAACACCGGACCACCGTGGAAGACCTTCTTCCCCGCCAGCGCCTGGCGCAGGATCTCCAGGTACTCGCGACAGCGTTCGACGGGACGTTCGAACGGCACGCCCATCCATCCGCCCACGATGGCGGGCGAGGACGCGCCGATCCCCAGCACGAAGCGGCCTCCGGACAGCCCCTGGATGGCCGCCGCGCTCATCGCGGCGAGGGCCGGGGGGCGAGTGAAGACGGGGATCAGGCCGGTGCCCAACCGGACCGTGGAGGTTCGAACGGCCACCGCGGCCAGCGGCGAGAAGGCGTCCACCGCGCCGACCTCGGCGGTCCACACGTCGGTGTAGCCGAGACGTTCGGCCTCCACGCAGATGTCGATGGAGGCGCCGAACCCGGCCACCTCGATCGGTGGGGTCAGGCCCAATCGCACCGCGGGAGACATGGCGCGTATGGTATGCGGATGCTCCGGCCTGTGACCCCGTGGAACTCCGCGCCATGAAGTTCGGATTGGTCTTCGCCAACTCCGGTCCGTGGGCCGATGCCGAACGCGCCGTGGCCCTCGCGACGGCTGCGGAGGAGCTCGGTTACGAGTCGCTGTGGACGGTCGAACACGTCGTGGTGCCGTCCGGCTATGAGTCGTCCTACCCCTATTCGAAGAGCGGGAAGATGCCGGGCGGGGAGGATGTGCCCGTCCCCGACCCGCTGATCTGGCTGGCCTACGTCGCCGCCGCGACTCGGGCGATCACGCTGGCCACCGGCATCCTCATCCTTCCCCAGCGCAACCCCGTCATCCTGGCCAAGGAGGCCGCCACGCTCGACGTGCTGTCCGGCGGCCGCTTCGTCCTGGGCGTCGGCGTGGGCTGGCTGGAGGAGGAGTTCGACGTCCTGGGGGTGCCGTTCGAACGCCGCGGGGCGCGGGCGGACGAGTACGTCGCGGCGATGCGCTCGCTGTGGTCGGCGTCGGAAGAGGGCGCCACGTTCCAGGGCGAGTTCGCGAGCTTCGAACGGGCCAAGCTGTACCCCAAGCCGACGCGCGAAACCGGCGTGCCGATCGTCATCGGGGGCCATTCGGAGGCCTCGGCCCGGCGGGCGGGACGCATCGGCGACGGCTTCTTCCCGGCCAAGGGCGACCTGGCGCATCTGTTCGAGGTGGCGCGTCAGGCCGCGAAGGAAGCGGGCCGGGACCCCGACAAGTTGGAGCTGACGGCGGGCGGCAGGCCGTCGCTGGAGGAGGCCGAACGCCTGCGGGATCTCGGCGTCCATCGCATCACCCTGCCGCCGTTCGGCAGCGACGGGGAGTCCGTAAGGGGGTACCTTGAGCAGTACCGCGAACAGGTGATCGACAAGCTCGCCTGACCGCCTCCGACGAAAGAGAGGTTCGACCATGGCAGTACGCAAGGCGAAGGTGAAGGAGCAGATGGATGCCGCGATGGGTTCGATGCTGGAGGCCGGCGAACACCAGCTCGCAGCCGTCAGGACCATCGCCGGCCCCAGCCCGTGGCTGGCCGAGGGGTTCCTCGGCATCCTCTGGCAGTTCCTGGTCAAGTACTACTACGTCGTGGTGACCGAACGCCGCGTCCTGTTCATCAAGTTCGGCCGCATGACCGGCCGCCCGAAGAACCTCGCCTTCGCCGAACAGCGCGCGCCCGGCCTGCTGGTCGACTCGAAGGTGTCCAAGCTGTGGAGCTGGTTCAAGATCCACAGTTCGACCCAGAACAAGGACCTTCGGCTCAACGTGGACCGCTACTGGCGGGAAGAGATGACCCAGGTGCTGGCCCAGCTCGAACAGTCCGGGGCCGCGGTTCCCGGCACGGCCACCCCCCCGCCACCTCCCCCACCGAGCGCCTGAGCCTCACCGCTCCAGCTGCGCGGCCAGGGCCGCCGGGTCGGTGACCGGCTGGCGGCAGGCGAACCGCTCGCACACGTAGGCGGCGGGCCGGCCCTCCACCAGGGGCCGGTCCGCCAGCAACGCAATCGTCCCCGCGGCGTCGGCGTCGTCCGGCCCCGCCGCGGCCAGGACCGCGTTCGGCAGGTATCTGCGCCAGACCTCTGAGATCAGGGCCTGTGTGGCAGGGTCGTCGGGAGCACCGATGACGGCGACCTCCCTCGACGGACCCAGGTAGAGGTCAAGGGCGCCCAGGGCGTGGCCGAACCCGGTCGGGGCGCGCGACATGAGGTCGCGGACCAGCCGCAGCGCCCCGGTGGCGGCGCGTTCGTACTCCGGCTCGCCGGTGAGGAGCGTGAGCTTCTGCAGGACCAGTGCCGCCGCCGAATTGCCCGACGGCACCGCGTTGTCGAACACCTCCTTGGGCCGCACCAGCAACGTCTCGGCGTCGGCACCCGTCTGGTAGAACCCGCCGCGTTCGTCGTCGGCGAACAGCCGCAGCAGGTCATCGGCCAGCCGCCGAGCCTCCCGCATCCACCGAAGGTCGAACGTGGACTGATACAGCTCCAGGCACCCGTCGGCCAGCATCGCGTGATCCTCCAGGAACGCCGGGCCGCTCGTTCGCACCCGCCGCCACGAACGCAGCAACCGGCCGTCGGCCCGCCGCAGCGCCGTCAGCACGAACGCCGCCGCGCGCTCCGCGGCCCGGAGGTAGCGCGGCTCCTCCAGCACACGGCCGGCTTCGGCGAACGCCGCCACCGCCAAGCCGTTCCACCCCGCCAGGACCTTGTCGTCGGTGGCGGGCCGGACTCGCTGCTCGCGGAGGTCGAACAACCGCGTCCGGGCTGCCTCGAACGCCGGGCTGGACGGCGGGTCGTCACCGGACGGGAGCCACAGGACGTTCGATCCCTCCCAGTTGCCCTCCGGCGAAGCCCCGAACCGTCTCGCCACGACCTCGCCGGCGGTCAGGGCGAGCTCGTCCCAGGACCACACGAAGAACTTCCCCTCGACTCCCTCGCTGTCAGCGTCCTGGGCGGAGAAGAACCCGCCCTCTGGCCCCTGCATCTCGCGGAGGAGATAGTCGAACGTCTCCGTCGCGGCGCGCCGGTATGAAGCCCGGCCGGTGACCTGCCAGGCGTGCAGGAACAGCCGGGCCAACTGCGCGTTGTCGTAGAGCATCTTCTCGAAGTGCGGAACGAGCCACCTGCCGTCCGTCGAATAGCGATGGAACCCCCCGCCGAGCTGGTCGTAGATCCCCCCGAACACCATCCGGTCCAGGGTCGTGGTCACCATCTCCAACGCGCCGGGATGCCCCCGCGCGTCCATCCGCAGGAGGAACTCGAACGTCATGGGCTGGGGGAACTTCGGGGCAGGCCCGAACCCCCCCCACTCCCGGTCGAACGCCCGCGTCAACTGGGACAGGGCGTTCGACAGGACGTCTGCAGACAGGGGGTCGCGGGAGGCCGCGAACGACGACTGCCCGGCGATGGTCGCGGCGATGCGGCCGCCCTGCTGAAGCACCTCGTCTCGGCGTTCGGCCCACGCCTCCGCCATCCCCTGGAGGAGCCGCGGGAAGCCGGGGAGGCCGTGGCGGTCCTCCGGTGGGAAGTACGTTCCGGCGTAGAACGGTTCGCCGTCAGGCGTCAGGAAGACGGTCATGGGCCAGCCGCCGTGGCCGTTCATGGCCTGCACGGCGCCCATGTAGATGGCGTCGAGGTCGGGCCGCTCCTCCCTGTCCACCTTGATGCAGACGAACGCACCGTTCATGAGCGCGGCGATCTCGGGATCCTCGAACGACTCGTGCGCCATGACATGGCACCAGTGGCACGCGGCGTACCCGATCGAGAGCAGGATGGGCTTGCGTTCGGCCCGGGCCCGCTCCAACGCCTCGTCGCCCCACTCGTACCAGTCCACGGGATTGTGGGCGTGCTGCAGCAGGTAGGGGCTCGTGGCTTCGATGAGACGGTTGGTCGAACGCTCCCGGGGTGCCTCGGTCATGACGAGCCACTGTAGGCCGCCCTGTCCCCCGTTCACCGGACGGCGGGATTGGGGATGCGCAGGAACCGGCCTAGGGCTAAAGCCATCGGACGCCCCCGCCGATGGTCTCGGTTAGAGACGAACAAGTGAGGAGGTCCATGGTGAGCAACGAGTCCAGCGAGCAACTCGGCGACACGATCGGCTGGCGTTCGGTCGTGGAAGAAGACATGGCGAACTACGACGAGATCCACCACCCGGGCGGCGGCGCCGACCAGGGCGTCGACGAGCTGTCCGGCCTGCTCCGGTGGGCCCAGGACGACGACTCCCCCACCGGATGGGCGGACCCGCTCGACCGCATGACCGCCTCCGTGGCGGCGTCGGCTGTCGCCACCGAACCTGCCCCGGTCGCCCTAGCGGCGCCCGCGGCTCCCGCTCCGGCTTCGGCTCCGGTTCCGTCGGAGCCGAGTCCCAAGGAGAGCCCCCGATTCGTCAGCGAAGAGCTGGCCCCGATCCTGCAGGCCGCCGAAGCGGCAGCCCGCCAGATGGTCGACCGGGCCCGCACCGCCAGCGAGGCCCGTACCGCCGAGGCCGACCGCCGGTGGAACGAGGTTCAGGAGCAGGTCGCCGCGCTCGGCGATTGGCGCGACCGGGTCGAGCCAGGCCTTCGCGAGCTGCAGGCAGCGATGACCGACGTTCGAACGCAGATCCAGCAGGTCCCGGACCGGATCCGCGAGGCCCTCGACCCGATCGCCCGGGCCATCGCCGCCCTCGACCCGGTCATCAACGACGTGAACTCGGCCTCCGGCCAGCCGCTCGAGATGGACCGCGTCCAGTAGCACGAACAACCGCACCACCTCCCCCCAAGAGACGGCCCCGGGCAAACGCCCGGGGCCGTCTCCGATTTCGCCCCAGTTGGGTCGTTCGGCTGACCCCGCCAGCGACCGTCGCGCTGACGTAGGCTCGGCGTCGTGAGCCCTGCCGCCGAAGCCCGCCGCATGCTGCTGGACACGTCCAGCCTGATGTACCGAGCGTTCTTCTCGGTCCCTCAGAGCATCGTGGACCGCGACGGGCAGCCATCGAACGCCGTCCACGGCTACCTGGACTGGATGGGCCGCCTCGCGGTGACCCGGCGGCCGGCCGAGATGATCCACGTGTACGACGCGGACTGGCGCCCCGCCCCGCGCGTGGCCATCTACGACGGTTACAAGTCCACGCGGCTCCCCGATCCGCCCGCCCTGCCGCCCCAGTTCGACGTCCTCCGAGACGTCCTGGACGCGTTCGGCGCGGACCAGGTGGAGGCCGAAGGGTGGGAGGCGGACGATGCCATCGGCGTCATCTCGGCGACGGCCGGGGACGACGAACGCATCGACATCGTGACCGGGGACCGCGACCTCATCCAGCTCGTTCGCGATCCAGTGGTGCGGGTGCTGTTCACGGTGAAGGGCGTCACGGACCTCCGCCAGTACGACGAGGCCGGCGTCGTGGAGAAGTACGGCCTGCCCCCCTCCCGCTACGCCGAGTTCGCCATGCTCCGGGGCGATCCGTCCGACGGCCTGCCGGGTGTCAAGGGAGTGGGTGAGAAGACCGCCCGTCTGCTGGTCGAGGCCTACCCGTCCATCTGGGCGATGGTGGCCGACGCCATGGCGGCGACATCGGCCGGAGCGCTGCTCCGGAACGGGCCGCGGTTGAAGGCCGCGCTCCGCGACGCCGGGCCGTACCTGGAGAAGATGCGGGACATCGTTCCCGTTCGAACCGACGTCGCGCTCACGTCATGGCGAAAGCCGAGAGATGACGAACGCCTCGACGAACTCGCCGCCCACTATGACCTCAAGGGCCCGGTGCAGCGGCTGCGAGCGGCACTGGACCGCGGTCGTATACTGCCCGAGCCATGAGACGCTGACCTTCGCCGGAGCCGCGCCGTCCTCGCCCCCGAGGACCACCATCTGACGCGTGCCCAACGACCGTTCACCGGCAAGCCCGTCTCAACCGCTCATCCACGCAGGAGGTCAGCCTTCACCATGGAACTCATCAACCCTGTCACGCCGCCGCCCGCCATCGACGCGCGCGGCCTGGTCAAGTCCTTCAAGGGCAGCCGGGCCGTGGACGGCGTCGACCTCGTCGTTGACGACGGCGACGTCGTGGCGCTGCTCGGGCCGAACGGCGCCGGCAAGACCACGACGCTCATGATGTTGCTCGGCATCACCGACCCCGACGAGGGTTCGGTCCGCCTCCTCGGCCACCCGTTGCCCGCCGAACGCTCGGCGGCGCTGGAGCGTTCGAACTTCACCGCGAGCTACATCGCGCTGCCTGAAGGGATGCGGGTGCGGCACTTCCTCGAGGTGTTCGCCGACATCTACGGCGCGCCGCGGTCGAGGGTCGCCGAAGTGGTCGAACTGTTCGGCATCGAACGATTCGTCAACCGCATGACCACGCAGCTCTCCAGCGGCCAGAAGACGCTCATCGGCCTGGCCAAGTCGCTGCTCAACAAGCCACGACTGCTGGTGCTGGACGAACCGACCGCCTCGCTCGACCCCGAGGTCGCCACCCGCATCCGTCGCATCCTCATGGCCGCCCACGCCGAGGAGCGGTTCACGCTGCTCATCACCTCGCACAACATGGCGGAGATCGAACGCCTGTGCCGCCGCGTGGTGTTCCTGGCGGGCGGACGCATCGTGGCCGACGGCTCGCCCGAGGAGATCGTGGCCCGCTACGGGATGGCCGACCTGGAGAACACGTTCCTGTCGATCGCGAAGGAGGCCCGGCGATGAGCACCACAACCGCCGCTGTCGTGCGTTCGGCGACCAGCCGGCGTCGCATCATGGCCGTGTTCAAGCGGCACTTCTACGTGACCATCTACTCCGTTCCGCGCATGTTCGACTGGCTGTTCTGGCCGGTCATCGACCTCATGCTGTGGGGCTTCGTCACGACGTTCCTGGCCGAGCAGAACGTCGCGCTCCCCACGCCGGTGGGCTTCCTCATCGGCGGCGTGCTGCTGTGGGACCTGGTGTTCCGGTCGAAGAACGGCATCGCGCTCGCGTTCCTGGAGGAGAGCTGGTCGCGCAACGTCATCAACATCCTTGCGTCGCCCATCACGCCGACCGAGTACGTCGCCGGCGCCATGCTGTGGGGCCTCGCTCGGATGGCGATGGGTTGGGCCACCATCGTCGTGCTGGCGTCGGCGCTGTTCGCGTTCCACGTGTGGCATCTCGGCCCGGTGCTCGCGCTGATGGCGGCCGCGCTGCTGGTGTTCGGCGTGTCGCTTTCGATGATCGTGCTGGGGCTGGCGCTGCGGTTCGGGAACCAGGCGAACATCCTGGCCTGGGCCATCAGCTTCATGATCATGCCGTTCTCGGCGGT
>DAIMKN010000046.1:0-14360 GCA_036721725.1 Actinomycetota bacterium
GAGGCGGTTCTCGGGACGCGGGAGCGGGCACGTGACGTGGGCCACGAACACGCACGGTGGGTTGTAGGCGCGGTTGAAGTCGAGCAACATCCGCCCGTCGTCGCCCGGAGGCGGCGCGTACAGGTACCGCCCGCCGCCGAACGTCTCGCGGCCGTTCGTGGCGTCGCCGAACACGAAGAACCAGTCCTTCGAACCCGCTTCCAGATAGGGCTCCAGGCGGTGCGTTCGACCCTCCACCTCGAACGCCACCGCGCCGGGAGCGCCGTACACCTCATCCACGCCCAGCACGGTCGGCACGCGGACCTCGCGGTCGGGCGGGCCGGATTCGAACGTCGCCTCCAGCCGCCACCGTTCGTCCACGGGGAAGATCTCGATGCCGCGAAAAGCCTGGCGCGCAGGCGCTTCCGCGTCGCGGACCCGCACCCCGAGCGTATCGCCGCGCCGGATGACGTGGACGACCACCGAGTCCAGCCGGAGCTTCGTGGGTGGCCCCGGCTGGTCGTCGACCAACGGAAACGGGCCGGTGACGGGTTCGCCGTCCGCGGTTCGGATGTCGTCTGCGTCATCGGTCGGGACGAACGAGGCCGCGCCGTCGCTCACCTCGATCGAACCGAGCCTGGCCGGCCCCCGGGGAAGCATGATGTCGGAACCTCGGGTCGACCCGATGCTGTTCGAGCCGTCCCGGAGCCAGGTCAGCCCCACGATGGCGAGCCATCCCTCCGGCCCCGTCAGGGCGGCCAGGCGTCCGGCCCGCCACCGTTCGACCTCCTCCCCGTGGGTCGTCACCTCCCGAGCGTACGATGCCGGGATGGTCGAACCGGAGAGGACGCGGGCCGCCGCGTCCACCGCGACCGGATCGCGGCACCGCGGCCGCCGGCGGCGACTGGAGGATGCCGGGGTCGCGTTCGGCTACCTGGCGGTGTCGGCGGCGCTCTTCCTGCCGCCTCTGGCCGGCCACCTCACCACGCGGTATCTCGGCATGCACGCGGCGAACATGGGCCGAACCGACCCCTCCATCGTGATGTGGTCGTTCCAGTGGTGGCCGCACGCCCTCCGGGCAGGGATCGACCCGCTGTTCACCGCGGCCGTCTGGGCGCCGACCGGCACCAGCCTGGCCTGGGCCACCACCATGCCGGGGGCCGCGCTCATCGCGTGGCCGGTGACCTCCTGGCTGGGCCCGGTGGCGTCCTACAACCTGTGGATGCTGGCCAGCCCCGCCCTGGCCGCGTTCACGGCGTACCTGCTGTGCCGCCACCTGACCCGCGCGAGGTGGCCGTCGGTGGTCGGGGGGGTGCTGTTCGGCTTCTCCAGCTACGAACTGGCCCAGATGACGGCGCACCTGAACCTGTCGCTGATCTTCCTGGTCCCCCTGGCCGTGCATCTGGTGGTGCTCCGGATCGAACGCCGTCTCCGGGCCGGGTGGTTCGTCGCCGCCCTGGCGGGGTTGCTCGTGCTGCAGTTCTCGTTCTCCACGGAAGTCTTCCTGACCCTGACGATGTTCGGCGGGCTGCTGCTGGTGGCGGCGTTCGCGCTGGGTTCGGCGGAGTTGCGCCGGGAGCTGCTCCGAACGGCGGGGTGGATCGTCGCCGCGTACGCCATCACCGCCGTGGTCGTGGCTCCCTACCTCCTGGCCGCGGTGTCGAGCCCGTATCCCGCGCAACCGCTCCGCGCGGTCCTGGACCACTCCACCGACGCGGCGAACCTGATCGTCCCCACCGCGGTCACGGCCCTCCGGTGCTGCGCCGGGGTGGCGGGCCGTTTCACCGCGAGCATCCCGGAGGAAGGCGCCTACCTCGGCGGCGCGGTGGTGCTCGTGGCGCTGTTCCTGGCCTCCGCATGGCGAACGTTCCCCGGCAAGCTCTTGGGGGCGGCGTTCGCCATCACGGTGCTGCTGAGCCTGGGACCTCGGCTGGTGGTGGCGGGAGCGAACACCCACGTGCCGCTTCCGTGGGCCGCGCTGCTGCACCTCCCAATGCTTCGCGACGCCCTGCCGTCGAGGTTCGTCGTCTACCTGTGGCTGGCGGTGGCGGTGGTGGCAGCGTTGTGGCTTGCCCGTCCTCGCCGCGGTCGATGGTGGCCGAGGTGGGTGGTGGTGGCCCTCATTGTCGTCTCGCTGTTCCCGAACCTCCCCTCCTCCCTGTGGCACGCGAACGTGGACACGCCCCGGTTCTTCGCGGCCGGTGTGTACCACCGGTACCTGTGGCGAGGCGAGAACACCATCGTCATCCCGTACGGGCCGGCCGGGAACAGCATGCTGTGGCAGGCCCAGACGGGCTTCTTCTTCCGCATGGCCGGCGGATACGTCGGCTGCGGCGTGCCCGGGGCGTTCCACCGGTGGTCCACCGTTCGAACGCTGCACGGGGGGGCTCGAACGAGTGCCGCGGCCTTCCACCTCCGGGCGTTCATCGCCGCCAAGCACGTTCGCGCGGTGATCGTATCCGACGGCCAGTTCGAACGGTGGCGATGGCTCCTGGACAAGCTGGCCATCCGTCCCGTGCACGCCGCGGGGGTGTGGGTGTATCCCATCAGCCGGCAACGGTTCCGGCAGTTCCGGCGCGTCCCCCCCGCGTTCCATCCCGGACAAGCCCAGGGCCGGGTCTGCGCGTAGACGTCGGCCGTCGGCGCGGCCGGGCGGGTGATAACGTCCGAAAGCGGTGGGGGGCGCCGGGACGATCCATGAGCTTCGAACGCCCGCGTTGCTGGTCGACGCGGGGGCGTTCGACCACAACCTCTCGACGATGGCGGCGGCGCTGCCCGGACCCCGGCTCCGGCCGCACGTGAAGGCCCACAAGTCGACCGCGCTGGCGCGGCGGCAGGCGGAGGCGGGGCATCGTTCGTTCACCTGCGCCACGGTCCGCGAGGTGGAGGGGATGGCCGCGGCCGGCCTGGGCCAGGACCTGCTGCTGGCGAACGAGACCCTGGAGACCGAGCGGCTGGCCGCGGTCCAGGGCGCCGAGGTGACGCTTGCGGTCGATTCGGAGGCCACGGTGGAGGCCGCGGCGGCGGGTGGCATTCGGCGCGTGGTCATCGATGTGAACGTGGGGATGCCGCGGTGCGGATGTCCGCCCGAGGACGCGGGGCGGTTGGCGGAGGTGGCTCGAACGAGGGGCCTGGAGGTTCGCGGCGTGATGGGCTACGAGGGGCACGTGGTCGGCCTCCCCGACCGTGGAGCGCGAACCGCGATGGTCGAGGACTCGATGAAGGCCCTGCTCCGTGCGCACGACGCGGTCGGCGGCGACCTGATCTCCGCGGGTGGCACGGGGACGTTCGACATCAACACGTGGGCCACGGAGATCCAGGCCGGCTCGTACGTCCTGATGGACAACGCCTACGCCGAGCTCGACCTGCCCTTCCGGCGGGCGCTTCAGATCCTGGCCACCGTCATCTCGGCGTGGCCGTCGCACGCCGTGCTGAACTGCGGCCTCAAGGCGCTGGGGATGGACCACGGCAACCCGACGATGGAGGACGGGCACCAGGTGTGGTTCGTGTCCGACGAACACATCACGTTCTCCCCCGCCACGCCGGTGAAGGTGGGCGACCGGTTGCGCGTCCTGCCCGGCCACGTGGACCCGACCGTGGCGTATCACGAACGCATGTTCGTCGTGGACGGCGAGACGGTCGTGGACGAGTGGCCGGTGGACCTCCGAGGGTGGTGAACGAGGCCGCCGCCTGGTCGAACTGGGCGGGCACGGCGGCCTGCCGTCCGGCCGAGATCCGCTCCGTGCGGGGCGAGGACCAGATCGCGGCCGCCGTTCGAGAGGCAGCCGCCGCGGGGCGAACGGTGAAGGTCGCGGGGACCGGTCATTCGTTCACCGACATCGCGTGCACCGACGGCGTGATGCTGCGACTTGACCGCCACGACCGGGTCCTGGGCGTGGACCGCGAGGCCCGAACCGTCACCGTGGAGGCCGGGATCACCCTGGCGGCATTGTGCGTGAGGCTCGCCGAGAACGGCCTTGCCCTGTCGAACATGGGCGACATCGGCTACCAGACGGTGGCGGGGGCGCTCGCCACCGGCACCCATGGGACGGGCGCCACGTTCGGCAACCTGTCGTCGCAGCTCACCGCGGTCCGGCTGGTGACGGCGAGCGGCGAGGTGGTTGAGTGTTCGCCGTCGCAGGATCCCGACCTGTTCCGCGCGGCCCGCGTCTCGCTCGGCGCGCTGGGTGTGGTCTCCGCCGTGACCATCCAGTGCGAACCGGCCTTCAACCTCCACGCCGTGGAGGGTCCGGCCCTGTTCGACGACGTGCTGGAGCGCTTCGACGAGCTGGTCGCGTCGAACGAACACTTCGAGTGTTACTGGTTCCCGCACACCCGCAAGGCGATGACCAAGCAGAACAACCGCACCGGCCTCCCCGCCATGCCCAAGAGTCGCGCCCGGGCGTACGTGGACGACATCTTCGTGGCCAACTCGGTGTTCGGCGCGATGTGTCGAACGGGCCGCCGGTTCCCCGGGCTGACCCCGCGCCTGGCCAAGATCGTGAACGTCGCCCTCAGCCGGACGGAAGAGGTCGACCGCAGCGACCGGGTGTTCACCAGCCCCCGGCTGGTCCGGTTCGCCGAGATGGAGTACGCCCTGCCGCGAGGCTCGGTCGTCCCCGCGGCGAAGGAGGTCCGTTTGCTCATCGAACGCCTCGGTCTCCGGGTCAGCTTCCCCATCGAGGTCCGCGTGTCCGCCGGCGACGACGCCTACCTCAGCATGGCGAACGGTCGCGACAGCGGCTACGTCGCCGTCCATATGTTCCAGGGCGTCGAGTTCGGGCCCTATTTCCGCGCGGTCGAACAGGTGATGCGCGAACTGGACGGCCGGCCCCACTGGGGCAAGCTGCATTTCCGCACGGCCGCCGACCTCGAGCCGGCGTATCCGGACTGGGCGAAATTCGCCGCGGTCCGGGACCGGGTTGACCCGAACAAGATGTTCACCAACGCCTACCTGCAGCGGGTGCTGGGTTCTTGAGGCCTGAAGTTCAGCAGTGGTGCAGGATCAGCGTCCGGTTGCGACCGGTACTCACTACCGGCCGTACCGGCGGAGCTTGGTCACCGCCACCTCCGGAAGCGCGGACAGCCCCCGGCGGGGCGCGAACGCCACCGAAGCTTCGGTCAGGGCGCGGTCCTGTTCGTCGGTCAGATCGAGGTCGGCCGCGGCGGCGTTCGATTCCATTTGGTCGACGCGACTGGCGCCGGGGATGGCCACGGTGTTGGGCCGCCGGATGATCCAGGCCAGGGCGACCTGGGCCGGCGTGGCGTCGTTCGTTCGCGCCACCTCGCGCAGCAGGTCCAGGAGCGGCGCGGCGCGGCGGAGGTTCTGACGGGTGAACATCGAGCCGTGCCGGCGGATGTCGTCAGGCACGACGCTCCGTTCGTGGTACTTGCCCGACAGCAGGCCCCACGCCAGAGGGCTGTACGCCATGACCATGCGGTCGTTCGCTGCGGCGAACGGGATGACGCTGTCCGCAGCGCCGGGGACGGCCAGGCTGAACTGGACCTGGTTCGACAGGACCGGGCGCCCCAGTGCCTCCGAGGCCCGCTCCCATCGCCGCACCGAGAAGTTGCTGACCCCGACGTGCCGGATCATGCCGTCGTCCTGAAGCCGGCGCATCCCCGCCATGGTCGAACGGATCGGGACCAGTGGGTTGGGCCAGTGGACCTGGTACAGGTCGATCGCCTCGACCCCCAGCCGCGCCGCGCTCCGCCGCGCCCGCCACCGAACCACCGGCGCCGTCGGGAGAACGGGGAGGATCTTCGTGGCCAGGAACGCGTCGTCGCGGCGGTCTCCGACGGCCGCTCCCAGGATGCGTTCGGACAGACCCCAGCCGTACAGCTCGGCCGTGTCGAACACCGTCACGCCGAGTTCGAGGGCCCGTCGAACGATGACCGGCGCCACGTGGTCGACGTAGCCCCGGCCGTACCCCCACTCCTTCGAGCCGAACTGCCAGGTCCCCAGGCCGATCCTGGACACTCGTACCCCGCCGACCTCGAGATACCGCATCACCCGAGCTTGGCAGAGGCCACGGGCGTCGCGCCCGGACCGCCGTTCTCAGGCGTTCTGTCCGCGGCGTTCGGCCTTGCGCTTCTCGACGCGGCGGCGCGTCTCCTCGGTGGCACGTTCGGCGGTCGGGGCGCTCCCACCGAGGTGGGCCGGCATCCACCAGTTGTCGGCCGGGCTCGCCGGACGCTGCGGGTACGCGGCGACCGCCTGATCGAGGAGTTCGGTGATGCGAGCCATGAGCGTTCGGGTGACCTCGACCGGATCGGCACCGGCGGGCACTGGGATGGGTTCGCCGAACCGTACGGACACCGCCACGTGGCGGGGCAACCGAGGCCGCCCCTTGGGAGGCAGGATGCGCTGGGTCCCCCACACCGCCGCGGGGACGATCGGCGCCCCCGAGGCCTGGGCCATCCGCACGGCGCCTGTCTTCCCCTCCTGCAGGACGAACGACCGGCTGAGCAATCCTTCCGGATGCAGGCCGACCAGCTCGCCGCGGCGCAGCGCCGCCACCCCCGCGTCGACGGCGGCGGCAGCCTCACCGTAGCGATCCACGGGGATGTGCTTCATCGCTCGGAGCAGCGGTCCCGAGACCGGATGGCGGAACGACTCCTCCATGGCCATGAACCGGACCAGGCGGCCCTGGCAACGAGCGCCGACCCCCAGGAAGACGAAGTCGAGGTACCCGATGTGGTTCGATGCGATGAGGGCGGGGCCTCGCCGCGGAAGGTGTTCGGCGCCGGTCACATCGACCCGCCAGTCCATGACCTTCACGACGAGGAGGGCGAACCGAACGACGAAGCGGTAGAACAGGTCCAAGGCATGGAGTCTAGGCCGCGGAGGGTAGGAAGCGTATCGACCGACGGGATCACGAAGGAAGGGAGCGGGCATGGACCTGAAGGCGATGGGCAGGGTAGGGCTGGGCGGCGGCATCCAAGGCAAGATCGGACGCAAGCTGGCGGAGCCGGTATCCGAACACACCCGGCTGTCGGTGGAGGAGGTGGAGGCCGTCATCGGCGGCATCCTGCTGATCATGTCCATCCTGCAGTTCGTCAAGCTGCTGAAGCGCATATGGCGTGCCGGCAAAGGCACCGAACTCGTCGACTGAGCCGGCACGGGCCGCTCGCGACGGCTCCGCTACCGAGCGATCAGAACTCTGGTTGACCTCTCGACGTCATGTACTTGATGTCGATCGGCGAACGCCATCCGGCAAGTCCAGCTCTGACTGTGGCCTCGTCATCCGCGACGTAGTCGGGGGGCGCGACATCGCAGCCCGGCACGTCGCCCACGTAAAACTCTGCGGCTGTTCCTTCAAGGTGGAGGCGTGCGCTGTGATGGAACAGCAGCGTGGTCTTCCACCCTGATTCGCCCGGGGAGGGTTCTGAGCCAATCACTTCCAGGCCGTGAAGTGTCCGAGCCGAGATTCGGCGTCCCATTCGAACAACCTCAGCCCGCGCACGACCAACACCGCAGTGTTCCCTTGGCGAATCTGGAGCGCTATCCTGCAGTCGAACAGCAGCGAAACAGACGATTCGACGGTGAGGAAACGCACGTCGAGGAGCTGCGCCTCATCCAAAGCTCCCCGCTGGTTCAACGCATCGGCCCGCCAACCAGGATCCTCACCGGGGATGGGCCCGGCCAGCAGGAGCTCTTCGATCATCATCGACGTGCTCGATAGCCTACCTTTCGAGCATCGGGAGGAGGTCGGCCAGGCGGCGGTGGAGATCCGAGGGCAGCACTTTCGGATCCGGGGTGAGGATGCGAACGGGGACGTGGTCGGCGCCGGCGTCGAGGTGCGAACGGATGCGGTCGGCGATCTGTTCGTCGTCTCCCCACCCCACCAGGCCGTCGACCAGGGCGTCGCTCCCGCCGTCGGCCAGGTCGTCGTCGGACCAGCCCAGCCGCTTGAGATTGTTGGAGTAATTGGCTAGTCGCAGGTATGTTGCCATGTACGTTCGGGCCAGACGCCGCGCCTCAGAAGGATCCGTCTCGAACACCACCGCCTGTTCGGTGGCCAGCAACGGCGACGGACCCAGGATGGTTCGGGCGATCTCGGTGTGTTCGACGGGGACGAAGTAGGGGAAGGCGCCCGCGGCGCGGTCCCGAGCCAGCTCGAGCATCTTCGGGCCGAGCGCCGCCAGGACCCGAGGTGGCGCCTCCGCCGGGGGGCCGGCCCAGGGCGCGGCGTCCATGGTCGACAGGTACTCGCGCATCGCGGACAGCGGCCGGGCGTACTCCTTGTCGCGGTGTTCGTTGAGGAACGGATGGCTCACCCCGAGGCCCAGCACGAACCGCGACGGGTAGGCCTCGCTCAGGGTTCGGGCGGCGTTCGCCATGGCCATGGGGTCGCGGCCCCAGATGCTGGCGATGCCGGTGGCGACCGTGATGCGCGAGGCGCCGCCCAGCAGCAGGGCGGCGTTCGTCATGACCTCCTTGCCGGTGGCCTCGCCGATCCACACCGCACCGAACCCGAGCTCCTCCAGCTCCGCCACTGCCTCCCGAGCGCGGGCGAACGGCTGCCACTGGAGGTGCGGGCTCCACACCCCTACCGGGCCCAGCCGGGCTGCCAGTACGCGTCCGGTCACGCGGAGGCGGCGTCGGCGGCGCGGGCTCGCAGCGCCCGGGCGATGCCGTCCTTGCCCTCCTCCAGCAGCCGTCGGAGCGGCCCCGGGATGTCGGGCGACGTCAGGTAGCGTTCCGTCAGTTCGATGGTGTGGGCGCTCACGATGCGGTGCGGATACATGTAGCGGCCGAACGCGATGGCCTCCTGCAGGTTCTGCGTGGCCCACACGTCGGCCAGGTCGTCGAAGAACCGTGCCGCGAACGGCGCCAGCAGCTCGTCCTGGTCCAGTTGCTGGAAGCCGAACATCACGTCCTCGATCACCGCCAGCGCGCCCTCACCGGCAAGGATCCTTCGCCAGGCCTCCTCCTTGGCCTCGGGCGTGGAGCGCGACGCGAGCGCCGCCCCCGCCTGGCGCTGGCCGCGGTCGGTGGGGTCGTTCGCCCGTTCTGCCTCGATGAGCGAGGCGTCGGCGTGGCCAGCCGCAGCCAGCGATCGAACGATGTGCCACCGGAGGTCGGGATCGACGACCAGCCCGTCGAACGACTCGATCCCGTCCAGCAGCCCGCGGACCAGCGCGAGCTGTTCGGGCGTGCCGGCCGCCGCGACGAACGTTCGAGCCCATGCCAACTGATGGTCGCTCCCGGCCTGCGTTCGTCGCAAGGCTTCCAGCGACTCCGCCGCCAGCGATGCGCTCAGCGCTCGCCTGTTGGACGGGTCGCCGTACGCGTGGATGGCCATGGCCGCCTGGGCCAGCGTGGTCTGCACGATCCCGACGCGGTCCTCGGCCTCCGCGTTCCCCAGGGCCAGACGAACGTAGTCGCGTGTGGTCATCTCGGCGTCCCGCGTCATGTCCCAGCACGCCGTCCAGCAGATAGCCCGCGGCAGCGGGTCGGCGATGTCGCGAAGGCGTTCGACCACCGTGGACAACGAACGGGGATCCAGCCGGATCTTCCCGTACGTCAAGTCGTCGTCGTTGATCAAGGTGAGCGGCGCCGCGGCCTCCCCGGGGAGGTCCGGGACCTCCGTTCGCATCCCCACCACGTCCAGCTCGATCCGCTTGCGGCGCACCAGCTTTCCGCCCGGACCCTCGTCGTAGAGTCCGACCGCGAGCCGGTGCGACCGGAGCGTCGGCCAGTCAGGCGGTGCCTCCTGCAGCACCGCGAACGACTCGAACGCCGAACCGTCGTCCGACAACGACTGTTCGGATCGCAGGGTGTTGACCCCGGCGGATTCGAGCCACTCCTTGGACCACGAGTGCAGATCCCGTCCGCTGGTCTCCTCCAGCGCCCTCAGGAAGTCGTCCAGCGTGGCGTTCCCGTAGGCGTGCTCGCGCATGTAGGCCCGAACGCCCTCCAGGAACGCGTCCAGCCCGACCCACGCCACCAGCTGGCGCAGGACCGACGCGCCCTTGGCGTAGGTGATGCCGTCGAAGTTCAGGTGGATCGATTCGGCGTCGGGCACGTCGGCCACGATGGGATGGGTAGACGGCAGCTGATCCTGGCGGTACGCCCATCCCTTCTCGTTGACGGCGAACGTGGTCCAGCCCTCTTTCCACCGCGTCGCGCCGACCTGCGACAGCACCGCCATGTAGCTGGCGAAGCTCTCGTTCAGCCACAGGTCGGCGAACCATCGCATGGTCACCAGGTCGCCGAACCACATGTGCGCCATCTCATGCAGGATGGTCTCGGCGCGGCGTTCGTGCCCGGCGTCGGTGACACGGGACCGGAAGATGTAGGCCTCGTTGAACGTCACGCAGCCGGCGTTCTCCATGGCCCCCGAGTTCGACTCCGGGATGAACGCCTGGTCGTACTTGCCGAACGCGTAGGGGTAGCCGAACGCAGGCTCGAAGAAGTCCAGGCCCTGCTTGGTGACCTCCAGGATCTCCGGGGCGTCGGCGTCGAGATACTTGGCCAGCGATCGGCGGCAGAACAGGCCCAGCGGGATGTCGCGGTGGTGGTCCCGGACCACGTGATAGCCGCCGGCGACGACCACGAACAGGTACGTGGAGAGCCTCGGCGTGGTGACGAACGTCCACGTCGCCGTGTCGCCGTCGCCAGGCGCCGTGTCGCCGGTGGCGGGCGTGTTCGCCACGACCTCCCAGCTCGCCGGCGCCGTGATGGACGTGTCGAAGGTGGCCTTGATGTCCGGCTGGTCGAAGCAGGCGAACACGCGGTGCGCGTGGAAGGGTTCGAGGTGGGTGTGCAGATAGATCTCGTCGTCCTCGGGGTCGACGAACCGGTGCATCCCGAGCTCCGCCCCGTGGTAGGCGCACCTCGCCACGACCGTCAGTTCGTTCTCCGCGGCCAGTCCGTGCAGGCGGATGCGGTTGCCGTCGAACGCCTCCGGCGGCAGGGCCACACCGTTCAGCTCCATCGCCTCCACCGACGGAGCGGTCAGGTCGATGTGCGTCTCGGCGGCAGGGTCCGAACATCGGAAGCGCACCACGCTCTCCGACCTGAATCCGTCGCCTGTCGTCAGGTCGAGGTGCACCCGGTAGGCGGCCTCCGAGATGACGGCGCTGCGGTCCCGGGCCTCGACCAGCGTGATGTTGTTCGAACTCTCCACAAGCTCCCCCTTGCGACGAACAAGCGTTGCACCGATGAGCGGCGTCCCAGTCTCCCAGGACCGACCGGCCCTGTCCCCACCCCTGTACGCTCACCGTTCGCCATGTCGGACGAGGTGCGGTGGGAGATCGCGGGACCGGTGGCCGTCGTCACCATCGACCGCCCTGCTCGTCGCAACGCCGTCGACCCGGCCACGGCCGCAGCGCTGGCCGAGGCGTTCGAGAAGTTCGACGCGGACCCCGCGCTGTCGGTGGCGATCCTGACCGGCGCGGGCGGGACGTTCTGCGCGGGGTTCGACCTCAAGTCGCTCTCGGAGGGCACGCCGAACCGCATCCAGCCGACCGGCGACGGTCCCATGGGTCCCACCCGGATGACGCTCTCCAAGCCGGTCATCGCGGCGGTGGAGGGCTACGCGGTGGCGGGCGGCCTGGAGCTGGCGGTGTGGTGCGACCTCCGCGTGGCCGCGAACGACGCGGTGTTCGGGGTGTTCTCGCGGCGGTTCGGCGTCCCGTTGGTGGACCTCGGGACGATCCGGCTGCCCCGCCTCATCGGTCACGGCCGGGCGATGGACCTCATCCTCACCGGCCGCCCCGTGACGGCGGATGAGGCGCTCGCCATCGGGCTGGTCACGCGGGTGGTCGAACCGGGCCGCGCGCTCGCCGCGGCCAAGGAGCTGGCGGCGCAACTGGCCAGGTTCCCGCAAGCCGGCCTGCGCGGCGACCGGCTGTCCGCCATCGAACAGTGGGGACTCTCCGACCAGGACGGCGTCTCGAACGAGCTCCACCACGGCCTCGAGACCATCGCCAGCGGCGAAACAGGTTCCGGCGCAGCAAGATTCGCCGGCGGCGACGGCCGCCACGGTTCGTTCGACTGAGTCGGAAAAAGTCAGGCGGAGCGGCGGCGCGAACGCAGGTCGGTGACCCGTCCGTCCACCGTCTCGTCCTCCAGCACGCAGACCGCAGAGGACGGGAGGCGTTCGCGGAGCCGAGCTCGAACGCCGATGAACGGCAGGCGGGTGAACGCCTCGGCCTCGAGGTAGGCCAGGACCACGCGGGGGAAGCCGGTGGCCGCCTCGTAGTAGATATAGCGGGGGACCCACGACGGGAAGAACTTGGCGTTGAAATCGTGCAGGCTCTCGATCTGGAAGAAGGGGTTGAGCCGCCGGACGATGGCCAGTTCGACCCGCTGCCACGGGCTGAGCTTCGACTCCGAACGGAACAGCTCGCCGAGGAGGGCGAAGTTGAGCGACAGTCTCGTGCAGTCCCGCTTGGCCAGCTCCCTGATGGCCTGGGCCACCATCCACTCGGTGAGGCCGTTCGGCGTGGTCGGGCGCCGCCGCATCTCGTCCAGGCTGTAGCCGGGCTCCGAACCGAAGCACGGGACCAGGTGGAGATAGCCCTGCGCGCGCCCGTCCGTGTCGCGGGCCACGACGGTCAGACAGTCGGGGTCGAGCGGGGAGGGACCCCGCCCCAGCGACATGGTGAAGCCGCGTTCGGGAGCGCGTCCTCGCCACGACCGCGTCACCTCGGCCAGGGCGTCCCGGAGGTCGGGGCCGACCTCCTGGTCGGGGAGGAACTCCAGGTGGTAGCCGGCGCGTTCGAGCCGGTGCACGGACTGGCGGACCTTGCGGATGGGCCGGCCCTCCAGGGAGAACGTTCGCGGGTCGACCAGGGCCTCGTCGCCCAGGTAGAACGGGTGCAGCCCCGCCTCCGCGTAGACCTCGTCGAGGTCGCCCCGCCCGGCCAGGACGGCCACGCCCCATCCCAGGCTCCGGGCCTGCCGGACGAACGCCAGGAACGCGCCCTCCAGATCGTCGGGATGCCCGACCGGATCGCCCGAGACGATGGCCAGGTTCCACAGGTACCGATAGGCAACCATGGCTCGGCCGGCGAAGAAATGGTTCTTGTCCTCCCGCAGCGCGAAGTAGGAGAGCGTCCCGTCGCCGTAGCGCCGAACCAGGTCACGAGCCCGCTGGCGCTCCTCCGGGTCACGCCGCAGGCCCTCCACCACCGGCCGCAGCGCCATGGCGAACGCCGTCACCACGACCGCCACACCGAGCAGCGGCAGCAGGCCGGGGATCCACCGACCCTCGGGCGTTCGATAGGTCAGGCCGAACGGCAACCCCATCAGTCCTCGAAATGCGGCCATGGCCGACTGGCCGGTGGTCGGCGGTGGAGCGAAATCGTTGCCGTGCACCACGATGGCCACCCAGCCGAACAGCCACGCCGCGCCGGCCATGGACGGAGCGAGCAGCAGGGCCCGGCGGATCGACCCGGGACTGGGCCGGGCGTCGAACTCGCGTCGAACGGTGACCAGCACCACCGCCATCCCCAGGTTCACGCCCGAGCCGACCACGTCGAGGTCCTTGAGCAGGTGCGTGATCCCGGCCACCGTCAGCAGGCCGAGGGCGATCCACCACGCCCGGCGCTGCCGCCGGGCCAAGCCGCCCGCGATGACCAGCATCCCCAGCCCGGCCAGCGCGGCCACCGATGCGGCGTTCGTCCGAACGATCAGGGGAACGGCGTCGGAGAGCAGTTCGAGCCTGCCTCGGAGCACCGCGAAGGCGGCCGAACCCAGGGTGAGGAGGCCGGAGGCGGCCACGCCCACCGCGATGAAGCGGGGAAGCCGCGAGGTTCGAGGGCGGGGGACGGCGGGGAGTCGAGCCGACGGTGCGCTGGCGGACACGGGTCCAGCCTACGCTTCTGCGGCATGCCTCGGGCCGTGGTCGACGGGTCAGATCTCCAGTCGGCGGAACAGCGAACGGGGCAGGTGGCGGAGCCCCGACATCACCCATCGCATCGCGGGAGGCACCCACATGATCTCCGCGTCCGTCCGGATGGCCCGTTCGACGGCCTCGGCCACGCGTTCGGCCGTGGTGGCGAGCGGCGGTGCCGGCATGCCGGCCGTCATCTTGGTATGGACGAAGCCCGGACGGATCACCGTCACCCCGACGCCGGTGCCGTCCAGCGTGTCCCCCAGTCCCTGGGCGAACGTGTCCAGCCCGGCCTTGGTCGAGCCGTACACGAAGTTCTTCTTGCGTCCCCGTTCGCCCGCCACCGAGGACAGGACGACGATCCGGCCGTGGCCCTGGTCGCGGAGCCTCGGCACCACATGCAGCAGGACCGAGACCGCCCCGAGGTAGTTCGTGGTCATCACCTCGAGCGCCCCTCCAGGCGAGAGCTGGTCGTCGCCGCGCCCGCCGTGCACGCCGAACGCCACCAGCACCACGTCGACGTCTCCGCCCACG
>DAIMKN010000047.1:0-14301 GCA_036721725.1 Actinomycetota bacterium
GCCTGGAACAGGAGCTTCATGACCTCGGCGGACGTCTTGTGGAGCCGGTCCGCCAGATCCTGCGCGCTCGCTCCTCTGACGACCTTGATCGAAGGGCCCGCGGCCGGCGTCACGGGCTCGGCTGCGGTCGGCGGGGGCTCGACGGGCTGCGCACCCGTGGCTCGAACGGACTCCACCACGGCCGGCGCGTCCTCGGCCTGGACCTGACCGTTCCCGGCAGGACCGTCACCCGGGGGCGGCGCGGACGGCTCTTCCGATGCTGCCTTGCGCCGGGGCAACTGCTCCTCCGTGGCGGCCTTCGGCCTGCTACCCGGCTTCACGTGCCCCCCGGCGGCCCGAAGGCGCGGCACCGCCTCGTCGGGGACCGTGGAGGAGGCCGTTCGGCCTTCGTAGCCCATGGCTTCGAGCGAGGCAAGGATGTCCTTGCTCGCCACGTCCAGTTCCTTCGCCAGCTCGTGGATCCTCATCGCGTCCTCATCGTTCGTTGCACGTCCGCCACTAGCCTAGTCGTCTCGTCCGGGTCCAGCCGGACCCGCAAGGCCCGGGCCACCGCTCCGGGCTTGCCCACCTGGCCGGCGCATCCTGGGAGCCGGTGTACGTAGACGCCGCGGCCGGGCGTTCGGCCCGTGAGATCGACCTGAACGGAACCGTCCGTGCTGCGGCGAACCAGGCGGAGCAGCTCGCTCTTCCCCGCCTTGCCGCGACAGGCCAGGCAGGTGCGTTCGGGCCCGGCCGCTCTCGGCGCGGTCAGGAGGCCGGGGCCTCCTCCGTCTCCTCCTCGGAAACCTCGATGACGTTGACGTCGGCGGTCTCGTCGGTGGCCTCCGCAGACGCCGCCGAGCCGTCCAACGAGGGCTCGGGCTCCCCGGGCGGCAGCGAACCGTCGCCCGGGGCGGCCACTTCCACCTCCGGCGCTTCCGACACCTGGGCCAGCACCGGGTCGGGAGCGGGCTCCGACGCGGGAGCCTCCGGGGCGGGAGCTTCCACCTTGGGTGGCGGCGGGCGGCGACCGGCGCGGTCGTCTTCGGCGGCCTGCGTCTCGCTCTTGATGTCGATGCGACAGCCCGTCAGCTTGGCGGCGAGGCGGGCGTTCTGGCCCTCCTTGCCGATGGCGAGCGACAGCTGGTAGTCGGGCACGATGACCTGCGCCGTGCCGGTCGTGGCGTCGATCCGAACTTCCTTCACTTTGGCCGGGGCCAGGGCGTTCGCCACGAACCGGTTGAGGTCCTCCGTCCACTGCACCACGTCGATCTTCTCGCCGCGGAGCTCGTTGACCACGATCCGAACGCGCGACCCCTTCGCTCCCACGCACGCGCCGACGGGGTCGACCCCGGGCTCGTGCGACAGGACGGCCATCTTCGAACGGTGCCCCGGCTCACGGGCCACGGCCTTGATCTCGACGATCCCCTCGGCGATCTCCGGGACCTCCAACGCGAACAGTTCGCGGAGCAGGCCGGGGTGCGTTCGAGACACGACGATCTGGGGGCCCTTGGCGGTCTTGCGAACCTCCACGATGTAGGCCTTGAGGCGCTCGCCGTGGCGGTACGGCTCGGATGGGACCTGTTCGGCCTGCGGCAGCAGCGCCTCCACCTTGCCCAGGTCGAGCAGGGTGTAGCGGTGCGAGTCCTGCTGGATGATGCCGGTGACGATGTCGCCCTCGCGGCCGGCGAACTCCTCGTAGGTCATCTCGCGTTCGGCGTCGCGAAGCTTCTGGTAGATGACCTGCTTGGCGGTCTGCGCGGCGATGCGGCCGAGGAAGTCCGCGGGGACGTCCTCCTCCTTCTCGGAGACGACCTCGCCGGTCTCCTCGTCGAGCTGCTGCAGCCACACCCGCATCTCGCCGGTCTCCGGATCCATCTGCGAGCGCGCGCCCGTGGTGAGCTCGTCGAGCTCGGGGTCGTGCGTGCGGCGGTAGGACTTGTAGGCCGCGGCCAGGGCGTCCTCGAGCCCGACCATGATGGTGTCGAAGGGGATGCCCTTCTCCCGTTCGAGCTCCTTCAGCGCCACGATCAATGCCTGGTTCACTTCTTCTGCCCACCCCACTCGAACACGGTCCGGGCCTCGGCGATGTCCGGGTAGGCCACCGTCCTGGGTCCCGCCTCCGTGGCGATCGTCACGTCGTCCGCCCCGGCCTGGGCGATGGTCCCGATGAGGACCTCCGACCCGGTGCCGTCGCCTGGCGCCGTCTTCACCTTCACCTTCTGGCCCACCCGTCGAACGTAGTCGCGCGGCTGCTTGAGCGGCCGTTCGACCCCGGGTGAGCTCACCTCCAGCGTGTAGGGACCGGGCTGGAAGCCCTCGAGGTCCAGCCGGCGGCTGATCCGTTCGCTGGCCTGGGAGATCGCCTCCAGATCGACGCCGCCCTCGCGGTCGACGTAGATCCGCAAGACACCGCGGCCTCCCCCCCGGTGGAACTCGACGTCGACCAACTCCAATCCGACCGCTTCGACCGCCGGCCGAACGAGCTCCTCGACATCCATGTCAGCCCCACCGAAAAAGAAAGTGGGCCCGAGCCCACTTCCGGTCCTGCCCCTACGTACCGATTTCGTCGGCCAGTATAGCACCGACCCCATTTCACAAGGGGGCAAGCGGGGGCTTACAGAGCGCGGCGCCTGCCATCAGGGGTGTTCCAGGGGTCGTCGTGGCTGAGGCGGCGCGTGAGGTGATCGGTCCACCCCTCGTGCAGCGGCACGCCGAGGTCGTTCGCCGCGGCCTTCGCCGTCTCCTCGGACGGGAACACGAACCGCGTCCAGTCCCCTTGCAGGTCCACCAGGATCAGGTCGAACGTGTTCAGCCCGATCCGCTGCAGCACCGCCTCCACGTCCGAGCGCAGCATGGCGAACTTGCGAAGCTCCGCCGGCGTTCCACCCTTCATGGCGCGTGAGCCTAGCACCGGCGCTCGCTCTGGCCCAGCGCGTCATCGAGTGCGTCCACAAGGGACATCGAACGACCCCGCTCCCGCGCCGCGTTCCAGGCCGATTCCCCGAGCGCGGTTCGGGCCTTCGCCAGGTAGGGGCCGATCAACACGACGTTCTCCGGCAGCGGGTCGACGGTCATGGTTGCCCGCAGGATCTCCGCGACCCCCGTCGTACGGGCCGCCCCTTCGGCGTCGCCTCGAGCCGCGCGAACGGCCGAGATGCGTTCGAGCGCCTCGGCGATCCCCCAGCTGTCCCCCAGTTCCATGGACAACCGCAGGCTGGTGGCCGTGAGGGAGGCGGCACGGTCGATGTCGCCCCGGAGCAGGGCGGGGTAGGCGAGAGATCCCAGCACCCTGGCGGCGAAGTGCGCGTCGCCGACATCCCGATACAGCGTGATGGCCTCGTCGAGGAGCACCTCCGCGCCTCCGAGGTCCCCGGCGAGCAGCGTCGCGGTGCCGAGGTTGAACACCGATGTGGCCAGGAGCCATCCGGACCCGAGCTCGCGGCAGATGGCAAGCGCCTCCCGGAACGGCTCGATGGCCTGGGAGAACCTCGAACGAGCCGTCGCCACCTTGCCGAGGATCGTCAGAGCGTTCCGGACCCCAAGCCGGTCGCCCGCCTCGCGCGCCGAGGAGTTCAGCTGCTGGCCGAGAGATTCCGAACGCCCGAAGTCGGACTGGTGGTATGCGAGCCACGCGGCGCCCCAGAGTGCCTTGCCTCGTGACCGTGGATCGGCGGCTCCCGGCATGGCGAGGGCCGCCTCCAGCCACGACCGTCCTTCGGCGATGTCGCCCCGGCGACGCCAGAACTGCCAGAGGGCACCTGACAAGCGAAGGGCCCTCTCGGCGTCGCCACGGTCGACCGAGTGTCGGAGCGCGGCCCGCAGGTTCTCGTTCTCTGCGTCGAGGCGATGGAACCACGCATCCTGCTCCATCCCCCCCAGCGCGGGCTCGGCATCCTCCGCTAGCCGAAGGAAGTAGTCGGCGTGTCGGAGTCCCAGTTCGTCAGCCTGCTCACTACCCCCCCGGCGCTCGCTGGCGTACTCGTGGATGACATCCAACATGGTGTAGCGGAAGTTCCCGTCGGCACTCTCCGTCAGGAAGACCAGACTCTTGTCGACCAATGTGCTCGTCCCGTCGAGGGCGTCCTCCGGCCGGTCACCGCGGGCGCACACCGACTGCGCCGCCTCGAGGGTCCAGCCTCCCGCGAAGATCGAGAGTTGCCGGAAGAGCTGTTGCTCATGCGGTTCGAGCAGGTCGTAGCTCCACGAGATCGCGGCGTCCATGGCCTGGTGGCGGGGCGGGAGGTCACGCGGGCCGCCGACCAGCACGCGCAGGCGGTGTTCGAGCTGGTCTCGGAGCGCTGCCAGAGAGAGGTGTTTGACGCGAGCCGCCGCCAGCTCGATGGCCAGAGGAAGGCCGTCCACTCGCCGACAGATTTCCGCCACGATCGGCCCCGTCTCGTCGTCGAGCTTGATATCCGGCGTCGCCGCCCGCGCCCGATCCATGAACAGCGTGACGGCTGAGTATCGGCTGAGGTCACCGACGTGGGGGGCCCGGAACTCGGGCGGAAGATCCAGCGGGGCCAGGGCGATCTCATGCTCGCCCCGCAGCCGCAGTGCCGCACGGCTCGTGACGAGGATGGTCAGCCCGGGACACGAGGCGAGGAGGTCACCGACCAGGGGCGCGGCGTCGAGCACATGTTCGAACGTGTCCAGCACAAGGAGCGTCCGGCGGTGGAGGAGATAGTCTCTGAGCGCCTCGGCAGGGGGTTCGTTCGTGTGCCTCACTCCGACGGCGTGCGCGACGGCGGCGGCCACGAGTTCTGGGTCTCGGTTCGCAGCAAGCGGGATGAAGAACGTGGACCCCTCGCGACCGACACTGACCTTGGTGGCGGCCTCGACGGCCAAGCGGGTCTTGCCGATACCGCCGGGGCCGGTGATGGTGAGAAGCCGATGTTCGTCCGCGCCGATGGCCGCGAGGACGAGGTCCAACTCACGTTCGCGCCCGATCAGTGTTGTGAGCTGGAGTGGGATGCCCACCGTGGGAGTCTCCGCCGCGAACGGCTGCGTGCTGGCGGCGCGGCGCCGGCCGGAGGCGATGGCCTCGAACCGAACCCGCTCCTCCCCCTCCAGCCTCAGCGCCTCGGCGAGGCGCTCTGCGGTGTCCCGGTAGACGGCGTGCCGCAGCCCCCGCTCGACATCACTGACCGTTCGCGTGCTGATGCCTGCGAGTTCGGCCAGCGCCTCCTGGGTGAGGCCGGCCGATGCCCGGTGGCGCCTGAGGATCAGGCCGAGTGGCAGGTCGTCGAGTGTCATGGTCTGGGTGTTTGGTCCGCCCGATGGTACCCCGGCCGCGCCAAGCCGGTGGGGAACTCGGTGAGTCCAGACGGTGGACCTTTCGTGGTCATGGGCCGCGCCGCGAAGCACACTGCCGACTGTCCGCCATGGCCGAGTCGGAAGGAGGAGGACGCGAATGGGAACCGAAGGGAACAAGCAGGCCGCTCGCCGTTACTACGAGGAGGTCCTCAACGCGGGTGACGTCGATGCACTGGACGCGCTGGCGGTCGCGGACTACGACGAACACGACCCGCTGCCGGGTCAGAGAACGGGCCTGGCCGGGCTCAAGGACCGCGTGACCACCCTCCGCGACGCGTTCGGCCAGATCTTCACCGTCGAGGACGTGATCGCCGAGGGTGACAAGGTCGTGGTGCGTTGGACGGGCACCGGCACGCACCGCGGGGCGTTCATGGGGATCCCGCCGACCGAACGGTCCTTCACCATCGCCGGCATCGACATCCACGGCTTCCGGGATGGCCGGATGGCCGAACACTGGCACGTGGTGGACCAGCTCAGTCTTCTCCAGCAGCTCGGACTGATCCCCGCTCCCGATGGGGCGCCGGCGTAGGGCATGCGAACGGCCGAGGCACACGGGGTGGCGGTCGCCGTCGAGAAGGTCCAGTCCGACCTGATCTCACTGCGGCGCGACCTGCACCGCCACCCCGAGCTCGGCTTCGCAGAGGAGCGCACCGCCTCCCTCGTGGCCGAACGGATGCGTTCGCTCGGCCTCAGCGTCCGAACGGGCGTGGGAGGCACGGGCGTCCTGGCCGACCTGGCGGGCGAGCTGCCGGGGCCGGTCCTGCTCATCCGGGCGGACATGGACGGGCTCCCGGTGACGGAAGCGACGGGCTTGGAGTTCGCCTCCCTCAACCCGGGCACGATGCACGCGTGCGGCCACGACGCACACGTGGCGGCGCTGGTCGGTGCAGCTTCCGTCCTGTCGGAGATGCGGGCGGCCATCGCAGGGACCGTTCGATTCTGTTTCCAACCTGCCGAGGAGCTCCTGGCGGGCGCACCGAGGATGATCGACGACGGTGCGATGGACGGCGTGGACAGGGTGCTCGGCGCGCATCTGTTAGCCATGGCGCCGTTCGGACAGGTCATCGCCGTGCCAGGACCGTTCCTGGCCGGCGCCGACTTCTTCGAACTGCGGATCGTCGGTCAGGCCGGCCACGGTGGGATGCCGCATCTCAGCATTGATCCCGTCTACGCGGCCGCCCAGGTCGTGAGCGCGCTCCAGTCCATCGTGGCCCGGGAGACCCGCCCAGGCGAGAGGCTTGTCCTCAGCATCACCGCCATCCAGGGCGGGCAGGCCGCGAACGTGACGGTCGAGGAGGTGCGGCTCCTCGGGAACCTCCGTTGGTTCTCCCAGGACGAACGCCAACGCGCACTTGAGCGCATCCAGGTGATCGCCCGAGGCGTGTGCGAAAGCCTCCGGGCCCGCGCCGAGTTCACGGTCGAGACCAGTGCACCGGTCACGATCAACTCACTCGAGGAGACGTCGGTGGTCGAACGGGCGGCGCGCGACACGGGTTGGGCCACAGTGGTGAACCCGGGTCCAATCACGGCGAGCGACGACTTCGCCTACCTGCTGGACGGGGTGCCGGGGACCTACTTCGGAGTCGGGGCGGGCGGACCGGGAGCGGCGCCCCATCACCACCAACGGTTCGACATCGATGAGCGAGCCATCGGACTGATGTCCGAGCTTTTCGTTCGGGCCACGCTCGCGTTCTTGGCCGCAGAGACGTGAGCTTCGGTCAGGCCCAGTTCGCGGAGACGATCGCGACGTGCCGGCTGATCCCCTTCAAGGCCATCTCGCGAGGCTCCGAGAAGTCCACACCCTCGGCCACGAGTGCGGCGGTCGAGGCGCTCAGCAGGATCTCCCCACCCTCGGCGAGCGCGCCGATCCGCGCTGCCTCGTTGACCCCGATCCCCGAGTAGTCGCCCCCCTTCTGGTGCGCCTCCGCGGCATGCAGGCCGATCCGAACCTGCGGCGCGAACCCGTGTGAGAGCCGGTGATCCCGCAGTTGCCGCTGGATGTCGAGGGCGGCCAGCACCGCGGTCTGCGCGTCCTCGAAGGCGAAGAAGAACCCGTCGCCGACCTGCTTGACCTCCTCGCCGCCCCGAGCGGACACGAGCGTTCGGAGCGTCTGGTCGTGCCAGCGCAGGAGATGCCCCCACGCATCGTCCCCGATGGCCTCGACGAGGTTCGTGGAACGAACGATGTCGGTGAACATGAAGGTTCGGACTGCCCGGGAAGCCTCGATCGGTCGCTCCGTTCGGATCAGCGACATCACTCGGGTCGCGTCGGGGACGGCCCCCAGCCGTTCGAAACCCGATCGAGCCGCCTCGAGCTCGAAGCCGGCTGCGTCCTCGCTGCCCTCACCCCGATGGGCGAGGGCGAGCTGAACCCTGCTGCGCGCGACCTCGTACGGTGAGTCGGCTTCCTGCCACAGGCGGACGGCCGTGCGAAGCGGCCCGCTCGCAGCGGAGGGCTCACCCGTGGCGAGCAGCTCAATTCCCTTGGCATAAGCCGCTGTCGCGCGCAGCGTCGCGGTGCCGAACGTCTCCGCGATGTGGGCCAGCTCCTCGGCGGCGGCGTGGGCCAGGTCCACGCGACCGAGTTCCGCGGCAACGTCGACCAGCGGGTGCAGGATCCGTGCCCGGCGCAGGGCGACCGACGGCGAACCTGCCATCGGCTGCTTGGGCAGGCTCGAGGCGTCCGCCAGCGCGTGCTGGAGCGCCGCGAGCGCGGCCTCGGGCTTCCCCTGTGCCACCCGAAGGAGCGCGAGCCCCGGCTGGGGATCGCGTCCCAGGTCGTTCGCGCTGCGGAAGGCGTCCTCTGCCTCCGCCAGGTCGCCCACCCGCAGCCGGATCTCGCCGATCTGGTAGAAGCCCTGCGCCGCCACGCTGGTGTTGAAGCCCAGGAGCTCCGAGGTGGCTTGGCGGGCCTCCGCCTCCGCTTCGACCCACACGCCCCGAAGCCGGAGCACCTCGGCCCGGTGGATGCGGCACGTGCCGGGGAACCCACCCGCGTGCGCCTGCCGGTCGCACCATCGCTTCGCCGCCTCCGACCACTCACCGGCCTGCCGGTACTCGCCGAGATCGGCGGTGGCCATCACGGCCATGCAGTAGATGGCTCCGGCTGCCGCGGGCGTGATCTCGCCGCTGATCGCCGCCACCGTGGACTCGTTCAACAGCGCCAGGCCCTCGTCGACCCGGCCCAGCCCGATGAGCGCTCGGCCCTTCGCCATGAGCGCATGAGCGAGCAGGTCACGGTCCCCGAACGTGGTGCCGAGGTCGAGGGCGCGTTCCGCGTGCGCCATGGAGCCGTCCCCGTCGTCCTCCGCCAGGGCCATGTGGGCGAGCCACACCTCGAGCATCCCTTGCTCGGGGCAGTCCGGTTCGGACTCGAGCAGCTGCGACGCACGGGCCAGCCATCCCTTGGCCATGGGCAGCGCGTTCTTCCCGATGTGATCGACGCAGAGCGCGAACGCGACCGTCGCCGCGCGCCGATGGTGTCCGGCCTTGAGGAACGCGGCGTACGCCCGCTCTCGAAGGGCGATGGCCTCCTCCAGACGCCCACACCACCACGCGGACTGGCCCAAGACGTGGAGATCCTCGGGGGCGAGGTCCCCCGCCTGATCCGCGCGCTGAAGAAGCTCGTACGCTTCGCGCCACGCGTGCCTCGCGAACGCGTCGCGGCCCGACTGCAGATGCGCGTCGATGACTTGGCTCATTCCGGTCTCCGGATCTCGCTCAGGGTGGTCCGAACGGATGACAGCAGTATGGACTTCTCTCGAAGTCCGCGGCAGTCGGGTCTGCGGGCAAACGGATCGCCTCTTATCAAGCATTGAGGGGACGCCAAGCCGGGTCATAGTCGCCGTACGTGCCTGGGTGGGTCAGCGGGTGGCCGTTCGAACCGTCCGCCCGGATCACGAACAGGTGGGGCGGGCCGGAGACGGCCCGGCTGCACACGAGCCACGTCCCGTCAGGTGACCAGCTGGGACTCGCGTAGTCGGCCGGCTCCGGCGTCAGCACGCGCACGCCGGTTCCGTCCGCGTTCATCACGCACAGCCGGACGGCCGGGTGAGTGCCACTGGCATCGTCGATGAGCTCGCCGTCGACGTAGCGGGTGAAGGCGATCCGGGTTCCGGCGAGTAGACGGGCTCGTAGTCCTCCACCGGACCCTCCGTCAGTCGTCGTTCTCCCCGGCCGTCCATCCCCATGGTCCAGATGTGGCGCTCGACGGCGGTCTCGTGAGGGCTGGGACCGCGTCGAAGGCTCGCGCGCACGAAGGCGACGGCGCGCCCATCCTGCGACCGCGCTCGCATGCCGTCCGCCGGTGGCGTCTTCTAGCCGGTCTCCGCTTCTGCCACCCACATCACGGCGTCGGCCGCGTCCAGGACGGGAGGCAGCTCGCCCTCGAACGGCGGCCCGGTGATCTGGTGCAGGCCGCTTCCGTCGGGGCGCAGACCGAACAGGTCGTAGCCGCGGTTCCCGACGGAGGGTTCCACGAAGATCTCCGAGCCATCCGGGGACCACGCAGGACTGAGCTTCGGCACCCCGTCGTGCGTGATCCGTTCGGCCTCTCCGCTGGCCGCGTCGATGAGGTAGACCTGAGGCAAGAGCCCGTCGGCAGGGCCGTTGCCCAGTGCGACCAGTCTCGAGCCGTCCGGCGACCAGGCCGGGGCGTGCATGCTGAGGTTCGGATCGGTCAGCGCTCGGACCGCACGGTCGTCCGGCTGCACGAGGTGGATCCGGCCCCGATCCCCGTGTCCCAGCCTCGCGAATGCGATCTGAGCGGTGTTCATCTCCCGTCGTTCGGCAGCTCGGACAGGAGGCCCACGCAGGTGGCGACGCAATCGTTGCAGATGGAGACGCCCGGTCCCGTGATGAGGTGTTCGACCTGTGAGTTCGTCCTTCCACAGAATGAGCAGGAGAGAAGATCTTGGAATGCTTGCCGTTTGTCGGGAGCCGTCAGCTGCGCTCTCGCCGGGGCATCTTCCCGAGCGCCTCGCATGAGCTTGTCGGCTTGTCCCAACCGTCGCGAGATCTTTCCCAGTCGCACCGTCACTCCTTCGACAGCAGGTGGCGCTTCAGCCGGAGGCCTCCTTCATGCGGGGATGGCTCCTGTCACGAAGACGGGACGGGGTCCTGTTCGCTCGGGGACAGCACGACCGTGGGCTCCTCCGCTTCCGGGACCTCCTGCCCACCCGCCAGCGTCGGTTCGAACTTGCCCGGGTCGTGGAGGTAGTCCTTGACCGGCTGGACGAGCTGGGAGATGTGCCAGCCGTCGGCGTAGCGGTGGTCGATGGTGGCGGTGAGCGGCAGGACGGGCCGAACGACGACCTGCCCGTCCACCACCCACGGCTGCAGCGAGATCTCTCCGACCAGCACCAGCAGCGGCATCTTGTAGAACCGCGCCAGCGGGGCCAGGCCGGTCTGGATGCCGAACATCCCGATGCTCGTGATCATGGCGCTGCCGAACGGACTCGCCTTGATGCCCAGCACGCCGATGTTGTGGTTGCGGTCCCCTGCCACCCACGCCGAGAACCGCATGGCGGGCCGAAGCATCCGCCGCGGCATCGCGGAGACGTTCTTCTTGGCCTTGGCGAACTCCTTGTCGTCGCCCGCCTTCATGGTTGGCGGCGCGTTCGGCCAACTCGTCGGCGACCTCCACGACGGATTTCTCGTCCGACCGGTCGATCCGAACGCCGCTCAGCTCGCGCCCGCCGTCCACGGCCGCGATGAAGAAGATGTCGACGCTCTCCCGCGGAACGACCTTGTTGCCGTGGATCCGAACGTTGAAGTCCGGGACCTCGTGGAGGGCGTGGGCGACGGCCCTGCCCACCAGATGGGTCGGCGTGACCCGGTGCCCCTGCTGCTTCGCCCGTTCGATCAGCTCGATCAACGGCGTCGCGTCGAACTCCAGCATGCCGTACATCTGCGGATCGTCCGGCGGCCCCCACATGGCCCCGGCGATCTTCCGCCACCCACGCACCTTCGCCATCTCGCCTCACCCCACCCTGTCAAGCCCAGCCTGACAGCGCCGGGCCGAACGCGCAAGACGCCGCTTCAGGCGAGCATCGTGTCGGCGCGCCGGAGAGGAAGCCCGGACCGGCCGTGGTCGGCCTTCACGCCGAGCACCTGGTGGATCTGTTGCTGGCCGGCCGCGAACGTACGAGCCGCCACCGACATGTACAGGCGCCACACGCGGTAGCGGCCCTCCCCCACCAGACGCACTGCCTCCTCGCGATAGATCTCCAGGTTCGCCACCCACCGGCGCAGGGTCAACGCGTAGTGCTCGCGGAGGTTCTCCAGGTCGCGGACCTCGAACCCGGAACCCTGCATGACGCTCACCACGCGTCCCACCTCCAGCAACTCGCCGTCCGGGAAGACGTAGCGGTCGGCGAAGCCACGCGGATCGAACGCCGCCGGCTGGCCGAACGGCCGGGCGATGCCGTGGTTGAGCAGCCGTCCCTGCGGCCGGAGCAGCTCGAACAGGTGCCCGAAGTACTGAGCCATCCGGGACTCTCCGACGTGTTCGAACATCCCCACGCTGGTGATGGCGTCGTACGGACCGTCGTCGACATCGCGTTCGTCCTGCAGCCTGATGGTGACGCGGTCGGCCACGCCGGCTTCCGCGACCCGCTTGGCCGCGAGTTCGGCCTGCTTGGTGGAAAGTGTCACGCCCACCACCGACACGCCGTGCATCCGGGCGGCGTGGATGGCGAGCGAACCCCAACCGCACCCGACGTCCAGGACGCGTTCGCCGGGCTCCAGGCGGAGCTTGCGGCAGATCAGCTCCATCTTGTCGGTCTGGGCCTCCTCCAGCGACGACGATGGCGTGGCGAAGTACGCGCACGAATACGTCATGGTCGGGCCGAGCACCAACCGGTAGAAGTCGTTCGAGATGTCGTAGTGGTGGGCGATGGCCGCGGCGTCGCGCTGGCGGGAATGTCGCCGGCCCTGCAGCCGGGCCTCCTCGGGCGGCGGTGGCAGGCGGCGCGGCGGCAGGGCTCCCAGCCGCCCCAATGCGCCGAGCCCCAGCGCGACCTCCGACGGCCCCATCCTGATCGAGTAGCCCCGGTCGCCGAGGGCCAGGATGGTGTCGAAGTCACCGTCCAGGTCCAGATCGCCCGCGACGTAGGCCCGGCCCAGACCGAGTTCGCCGGGGGCGGTCACCAGACGGTGGAGGGCGTTCGGGGAACGCAACCGGATCGTGGCGTCCCAGCTCCGGGGCTGGAGCGCGCTGCCGTCCCAGAACTCGAACCGGATGGGGGCGGTGGACGGAAGGAGGCGGCGCACCAAAGGAGCAAGTACCGTTGCCACCGATCCTTGCCTCGCTTCCCGCATGCCGGAGATGAAACCACATGACGAGGATTGAAGCGAAAGCACCGCCGGTGCCGATGCTGAGGTGAGATGACGTTCCGTGTCCCTCGTTGGTTCGTGCTCCCCGTCGTGGCCCTGCTGGTGGCGTGCACCGGTGCGCCGGCCGGCGCCCGTCCCGAGACATCGGCGCCAACCGCCTCCAACGCACCCGTTCCCGGGACGCAGTGCCAGGTGCTCCCCTCCTCCAACATCTGGAACACCGACATCTCGCAGCTGCCGGTCAACGCCCTGAGCGACACGTGGCTCAGGTCCATGGCCGCGGCGTCGACGAACCTCCATCCCGACTTCGGCCGGTCGCCGTACGGGTTCCCGTTCGGCGTGGTGAACGACAGCTACCCCAAGGTGAGCGTTCGGTTCCACTACGCAAGCCAGAGCGACCCCGGCCCGTATCCGTTCGGCCCGGACACTCCCCTCGAACACGGTTCGGACCACCACGCGCTCGTCATCGACAGCGACACCTGCGTCCTCTACGAGCTGTACGCGGCGTACTGGAACAGCGGCGATCCGAAGGCCGGCAGCGGCGCGGTCTTCCCCCTGGGTTCGAACCGCCTCCGCCACGACGGCTGGACCTCGGCCGACGCGGCCGGCCTGCCGATCTTCCCCGGGCTGGTCAGGTGGGACGAGGTCCAGGCCGGGGCCATCGACCACGCCATCCGCTTCACCGTCGATCTCACCCGCGACCAGCACATCTGGCCGGCCCGGCACGACGCCGGCGTGGCTAACGCGAAGTATCCGCCGATGGGCGCCCGGTTCCGACTGAAGTCGAGCTTCGACATCTCGGGATTCAGCCAGCCGGTTCGGGTGATCCTGACCGCCATGCAGCACTACGGGCTGATCCTGGCCGACAACGGTTCGAACTGGTACTTCCAGGGGACCGAGGACTCGAACTGGACGAACAAGATCCTGGACCAGTTGAAGTCCGTCCCGGCCAGCGTGTTCGAGGCCGTCGACGAATCGGCGTGTCAGGTCACGGCGAACAGCGGCAAAGCCGCCTGCCCCGCCTGAGAAGCGTTCAGACCTCCGCGGGCTCTAGTAGCTGTTCGGCCTCCCACGCGGCGGAGAGCTTGCGAGCCTCCTCCATCAGGACCTCGACGAACTTGCCTTCCGGGACCTTCGCCTTGACCTCGCCCTTGACGATGAGGAAGCCCTGGCCCTTGCCGGCGGCGATGCCAAGGTCGGCCTCGCGCGCCTCCCCGGGCCCGTTCACCACGCAGCCCATCACCGCGATGCGCAGCGGCGCCTTGAGCTGTTCCTTCTCCAACGCCTCGTTCACCTGCCTGGTCAGGCCGATCACGTCGACCTCGGCCCGTCCGCAGGACGGACAGGACACCAGGTCCAGACCGCGCTTCCTCAGCCCCAGGGAACGGAGGATGAGCATGCCGACCTTGACCTCTTCCACCGGGTCGTCGGTCAGGGAGACGCGGATGGTGTCGCCGATGCCCTCCGCTAGGAGCGCGCCGATCCCCACCGCGGACTTCACGCCGCCCATCGGCATCGGCCCGGCCTCGGTCACCCCGAGGTGCAGCGGGTAGTCGCACTTCTCGGAGAGCTGCCGGTACGCCTCGATCATCGTTCGCGGGTTCGAGTGCTTCACAGAGATCTTGATGTCGAAGAAGTCCTCGTCCTCCAGGATGCGGACCTCGTTCAGCG
>DAIMKN010000048.1:0-14070 GCA_036721725.1 Actinomycetota bacterium
CTGACTGCTTGATCGCCACCTGACCTCCACAGCTTCGCCCCGCGAACGGAGCGCACGGAAACCGCCGGGGAACGGGCCACCCGGGGCAAACTTGTGTCCCTATGATTCTACCAGCGAAATTGCCATCTCCAGGTGCGGACAGTGACCGTTCATCAGGCCGGTTTGTCCCATTTCGAACGCCGCCACGACCTCTCTTCAGCCCGGCGCCACCACCACCTTCACCTGCACCACCCCCTCCTCCCCGAGCTGGTGATTGACGCGCGTTCGGACCTCCGCGGACAGGAACCGGATCTGGGCCGCCCACGACGCCGAGGAGGCTCGAACGACCAACACGCCGCCCTCCAGGCCGATCGGGGAGGTCTCCTCCGCCAGGCGTTCGCCCACCACCTCCGACCATCGATGGCCCAGGCGCCCGATGGCCATCCCCATCCGCCAGGGCCGCTTGTCCAGCAGGCCGTCGAGGATCGCCGCGATGGCCTCCGGATCGCTGGTGGAGGGGGCGCGCGCCTTCTTGCCGCGGAAGCCCGCGCTACTCGGGGACAACGGCCCCCTCCTTCACTCGCCACACCGCGGCCTCGGGCGGCACCTGCGCGTCGTCGGGAAGCGCCATGAACGTCGGCCCGCGCGGTGCGAGCAGTTCGCCCAGCCGCCGGCGACGCTCGGGGTCCAGTCCGGCGAACGGATCATCAAGGAAGAGCAACGGCTCCTCCCCAACCTCGGCGGCCACCGCCTGGGCCTGAGCCAGGCGCAGGCTGAGCGCCGCTCCCCACGTCTCCCCGTGCGAGGCGAACCCGCGCGCGGCCAATCCCTGCACCTCCAGGTCCAGGTCATCGCGATGGGGCCCGACCAGCGTGGTGCGGCGGGCCAGTTCGTCCTGCCGACGATCTGCTAGCCGGGCGGCGAACGCCTCCTCCAACGGATCTCGGGCCACGGGAGACGCCACCGGAAACAGCCCCTCGGTCTGCGCCTCCCGAGCGGGCGGGTCCGTTCCGACCGTCACCGAGGGTCGGTAGGAGACTGCCATGGGATCGCCGGTCTGCCGGCGGAAGCCTTCCGCTGCGGTGTCCACCAAGCGCTCCATCGCCGCCGCACGCAGCCGCGTCACGGCCGCGCCTCGGGAGATGAGTTCAGCGTCCCACCCCGACAGTCCGCCCGGGCCGCTGTCCGACCCCTCCCAGTCCTTGAGCAACCGGTTCCGCTGGCGGAGTACGCGTTCGTAGGCCGTAGCCTCCCCCTCCTTGAGCGGCCAGAGCGACCGCACCGCCTCGTCCATGAACCGCCGTCGCTGCGACGGATCGCCCT
This sequence comes from Actinomycetota bacterium, assembly GCA_036721725.1. Classification (GTDB taxonomy): domain Bacteria; phylum Actinomycetota; class UBA4738; order UBA4738; family UBA4738; genus DAIMKN01. The sequence continues at coordinate 1,303 of DAIMKN010000048.1, forward strand.
GGACGACGTCGAGGTCGTCGGGGCCGGCGAACACCGCGGGCGCGTGCCGCCTCACGTCTCGCCGCCGCCGAACGGCCGACCGGTTCAACCGGATCCGGTTCTGGCCGGTTCCCCGCACCTCCACCTCGATGAGGAATCGGCTCCCCCCGTGCTCCACCTCGCCCCGCACGAACGCCGAGTCCGCTCCGGTTCGAACCAGGGGGAGGTCCGCGTGGACACGGGGCGACTCCAGGGCGCACAGGTAATACATCGCCTCGAGGAGGTTCGTCTTGCCTTGAGCGTTCGGGCCGACCACGGCGATCAGTCCGGCCGGTACCTCAACCGACGTGTCGCGGTGGTTGCGGAAGTCCCGAATCTCGATCCAAAGCAGGCGCACGTTACCGATCCTCCCGCGTCACGGCCCGTTGTGGACGGCCCGCGTCCGTCTACCCCACGTGGGCCGGCAGCCGGACCGGCATCACCAGGTACAGGAACCCCTCATCGTCGCCACGGATGACCCCGGGCTTCAGCCCATCGCGGACCTCGATGCGGACCCGGTCGCCCGTGGCCACGCTGAGCCCGTCGGACAGGTAGCCCGGGTTGAACGCCACGGTGAGGTCCTCGCCCTCATACTTGGCCTCCACCACCTCCACGGCCTCTCCGAGATCCGGAGACGACGAGGAGAGCCGAACCCCGAGCGCGTTGAACTCCATCTTCACCGGCGAGCTCTCCCTGGCCAGCAGGCCCACCCGGCGAACGGCGTCCACGAGCTGCTGCCTGGAGGACGAGAGCTGATTCTCGTACCCCTCTGGCAAGAGCTGACGGTAGTTCGGGAACTCACCCTCGATGAGGCGGGAGGTCAGGGTCAGCTTCCCCACGCGGAACGTGACCTGGCTCTGGTCCACCAGGAGTTCGGCCTCGCTCTTCTCCTCCCCGCCCGCGGCCCGCCCAACCTCGGTCAGGGCGCGTTCGGGCACCAGGGCCCGCGCTTCGCCCTCTGCGGTGGCCGTGAGCTCCCGCATGGCCAGCCGGTAGGAGTCGGTGGCGACCATGGTCAAGCCTTCCCGGCTGATCTCCAAGAGAACGCCGGTCAGGATGGGGCGGGCCTCGTCCCGGGAGGCCGCTCGAGCCACCTGCTGGATCCCCGAGGCCAGCTCGCCGGCGTTCACGGTGACTTTGGTCCCGGACGGAACGTGCAGCGCCGGGAAGTCCTCGGCCGGCAGGCATCGAACGGTCCCTTCGTAGTTGCTGCAAACCACGCGGGCCTGACCGCCCTCGGCCTCGAAATCCACCGGTGCCTGGTCGAAGCTCTTCACCATGTCGGCGAGCAGCCGGGCCGGCACCAGCGCCACGCCTTCCTGCTGCACCTGGACCTCGAGATGCAGGCGTGCCGACACTTCGAGGTCGGTCGTGGCGAGATCGAGCGACCCGTCGCTGGTCGCGGTCATGTGCACGCCGGTCAAGGCCGGGATACCCGGGCGCGCGGACACCGCACGCTGGACGGTCTGGAGCGCGTCCGAAAGGACGTCGCGGTCGCACCTGAACTTCACTTGTCCACCTCCCACTGGCTCTTTGAGTTCTCTGTTTCCAACCCCGTAGAAGCAGGGGCTGGGGAACTGTGGACTCCGAACCGTTCCCGCAGGATAGCGGCCGGGTCTGACAGAGTTCGCCGGTGCACAAGCGGGAGCCGTTCTCCCCCGCCACCATCCTCGGTGAGGCCATCGGTCCACCGTCCCACCACTCTTTGCACAGGCTTCCCCCCGACGCTCTAGCGGGCCCGGGCCCGGAGCTTCTTGGTGAGCTCCTGGACCTGCCGGAACACGCTCCCCCGGGCCTGCATCAGGCCCTCGATCTTCTTGATGCCGTGCAGCGCGGTCGTGTGGTCGCGTTCGAACTGCTCGCCGATCTTGATGAGCGACATGTTCGTCTGCTCGCGCAGGAGATACATCGCGACGTGGCGGGCGGTGGTGAGCGGGCGCGAGCGGCTCTTGGACACCAGGTCTTCGTGCGACAGGCCGAAGTAGCTCGCCGTCTCCTCCATGATCACGGCTGCGGAGAGCTCCTGGCCAGATTCCGGGATGAGGTCCTCCAGGGCGTGTTCGGCCATGGCGAGGTCCACGGTCGAACGGGTGAGCGAGGCGAACGCCGTCACGCGGAGCAGCGCCCCCTCCAGCTCGCGGATGTTGTTCTCGAACTTGGACGCGATGTAGTGCAGGACGTCGTCGGGGACCGGCAACCGGTCGCGGATCGACTTGAGTTGGAGGATGGCGATGCGGGTCTCGAGGTCGGGCGACTGCACGTCGACCACCAGGCCGCTACGGAACCGGCTGCGGAGGCGTTCCTCGATGCCTCCCAGTTCCTGAGGCGGCCGGTCGGACGCGATCACGATCTGGCGTTCGTTCTGGTGGAGGTGGTTGAACGTGTGGAAGAATTCGGTCTGGGTTTCCTCGGCCCGGCCCAGGAACTGGACGTCGTCGAGCAACAGCATGTCCACGTCGCGGTACTGCCGCTGGAACTGGTAGCCGCGGCGTTCGCGGACCGCCTTGATGAACTCGGTCATGAAGTTCTCGCTGGTCACGTACCGGATCCGCGTTCGAGGAGCCAGTCGCCACATGTGGTTGGCCACCGCGAACAGCAGGTGGGTCTTCCCCAGCCCTACCCCGCCGTAGATGAACACGGGGTTGTAGGCCTTGGAGGGCGGAGCCTCCGCCACGGCCATGGCCGCGGCGTGGGCGAACTTGTTCGACGGTCCCGGCACGAAGGTCTCGAACGTGTACCGGTCGGGAAACGGCATGCTCGGGAGGGTTCCCTCCAGAACGGCCTGATGGGGATCCGGGTCGGGACGCTTGCGATTCCTGCGGCCGGCTCCGGACGGGCTCGCGGCCGGATCGGCGTCCTTGTCCGCGTCAGGTGCCGGTGTCGTCACCAGCTTGACCTGCGCGGATGGGCCGAGGACCTCCTTGACGGCTCCGGCGATCAGGCCGTGGTAGTGGCCGGCGAGCCAGTTCCGAACGTACGTGCTGGGAGCGAGGAGCTCGACCGTGGTCCCGTTCAGGCTCCCCGGAGCGAGGCCCGAGAACCACAGCGTGAACGTCGGATCGGGCAGCTCGCGGCGAGCCGCGGCCAGCACGGCGTCGCACGCTACCCGTTCGGGCGCGTCCTGAGCCGGATCGATACGTCGTTGAGCAGCAGAAGTTGTCATTGTCCACAAACACTTTGCACAGTTGTGGAAAACAGGGACCCGCTCCTGGGGGGAAGTGGGAACCGGAGCGGGTGGGGCTACCGGTGCGGGCGGAGTATAGCTCCGGGCACCCTGTGGTCCGCAAGCGGGACGGCGGGGTCTTGACGACCTTTCTTGCCCCTCCGCCGCCACGGGACCGCCCGGTGCCGGAGCGCGGCGAGGGAGTCCTTCGATGCGCTGAGGGCCGGTATACTCAGGGGCGACCGAACCAGTTTGCTCTGCCCTCGTCGGTGCGAAACTCGCCGGCGTGTCCCTCAAGAAAGCGTGACATGACCAAGCGAACGTTCCAGCCGAACAACCGCCGGCGGAAGAAGACCCACGGGTTCCGCATCCGCATGAGGACCCGGGCCGGACGCGCCCTCCTGGCTCGTCGCCGGGCAAAGGGCCGGGCCAGGATCGCCGCCTGAGCCCCTCTTCATGCCAACCTCCTCTCTCGCGCCCGGTCGCGTGAGGCCGGTCCTCCGCCTCCGTCGATCCGCCGACATCCGCGCGGTGCTGCGCCGTGGCCGGCGCCGGTCCGGGGCTCGGGTCCAGGTGTTCGTGGCGGACGGTCCCGAACAGGCCTCTGACCAGGGAGTTCGGGTTGCGTTCGTTGCGGGCAGACGTGTCGGGGGGGCGGTGGCGCGGAACCGGGCCAAGCGGCTGATGCGCGAGGCTTGGCGGTCCCTGGACGTCGCGGAGGGGTCGTTGGACCTGGTGGTCATGGCGTTGCCCAGGGCCGCGGACGGCGACATGTCCGTTGTTCGTGGTGACCTGGTGGGGTGCCTGTCCGCGCTGGACATGAAGGCCCGCAGCTCGGCTGCCTTTGAGTTCCCCGCGTGATGACCGGAGATCGCGTTCGTCGAACGACCTCGAGGGTCGCGTGGGCGGTGGGCTGGCCGGCTCGAACGCTCCTTCTCGGCTTGGTCCGTGTGTATGGGGTCACGTTCGCCGGGATGCTCGGGGGACAGTGCCGGTTCCATCCCAGTTGCTCTTTGTATGCGCAAGAAGCGATCCGGAATGCCGGCGCCGTCCGCGGCCTGGCGCTGGCCGCATGGCGGATCCTACGGTGCTCACCGTTGTCCAAGGGTGGGGTGGATCACCCGCCCGGTCATTCTAGAAAGTACGATGTTGTCGTACACCCGAACGTTCGGAGCGCTGCATGATCGGCCACGTGGTCGGCGTCGCGGCGTTCCAGGCGCTCCTCAAGGGCATCGGGACCGTTCTCGCGTACATCTACAAGCTGGTCCCGAACTACGGGGTGGCCATCATCCTGCTCACGGTGGCCATCCGGGTGATCCTTCTGCCCCTCGGCGTCAAGCAGATCCGGTCGATGCAGGGGATGCAGGTCATCCAGCCGAAGATCAAGGCGCTGCAGCAGAAGTACAAGGGTGGCGACCGGCAGAAGTTGAACGAAGAGATGATGGCGCTGTACAAGACGCACGGGGTCAACCCGCTGAGCGGCTGCCTTCCGTTGCTGGCCCAGTTCCCGGTCTTGATCGCCCTGTTCGCTGTGCTCCGGGTCCCCGGCGGGCTGGTGCATATCCCGGTCGGCAACCCCGCGACCCCGCACAACCTCCACACCGCGATCGTCAGGCAGGACACGAACTTCCTTGGGGCGAACCTCCTCTGTAACGCGCTGCAGGCCGGCCACGAAGTGACCATCACGGTCAAGAAGGGCGCCCCTCCGCCGGAGATCAAGACGCTGTCCTGCGGCAAGGGCGTGCCGGTTCGGATCCCCTTCTACGTCCTGGCCGCGCTGATGATCGGCACGACGTTCTACCAACAGCGGCAGATGCAACGAGTGACGCCCGCCGGCGCGAATCCGCAGCAGCAGATGATGACGCGGATCATGCCCGTCTTGTTCGGTATCTGGGGATTCGTGTTTCCTGCCGGACTGGTGGTGTATTGGATCACCACGAACCTCATGATGATCGCCCAGCAACAGTTCCTCATCAGCCGAAGACACCTCGGAAACGTCTCGGCGGACACCTCGAACGGCGCCCGCAAGCCCGGACCTGCGACCAAGTCGCTCACGGATGGCAAGAACCCTTCGCGACGGCCGGCCACTGGCCCGAACAAGTCAGGCGGTCGTCCGGGGACGTCGAACGGCAACAAGAACAGCTCGGGAAAGCCGAAGAGTGGCGCGGCGGGCGGACAGAAGAGTTCGCCGGCGCAGCGTGGCGCACCGCCGAAGAGCCGCGGAGCAGGGTCAGGGACGCCGGACGCGACCGGAGGTCGTGATGCAGGAGATCGAAAGAAGCGCCGCAAGCGTTGAGGAGGCCCTCCAGGAGGCCTTGGCCGAGCTCGGCATCACCGAACAGGAAGCGGTGATCGAGGTCGTCCAAGAAGCCAAGAGCGGCTTCTTGGGGCGGAACGTCCAGTCGGCGGTGGTTCGCGTTCGCAAGGCGAACAGCTTGAGCGGCACCGAACCCGATGATGAAGCGGTGCTTGAGCAGGCCGAAACGGCCGCTGACTTCGTCGAGGGCCTCTTGGAGCTGATGGGTCTCGAGGCGGACATCGAGATCGGGACCGAAGACGGCATCACCTATGTCGATGTTCTTGGTGTGCATTCGACGGATGGCATGGCCGTGCTGATCGGCCGCCACGGTCACACGCTGGATTCCCTGCAGGAACTGGTTCGATCCGTGGTCCGGCAGCGCCTGGGAGACCGGTGCGCCGTCCTCGTGGACGTGGAGGACTATCGGAAGCGGCGTCGGGACCAACTTACCCGACTCGCCGAGTCCTCGGCCCGAAGGGTGCTCCGCTCAGGGCAGCCAGTCGCCCTTGAGGCGATGTCGGCCCTGGAACGCAAGATCGTGCACGACACGATCGCCCAGATCGTTGGGGTCGCCACGCTCAGCGAGGGCACCGAGCCCACACGGTACGTGGTCATCAGCCGGGACTAGCCGGCCCTCCGAGTTTCACGTGAAACATTCGACCCGGCTGTCGAACGTCGAGCTCTCACCCTCGCAGATCGACCAGCTCCAACGCTATGCCCAGCTTCTCGCGGCGCATTCGGAGTCCGCGGGCCTTATGGCACCGAGCGATGTCGAGCGCGTGTGGGAACGCCACATCCTCGATTCACTGCGCGCTGGTTGCGGTCTTCCAACCGAGGGAAGGTGCGCCGACGTGGGCTCGGGGGCCGGTCTTCCCGGGATCCCTCTGGCCATGACCCGCCCTGACCTGCGGTTCGTGCTGCTCGAGCCCAAACGTCGACGGGTAGCATTCCTCGAGCTCGTCATCGACGAGTTGCGGCTGTCGAACGTGTCGGTCCACCAGGCGCGGGTGGAGGAGTCTGAGGCGATCGGTCCTTTCGATGTGATCACGGCCCGGGCGTTCGCGCCCCCTGCGGCGTCTTGGGAGCGCTGCCGACCGCTCCTCACGGACGAGGGATGGCTGCTGTACTTCGCGGGGGCGGCGTGGAAGATCGATACCGAGCGGGGTTCCCTGGCGAACCTGGGGCCGCGGGCTGAGATCTGTGCGGGCGGAGAGTTTCCCTGGCAGGGTCCAGTGGTTATGATGAAGCGCGCACTTCCCGCCTAGAGGTCAGACGAGGGGTTTATCACGAACGCCGACGCTCGCAGCGACCCGCCCGGGGCGCATTCGGTATCCTTCAAGCCGCCTCGCTTCCCGCGTCGGCGACGAGAGGAAAGCGCGGCGTCCGCGGGCCGACCGCCCTCAGTGCCGGACCCCGGCGTCGAACGTGCGCCAACCCGTGAGGTGACCCCCGCCAGGACGCTCGGGGTCGACGACGAGGCGTTCGGGGATACCGCCCAAACGGCTCAGTCGGCGTCGATCGACGAAGAGGAGGCGCCGGCCACCCCACCACCTGCGAGGACGCGGGTGATCGCCATCGCAAACCAGAAAGGCGGCGTCGGCAAGAGCACGACCGCCGTCAATCTCGGGGCATCGCTAGCCGAGGCCGGCCAGCGCGTCCTGGTGATCGACCTGGATCCCCAGGGGAACGCGTCGACTGGACTTGGGATCGACCATACGGTTCGGGACGCCACGACCTACCAGGTTATGACAGCCGGCTTGCCGCTGCGTGACGCCATCGTTCCCACCGCGATCGACGGCCTGTCCGCCGTTCCGTCGGACATCGATCTGGCCGGCGCGGAGATCGAGCTGGTGAGCCAATTCGCCCGGGAAGCTCGCCTGGCTAGGGCGCTCGACGACGTCCGGGGGGAGTTCGACTTCATCCTGCTGGACTGTCCGCCTTCACTCGGACTGCTGACCGTCAACGCGTTGACCGCCGCCATGGAGCTGATCGTGCCAATCCAGTGCGAGTACTACGCGCTCGAGGGCCTGGGGCAGTTGCTGAAGAACGTTCGGTTGGTCCAGCAGAACGTCAATCCGAACCTCCGGCTGACTGGGATCGTGATGACCATGTTCGATGCTCGGACGAAGCTGTCAGAGCAGGTGGTCACGGAAGTGAAGGCCTATTTCGGTGACCGTGTGTATGAAGCTATCATACCTCGATCGGTTCGACTGTCCGAAGCTCCTGGGTACGGCCAACCCATCACGACGTACGACTCCGCCTCCAAGGGCGCGGCTGCGTATCGCCGGCTGGCTCAGGAAGTCTTGACCCGGCCAGTCGACGACGGCGTGGAACCCCTGGCGGACCTGGACGCCGCGAGAGCCGCGGGAGCTGGTGGCCTCCAGGACAGGAGGCGTCCCACTCCTGCAGGAACGATGTCCGAAGTCAGCACGCGATCGACCAGCGAGGGTGCGGAGATCTCCTTCGCGCCTGACGACCAGCGCGAAGGAGGCGGACCGTGAAGCGAGGAGGGTTGGGACGGGGGCTGTCGTCGCTCATCCCGGGTGCTGCCCAGGGGGGAGGCCTGCTGGAGGTCCCGGTCAGCGCCATCGCCCCGAACCCGAAGCAGCCTCGAACGGAATTCCCCGAGGAGGCACTCGGCGCGCTGGCCCGTTCGATCCGGGAGGTGGGGATCCTGCAGCCGGTTGTGGTCAGGGCTCGGGACGGGGTGTACGAACTCGTGGCGGGGGAGCGGCGGCTCCGGGCCGCCAGGCTGGCCGGTCTCGCCACCATTCCGGCGATCGTTCGGGAGACCGACGACACGGACTCCCTGCGCGAGGCGCTCATCGAGAACATCCATCGCGAAGATCTCTCTCCTCTCGAGCTCGCGGCCGCGTTCCAGGAGCTGTTGGAGGAGCTCGGCGTGACCCAGGAGACGGTTGCCGAACGCCTCGGCTTCTCCCGTGCCCACATCACGAACACCATCCGCCTCCTCTCGCTCCCCTCGGATGTCCAACGACTCCTTGCGGAGGACAAGATCCAGGCCGGCCACGCCCGCGCGTTGCTCGGACTTCCCCACGACGAGGCTAGGTCCCTGGTGGCACTTCGTGTTGCGGCGCAAGGACTTTCGGTCCGTCAGGTGGAGGAGCTCGTTCGGAACTACAGCCTCACGGAGCCAGCGGCCGCCGCGCGCGCGATCAAGACGCCGGACCCGTCGTTGGCCGAGGTGGAGGAGATACTGTCCGAGCAACTCGCCACGAAGGTGAGCGTGAACCTGGGCAAACGCAAGGGCCGGATCATCGTGGAGTTCGGGTCCAAGGACGACCTCGAACGCATCGTGTCCGAGATCATCGGTTCGGGACCCGGGATGGCTCCCGACTGATGTTCCGCCCGTGAGGATGTCTGCGACGGTGAGGGCAACGGAACGAACCGGCCGAAGAGACGAGATAGTGCGAACGCTCCACGCTGTGGCCGTCGGGGTCGGCCTCGGTCTGGCCCTGCTGGCGGGGGCCCGCCACCCTCCTGCCCAGCACCGCGGCGACCACACCGAACACGCCGACCGCAACGGCAGGCCGGGCTAGGCTTCGGCCGCTCCGCGCAGCCGGCCCGCCCGGAAGAAGCGGTCCACGGCTTCGGCGATAGCCTCGGCCACCCTGCGCCGGAACCGTTCGTCCCGCAGCAGCTCTTCCTCCCGTGGGTTGGTGAGGAAACACGGTTCCACGTGCACGGCGGGCATCCTGGTCTCTCGGAGCAGCGGAAGGGACTTGGCGTGGGCCCGCCCGTCGCGCAGCCCGAGCCGCCTCGTGAGTTCGTCCTGGATAAGTTCGGCCAGCGCGCGCCCGGACTGTGAGATCCAGGTGTCGCTTCCGAAGTAGTAGCTTGACGCGCCGTCGGCCGAAGGGTCCGGGTGAGAGTTCAGGTGAAGCGAGATGAGGATCTCCGCGCCGGCGTCATTGGCCTGTTTGGCTCGGGCAGCCGAGTCCGGATCGCCTTGCGCCGCAACCATTTCGAACGGCTCAGCGCCCCGCGCCCGGAGTTCGGCGGCCAGCGACGCGGCGAGCGATCTGGTTGCCTCTGCCTCGACCAGTCCGGTCGGCCCGACGCAGCCCGGATCCTCGCGGCTGTGCCCTGCGTCGATGGCGACCACCGCGCCCTTCAGGCTCGCCGCCATCCGGCGGAGCGCTTCCGCCTCCCGTACCGCCGCCCTGCCCGGCCCGGGTCCGACGGGCCGAAGGCGCGTCAGGGCCTCCACTGTGGTCGGGCCGACGATGCCGTCGTCCGGGAGCCCGACGTTGCGTTGGAACTCCCGCACCGCCCGGTCGGTGCGTTCGCCGAAGATCCCATCCTCCCGGCCAGTGTCGAACCCCAGCAGGTTGAGCCGAACCTGGAGCGCGCGCACGTCGTCGCCGCGGTGATAGGTGTAGTGGAGGTAGAGGGTCCTGTCGCCCAGCGAGTACCCCGCCTCGACCAATTCTGCCCAGGTGTCTATGCCGACCAGGCCGTCGACCATCAGGTGCCGGCGCTGCTGGAACTCCCGCACGGCGCGCTCGGTGGTGGGGCCGTAGTTGCCGGGCCCGTCGTCGATGGGCAGGCCGATGGCGGCGAACCGGGTCTGGACGTCTCGAACGTCCTCACCGTGGTCGCCGCGTCGCATCGTTCGCATGACTGCATCATGGACCACGCACCAACCCGTCGCCCGCCTGCGAGGATGAGGACGAACGTGGGCTGCCGTCGGTTTCGGGCGACCTCGCCGAGACGCGCGGATCGTGGCGGAGGCCGGCGACTCTAGGCCGCGAAGTGCGGTTCGATCTCCCGGAGGATGGCTTCCTTGCCGCGGGCGCCGATGACCCGAGCCTTCTCCTGGCCGTCCTTGAACACGATCAGCGTGGGGATGCTCATGACCCCATACTGACGTGCCGTATCCGGGTTGTCGTCGACGTTCAGCTTGGCGGCCTTGAGGCGGTCCGAGTGCTCGCGAGCGATCTCCTCGACGACCGGGGAGACCATGTGGCACGGGACGCACCATTCCGCCCAGAAGTCCACCAGCACCGGACGATCCGAACGCAGAACCTCGCTGTCGAAATCGCTGTCGGTGACCTCGGTGATGTTCTCGCTCATGGTTTTCGTCCTCTCTCCGCGACGCCGCCCCACCGAGCTGCGCCGATCCGCGCGCGTTCACTCATCCGCACTGCTAACGAACGAGCTACCACCCGTATTCCCCTCGTTCCCGAAGCGCCGAACGGCGAAACCGTACCCGAACCCGGGCGGATGCGCAGTCAGGATCCGTCCGCCGAGTAGAGACGCCCCGCCATGCGCCGCCACTCCGCGGTGCGACCCTGGGCGGCAAGGCGGTCCAGGGTATCCTGGCCGCGCCGGTCGGCCGCCACCGTGGCGGCGTACAGCCGGACAAGGAAGGGGTAGGGGCTGACCCAGCTCCCGCCGACGGCGATGCCGACGTGCAGGTGGGGAGGAAACACATCGCGCTGGCCGGGAGGCCCGTACCCCGTGTTGCCCACCTTCCCAAGGACCGTGCCGGCGTGAACGGACACCCCGGGAGCGATGCTGGGGGCGACCGCCGAAAGATGTGCGAAGAAATAGTAACGCCCGTCGACCCCGATCATGTCGATCATGGTGCCCGAGTAGAAGCTCCAGCCCACGTTCGACACGCGTCCCGCGGCCATCGACAGGACCGGCGTGCCGCGTTCGGCGAAGATGTCGATGCCCTCGTGCACGCCCACCTGCAGCCACTTTCCGTTCACCAGTCGAAGCCGTGGCGCGTGCCAGTCGTCGCCGAACGAGATCATCGACAGATAGTCGGAACGAGCCGCCGGGAACACCCGGCCCGACACCACCACCGGACGGTAGTAAGCAGGGGGGACCGCGTGCGGCCTGCCCGCCTTGACCACGCGAACGGTCCGGAACGGCGTGCCGGCGATCGAGGGCCCAGGGGGCGATGACACCCCGCCGATGAGGAGCGCTCCGACGGTCGCGATCAGCCCGAGCCGGAGCGAGCCCCCCCTGTGGGATAGTGGCCGCATGCGCCGTTCGACGCGGTACCTCATCGCAGGGGTGGCGGGCGTAGTGGCCCAGAAGTCCTGTTCCTGGTGGTCGGGGTGATCCTGCGGATCGCGCTGGGGCCTGCCTTCACCCTGACGGTGGGAGCGGGCGTGCTCGTCGCGTTGGTGACCTCGGTGGGGGCGTTCGTGCTGGCCATCGCGTTGAACGACGCGCTCCGCGAACGGTACCGTCCGGCCCCGCCACTCGTGGCGCGCCCGCTCCGGGAGCTCCCGGGCGACTGATGCCGGGTGCGCCGGGGCGAGGCCGTCAGTGGTACTCGGCCTCCAGGAAGCGTTCAGCGTCGATGGCAGCCTTGCAGCCCATCCCCGCGGCGGTGATGGCCTGGCGGTAGACGAAGTCCACCACGTCGCCCGCGGCGAACACGCCCTCGACGCTGGTCCGGGTGGTGGGCTCGCGGACCGCGATGTATCCCTCGTTCAACTCCAGCTGGCCTTCGTACAACCGCGTGTTCGGCGTGTGGCCGATCGCCACGAACAACCCCGCGGCCGAGATCTCCCGGGTCTCGCCGGTGACGACGTCCCTCAGTCGCGCGCCGGCCACGCTCCCGTCTCCGAGCACCTCCTCGACGACCGCGTTCCACACGAACTCGATCTTCGGATTAGCGCGTGCCCGGTCCTGCATGATGGCCGAGGCGCGCATCGAATCACGGCGATGGATCAGCGTGACCTTGGTGGCGAACCGGGTCAGGAAGATGGCCTCCTCCAGGGCCGAGTCGCCTCCGCCCACGACCAACAATTCGAGTCCCCGGAAGAAAAAACCGTCGCACGTGGCGCAGGTGGATACGCCGTGGCCGAGCAGGCGGCGTTCGGAATCCAGTCCCAGCATCTTGGCCGACGCGCCGGTCGAGATGATGACGCTTCGGGCCGCCCACTCCTCGTCGCCCGACCAGATCCGGAACGGCCGCTGTGAGAAGTCCACGCGGGTCGCTTCCTGGTGGAGGAGTTCGGCCTCGAACCTCGCGGCCTGCTTCTCCATCCGCTCCATCAGCTCGGGGCCGAGGACGGCGTCGGGGAAGCCGGGGAAGTTCTCGACCTCGGTGGTCAGCATGAGCTGACCCCCGGCGTCGATGCCCTTCAGGACCAGTGGCTTGAGGTTCGCCCGGGCCGCATACAGCGCCGCGGTGAGGCCCGACGGGCCCGACCCCAGGATGACCACGTCACGTTCGTCCACGTTCGACATTGTGGCATAGCAACATCCGCGGGCGGCCGTTCTGTTCCAGGGCCGAACGCCC
>DAIMKN010000049.1:0-14066 GCA_036721725.1 Actinomycetota bacterium
TGGGCACGACCGTCAGGCTCCACTGGTCGCCGGCGTGGCGGGCGAACGCGACGACGTTGCGGCTGTGGGGGCCGTTCGGCTCGAGCGGGAGGTAGTCGCCCGCGTCGAAGAGCTGGCGGTGGTCACGGTGGAAGCAGAGCGAACGGCTGGTCACCAATAGCTTGATGCGGCCGTCGGGCCAGTCGCGGAGCAACTCGTGGGCCAGGCTCGCGAGGTCCTGGTCGGAGGCGGCGCGGCGGTCGAGTTCGTCCAGGAGCTTCTCGCGGAGTTCGAAATCGACGGGCTCGCGGTTGTCGGGGTCGACGAGGCGGAGGTGCCACAGTTCGGTGCCCTGGTAGAGGTCGGGGACGCCCGGTGAGCTGATCTTCAGGACCACGCTCGCCAGCGAGTTGAGCATCCCCAGATGCGCCACCCGCCGCTGCAGCCGCAGGAAGTCCGAACGGAATCCGGCGCCTCCGCGGCCCAGGAGCGAGCCGACGAACGCCTGCAGCGCCTCCTCGTAGTGGCCGTTCTGGTCGACCCACGTGGTGTGGACCTTGGCCTCGCGGGCCGCCTTGACCATGTACGACTTGATGCGGTGGGCGAAGTCGCGCTGTTCGCCCTCGGCCAGCGGCCACGCGCCGAGCAGCGTCTGGTACAGGAGGTACTCCTCGTTCGCATCCGGCACGAGCTCGCCCTCGACGCGGCGCTTCTTGGGGGCGTTCACGCGTGCCCACCTGCTCGCCGCTCGGGCCCACGCGTCGGGCAGCTCGGACAGCGAGTCGATGCGGGCTCGAACGTCCTCGCTCCGCTTGGTGTCATGCGTGGTCGACGCGTTCAGCTGGTGCGGCGCCGCCGCCAGCCGCGAGGCGTTCCGTTCGTGGAACGACGCCACGGCGATGGCCTCGTCGGCGGGCGGTTCGGCCCCCACCTCGTTGAGCGAGACCAGGCGGTTGTAGACGTAGAACGCGGTGTCCTCCACGCCCTTCGCGGTGATGGCGCCCGTGGTCTGCTGCCACCGCATGACGAACGCCAGCCACATGTGAGCCTGTTCGTCGTCGGCCGCATCCTCCAGGAGCAACACGCGGCGGATGAAGTCGAACACGTCGTCGGGGAGCTGTTCGGCGCTCCGGCGGCGAGCCTCGGAGACGGCGTGTTCGACGTGCTCGCGGTCGATCGACGAGACCTCCATCGAACGCGTGTAGGTTCGGTAGACGGGGAGGCCGGCGGTGACTGCGGTGAGGCCTTCCCACAGTTGGCTCGAGGTGAGGTCGCGGCCGTAGCGGTCCTCCGCCGCCAGCTCGTGGAGGCGGCGGACCAGGACGGAGAGTTCGGTCCGGAACAGTTCGTCCATCACCAGGCGCTTCTTCTCGTAGGCGATGTCGGCGAACGACTGGAGCACTCCGGTGAACCGTTGGTACGTCTCGTCGAGTGAGCGGCGGCTACGTTCGTCCACCAGCAGGCCGCCCAGGTCCGTGGCGAACTCGTAGCCGGTGGTGCCGGCCACGGGCCACGACCTCGGCAGGTGTTCGCCCGTTCCCAGGATCTTCTCGACTACCACGAACAGCGATCCGCCGGCGGCGTCCTGGAGCCGCTGGAGGTACTCGACGGGATCGTGCAGCCCGTCGACGTGATCGATGCGCAATCCCGTCACCGCGCCGGAGGCCACCAGCGACAGCACGTGCCGGTGCGCCGCGTCGAACACCTCCCGCTCCTCCATCCGCACTGCAACCAGATCCGTGACATCGAAGAACCGCCGGTAGTTGATGTCCTCCGCAGTCACCCGCCAGAACGCCAACCGGTAGTGCTGGTCCTGCACCAGTTCGTCCAGCGCCTCGAACGACGCCGGCCGGCCCACGCGCCCGGTGAACGTGCGGGCGCCCCGGGCCAGAGAAGCGCGCCCCGCCGAACGGACGCGTTCGACGCTCTCCGGCCGAAGGGGGAAGCGGCGTTCGAAGTAGCGCAGCCATAGGTCTCCATCCTCCACCGACAGGCGGAGGTCGCCGCCCTCCAGGATCTGGGAGTAGGTGCCGCCCAGCACCGGCACCAGGACCTTGCCGCCCCCCAGTTCCCAGTCGATGTCGAAGACGCCGGCGAACGCGGACCCCTGACCGCTCCGCAACACGTCGGTCCACCACGGGTTCTGGAGGTCGGCGGCCATGTGGTTCGGGACGATGTCCAGCAGCAGGCCCATGTCGCGCCGCCGCAGCTCGCGGGAGAACGCGTCGAACTCCCGACGCGTCCCGAGGTCAGCGTTCAACCGAGATGGATCGACCAGGTCGTAGCCGTGCGTGCTGCCCGTTCGAGCTTGCAGCAGCGGCGAGGTATAGGCGTCGCCCACCCCCAGCGCGTCCAGGTAGCGCACAACCCCACGAGCCTCCGAGAATCCGAACGCCGGCCCGAACTGCAGCCGGTAGGTCGAGGAGGGAACGCGGGGCGAGATCACGGCGGCTCAGCGGTGTTCGTCGTAGCTCAGCATGATCACCGAGTGAGCCACCAGGTTCATGGCGTGCTTGCGCACCACGCGGGGCGCCACGACATCCGGCTTTGCCGTGTTCAGCACCTCTTCCCACAGCCCGGATGCCTCCTGCCGCGGCAGCACGAACAGCCGCGAACGCCACCCCGCGTTGAACAGCAACAGCACCGTCTGGCCGAAGATGGGGCGGCCTCGTTCGTTCACCTCGTCGGTGGCGCTGCGGGGGATGAGCATGCCGAGGATGCGGTTCTCGCCGTCGTGCCACTCGGCATCGGTCATCTCCTGGCCGTCCGGACGGATCCACATGACGTCCTTGGGACCGACGCCCGATAGCGGCGCGCCTGCGAAGAATCCCCGCCGCCGCAGCACCGGGTTCGCGTTGAAGATGTCGAGGGCGCGCCGCGTGAACTCGAGCAGCCGACGGTCCCGTGCGTCGAGGTCCCAGTCCGTCCAGCTCAGCTCGTTGTCCTGGCAGTACGCGTTGTTGTTGCCCTGTTGCGTTCGGCCCATCTCGTCGCCACCCAGCAGCATCCGAACGCCCTGGGAGAAGATCAGCGTGGCCAGGAAGTTGCGCTTCATCCGTTCGCGCATCCGAACGACCTGGGGCGAATCGCTCGGTCCCTCCGGGCCCCAGTTGCGTGACCAGTTGTCGTTCGCGCCGTCCTGGTTGTCGTCCCCGTTCGCCTCGTTGTGCTTGGCCTCGTAGCTCACCAGATCGTTCAGCGAATAGCCATCGTGGGCGGTGACGAAGTTGACCGTGGCATAAGTGTTGCGCCCGCCCGCCTCGTACAGGTCGGACGAACCACTGAGACGGAACGCCAGCTCGGCCACCTGACCCGGATCGCCGCGCCAGAAGCGCCGGACGCAATCGCGGTACTTGCCGTTCCATTCGGCCCACCCCACCGGGAAGTTGCCCACCTGGTAGCCGCCCGGCCCCACGTCCCACGGCTCGGCGATGAGCTTCACCTGCGACAGCACCGGGTCCTGCTGGATGATGTCGAAGAACGTCCCCAGCCGGTTGACCTCGAACAGTTCGCGGGCCAGGACGGGCGCCAGGTCGAACCGGAACCCGTCCACGTGCATCTCCAGCACCCAGTACCGCAGCGAGTCCATGATCAGCTGGATCGTCCTGGGGTGCAGCATGTTCAGGCTGTTGCCGGTGCCCGTGAAGTCCATGTAGAAGCGACGGTCGTCGGGCATCAGCCGGTAGAACGCGTCGTTGTCCACGCCCTTCAGCGAGAGCGTCGGCCCCAGGTGGTTGCCCTCGCCGGTGTGGTTGTAGACGACGTCCAGGATGACCTCGATGCCGGCGCGGTGGAGGCCCTTGACCATGGACTTGAACTCGTCCACCTGCTGTCCCTGGCCGCCGGTGGCGTAGCGAACGTGCGGCGACAGGAACCCGATCGAGTTGTAGCCCCAGTAGTTCGCCAGGCCCATCTCCACCAACCGGCGGTCGTTGACGAACTCGTGCACCGGCATGAGTTCGACCGCGGTGATCCCTAGCGACAGGAGGTGTTCGATCACGGGCTCGAACGCCATCGCCAGGTAGGTCCCGCGGATCTCGGGCGGGATGGCCGGGTGGCGCATCGTCATGCCCCGAACGTGGCATTCGTAGATGACGCTTCGGTTCCACGGGGTCCGGGGCGGGCGATCCTCGCCCCACGTGAACGCCGGATCGATGACGACGCACTTGGGCATGAACGGCGCGCTGTCGCGTTCGTCGAACGAAAGGTCCTCGTCCGGGTGGCCCACGGTGTAGCCGTACAGCGCGTCGTCCCATCGGAACGGGCCGTTGAGGGACTTGGCGTAGGGGTCGATCAGGAGCTTGTTCGGATTGAACCGGTGGCCGTCCTGCGGCGCGTACGCCCCGTGCACGCGGTAGCCGTACAGCTGGCCGGGCCGGACGTCCGGCAGGTAGCAGTGCCAGATCAGGTCGGTGCGGTCCCGCAGAGGGATCCGAGCGGTCTCTTGTTCGGCTCCCTTGCCGTCGCCATCGACATCGCCGTCGGGCTCGAACAGACACAGCTCGACGCCCGAGGCGTGCTCGGAGAAGATCGAGAAGTTCACCCCTTCGCCGTCCCACGTGGCCCCCTGCGGGTACGGCTTTCCCGGCCAGACTCGCAAGCGAAGCTCCCTTCGGTTCAGCGGATGGTGGGCACGCGCCGCGCGAACAGCGCGAACGATGTCGGGTGCAGCGTGACGGTGAGTTCGCCTGAGGCCGGTTCGTCGTCCGGGATGGTCCCACCCGGTCCGCCCCACGCCTGGTCCGCGGAGTCCAGGAGCTTGACCCAGAGCCCGTCGGGGAACCCGATGGGCACGGCCACGGCATCCTCGCTCACGTTGAACGCCGCCATGACCTCCTGCACACCGTCCCACCGGCGCAGGAACAGCAGGCCGGCGGTCGGGTCGGTCACCACCTCCAGGTCGTCCTTGGACAGCTTGCGGAGCGCCGGGTGGTCGCGCCTGAGCCGGAGCAGCTTATGGTAGAAGGTGCGAAGCGCGGCGTGTTCGTCCTTCTGCAAGAGGTCCCGGTTGAGCTTGGCCGCCTCGAACGTGTCCTCGGACTGCGGGTCGGGCGGTTCCTGCTCCCACCCGAACGCGGCGAACTCCTCGCGCCGTCCCTGTCGCACCGACTCCACCAGATCCTCCTCCGAGTGGCTGATGAAGTACTGGAAGGGCGCCGTCTCCCCGTACTCCTCGCCCATGAACAGCAGCGGCACGAACGGCGAAAGCAGCAGCAGGCCGGCCGCGAGCTTCTGCGTCTCGAACGGGACCAGCGTGGACAGGCGTTCGCCGAGCATCCGGTTGCCCGTCTGGTCGTGGTTCTGCACGAACACCACGAAGCGTTCGGCCGGCAGCGTGGCGGCGGAGGCGCCGAACCGGTGGCCCCGGAACGTCGAGTGCTCGCCCCGGTAGACGTAGCCCTCCTCCAGCGAGCGCTGCAGCTGCGCCAGCCGCCCGTAGTCCGCGTAGTAGCCGTCGCGTTCGCCCGTGAGCAGGGTGTGGACGGCGTGGTGGAAGTCGTCGTTCCACTGCGCGTCGATGCCCAGCCCGCCCGCGTCCACGCGCTGGATGACCCGCGGGTCGTTCGACGCGCTCTCCGCGATGAGGTACTGGCGCCGGTTGTGGCGTTCGGCCTGTTCGTGGACGGCCTCCGACAGCTCCAGCAGGAACGGCCGCGCCGTGGGGTCCACGATGCTGTCGATCGCGTCCAGCCGCAGCGCGTCGAACCGGTAGTCCGCGAACCAGTGCAGCGCGTTCTCCACGAAGTACCGCCGGACCTCGTCGCTCCCCTCGGCGTCGAAGTTGATGCCGTCGCCCCATGGCGTTCGGTACTGCGGGGTGAAGTACGGGCCGAACTCCCGCAGGTAGCTCCCCTCCGGACCGAAGTGGTTGTAGACCACGTCCAGCACGGCGCACAGCCCGCGCTGGTGGCATGCGTCGACCAGCCGACGCAGCCCGTCCGGCCCCCCGTAGGAGTTCTGCACGGCGAACGGGAGCACGCCGTCGTAGCCCCAGTTGCGACCGCCCGGGAACTGCGCGACCGGCATGAGCTCTACCGCGGTCACGCCGAGCTCCACCAGTTCGTCCAGATGTTCGACGACCCCGTCGAACGTCCCCTCGGCGCTGAAGGTCCCCACGTGCAGCTCGTACAGGACGTAGTCGGCGAACGAGCGACCGAACCATACGTCTGTTCGCCACGAGAACGCCGACGGGTCGACGACCTCGGAGCGCCCATGGACGCCCTCCGGCTGGAACCGTGAGGCGGGGTCGGGCCGAGGATCGCTGCCGTCCACCACGAACGCGTACCGCGCGCCGGGTTCGACGCCGTCCAGCACGGCGCGGTGATAGCCGCGAGACCCCCGCCGCAAGGGCTCGGTGCGCTCGCCGTCGCCGAGACGAACCTCCACCCGTGACGCCACCGGCGCCCACACCACGAACGATGTCCGCCGGTTGCCCAGGAAGGTCGCCCCGAGCGGTCCCACCGGACCGCCCGATCCCACGTCAGGACCGGTCACGCTTCAGGAACACGCAGGCCAGCGGGGGGAGCGTGAGGTTCAGCGAGAACGGCCGGCCGTGCAGCGGGATGGGCACGGCGTCCACGCCTCCCATGTTCCCGACCCCGGTCCCGCCGTAGTCGGCGGCGTCGGTGTTGAGGAGCTCCCGCCAGTAGCCGTCGCTCGGCACCCCGACCATGTAGTTCGAACGCACCAGCGGGGTGAAGTTCGCCGCGAACAGGACCTCCTCGCCGGGAGTCCGGCTCCGGCGGAGGAAGGTGATGACGCTGGCCTCGCTGTCGTTCGCGTCGATCCACTCGAACCCCGCCGGGTCCATGTCCAACTGGTGCAGGCTCGGCTCGGCCGCGTACAGGCGATTGAGGTCGCCCAGGCATCGCTGGACTCCCGCGTGCAGGGGCTGTTCGAGCAGGTGCCAGTCGAGGCTGGAGTCGTGGGCCCATTCGTGCCGCTGCCCGAACTCGCCCCCCATGAACACGAGCTTCTTGCCGGGCTGGGCGATCTGGTAGGCGAACAGCGCACGGAGGTTGGCGAACTTCTGCCAGTCGTCGCCGGGCATCTTCTCCAGCAGCGACTCCTTGAGGTGCACCACCTCGTCGTGGGAAAGCGGCAGCACGAAGTTCTCCGTGAAGGCGTACATCCCCCGGAACGTCAGCTGGTTGTGGTGGAAGCGGCGATGGACGGGATCGTGGGCCAGGTACTCCAGCGTGTCGTGCATCCACCCCATGTCCCACTTCATGCCGAACCCCAGCCCGCCCACGTAGAGCGGCCGCGACACCATGGGCCACGAGGTCGACTCCTCGGCGATGGTCTGCGTGTCGGGATGGATCTGGTAGACGTCCTGGTTCATGCGCCGGAGGAACCCGATGGCCTCCAGGTTCTCCCGGCCGCCGTGGACGTTCGGGATCCAGTCACCGGGCTCTCGCGAGTAGTCCAGGTAGAGCATCGAAGCCACCGCGTCCACCCGCAGCCCGTCCGCGTGATACGTGGAGAGCCAGTAGAGGGCCGAGGACAGCAGGAACGAACGCACCTCGTTCCGCCCGTAGTTGAAGATGTAGCTGTTCCAGTCCGGGTGGAACCCGAGGCGCGAGTCAGCGTGTTCGAACAGGTGCGTGCCGTCGAAGTAGCCCAGTCCGTGTTCGTCTGTGGGGAAGTGCGACGGCACCCAGTCCAGGATCACCCCGATGCCGGCCTGGTGCAGGATGTCGATGAGGTACATGAAGTCCTGCGGCGTTCCGTAGCGGCTGGTCGGGGCGAAGTAGCCGGTGGTCTGGTAGCCCCATGAACCGTAGAACGGGTGCTCCATAACGGGCAGGAACTCGATATGGGTGAACCCGAGCCGGCGGCAGTAGTCGGCCAGCCGCGGGGCCAGCTCGCGGTAGCCTAGCGAATGGTTCCCCTCCTCCGGCGCCCGCATCCACGAGCCCAGGTGGACTTCGTAGGTGGACATCGGCGCGTCGAACGCGTTCCGGGACCCGCGTTCGGCCATCCACTCGCCGTCGCCCCACGGGTAGTCCCGGTCCCACACCACCGAGCCCGTCTGGGGCGGTGTCTCCTGCAGGATGCCGAACGGGTCCGCCTTGTCCACGCGGTACGCGCCGTAGCGGGAAACGATGTGGAACTTGTACAGGCTGCCCTTGCCCACGCCCGGGATGAAGCCCTCCCAGATGCCGGAAGCGCCGCGGGCCGCCAGGTGGTGCGAGTCGACGTTCCACCCGTTGAAGTCGCCCTTCACCGAGACGCGTTCGGCGTTCGGCGCCCACACCGCGAACAGCGTGCCGCCGACGCCGCCGGAGTCGAACAGGTGCGCCCCGAGCTTCTCCTGGAGCGTGGCGTGGCTGCCCTCGTTGAACAGATAGAGGTCGTCAGCGTTCAGCAAGGTGACGTCGTGCCACACGGGATCGGTGCGTGGCGGGGGCGCGTTCGTTCGACGAGATGCCGGGCTCATGGCCCCGAACCTACCCGAAACTCGGCCAGGCGCATCAGCGTCCCGGTGATCTCGGCCTGCTCGTCGAACTCCTCCAGGCGGTGACGGGCGCGCCGGGACCAGTTCGCGCCCCCGGACGTCCCGGGACGGTTCTGCGGTTCCGTCTCGCCCCACAGGTCCTCCAGCGAGGCCACGACCACCCGGGCCTCGCTCGCCCCGAGCCACGCCAGCAGCGCGGGGAGCACCTCCCGTGCGGGGAGATCCGAAGGCCCCTTCCGTGGGAGGTGACCGGCCGAACGCAGGCCTTCTACGAGGGCCTTGCGCCGGGTCCCGAGCCGGGTGCGTTCGGCCTGCGCCTCCTCGCCGCTCAGCAGGTCGCGACGGAGGCGGTCGTCGATGTCGCGGCCCTCCCAGAACCCGGCGAACGGCGCCATGTCGTGCGTGTTCACGCTGGCCAGGGCGAGCCGCTGGACAGGGGGAAGGGGCTTGCCCGGTTTCGACTCGAGTTGGGTCACGTAGCTCCGGTGCAGGCCGTGGCGGGCCATGGCCGAACGGATGGCCCGGGGGACCGTTCCGAGGTCCTCGCCCACGATCGTGGTCCGGTGACGGTGGGACTCCAGCGACAGGATGGCGTAAAGCTCCTCGGGCCGATACTTCACGTACACCCCGTCCCGGGCATCGAGGCCGTCCGGGATCCAGAACAGCCGGTGCAGCCCCATGACGTGATCGACGCGGAGGATGCCGGCGTGGCGCATCAGCGCCCGGTAGCAGGCGATGGGGTAGGCGTAGCGCTGCTCGCGGATGCGTTCGGGATGCAGCGGCGGGAACCCCCAGTCCTGGCCCTTGGTGAAGAAGGAGTCCGGCGGCGCGCCGCCGCGGGCCCCGGGCGCGGCGAACGACTCCCGGTGCCGCCACACGTCGTAGCCGTCGGGATGGACGCCGAGCGGGAGGTCGAGGTGCAGCGCGGCATCATGCGTACTCAGTGCCTGGAGCTGTTCGAACGCCAGGAACTGGACGTAGCCGTGGTAGTGCCGGTCCGCCGGGTCGCCGTCTCGCGCTTGTAGATGCCCGTCTCGCTGGCGAGCCGGCCACGCCGGCCACGAACGGTCGGAGCGCTGTGCCGCGGCGGCCTGGAACGCCGCGTAGTCCTGGACGGCCGGGTTCTGGGATACGAACGCGTCGAACGCCTGCCGCCGGTGGGGCGACATGGCGGTGGCCAGCTTCGATAGCACCCGCTCCTTGGCTCGGTGCACCGCCCGGTAGTCGACGCGTTCGGCATTCCGCAGTTCGCGGAACGTGCGTTGGAAGGCCGCCGAGGCGAGGAGCCGGCGCGACTGGGGTGAGGTCGCCACCTCGGGCACCGCCTCCACGTCGAGGTACAGCTCGTTCCAGAACAGCCGGGACGAGGGCGAGTACGGGCTGGGCTCGAACGGCGTGTGCAGCAACGCGCTGAGCACGGGCAGGATGGCCACGACGTCCCCGCCCTTGGCCGCCGTCCAGTCCGCCAGGCGCCCCAGGGAGGTGAAGTCGCCGACGCCCCAGTCTTCCGCCGTCCGCAGGGCGTACAGAGGAACGAACACCCCCCACGACCGTTCTCTTTGGGAAGCGTAGGCCCGGCGCGGTGCCGAGATCACCATGGCCTCCGCCTCGAGGCCTCGCGGGCCGTCGAGCCGAAGCATGGCGTAGCCGTGGGGGAGGCGTTCGGGAACGTCGAGGCGAGCCTCGATCCATGTTCGGCGTCCCAGCTCCGCGCGCCCGATCGCGGACGTCTGCGGGTCCCAGTCGAACCCGCTCAGAGCCTCGCCATCCTCCCCGGTGACCGTGACGCGGAGTCGCCGTCCGACGTTCGCCGGGAGACGAACGGACACGCCGCGGAGGCGGCCGTTCCACGCCACGACGACGGGTTCGAGGAGCCGGCGCCGCCGCTCCTCGCCGCGGCGCCGAAGGGCGCGGTCGACGTCGCCCATCCCCTCCACCGGCTCGCCCAGGGCCTCCAACGCCCCGAACAGCGCCTCGGGAGTGGCCGTTCGACGACGGTGCGAGGTGTCCTCGAACCCCGGTTGGATGCCGCAGGCCCTTGCCAGCTCGCGCAGGGCGCCCACCTCACGCCTTGCGCCGTTCGACGTCATCCCGAGCCTCTCATCCCGTCAGGATGACAGAAGCCTCCCGTGCGTAAGCTGCACCTGTTCTAGATGCACGCCGGCTGAGGTGTCGAGGAGAAGGGATCCGGTGAACGAGGGGCGGAAAGGCGACCTCGCGCGGGCCTGGCGGGGGGTCCAAGCAGAGATACGGCGCCGGACCGCGTCTTATGCCCTGACCGGCTGTGGAGCCCTCCTGCTCGTGGTCGGCACGATGGTCCAACTCTTCCGGTGGCCGCTTCACCGGGCGACGACCTTGGCGATCGCCGCCATGAGCTACGTCTTCGCGCGGTCGTTTCCCTGGTGACGGACTCGACGCGATCCTTCAAAGCCCGCTACGCGCCGGGCTCCATCAGGTCCAGCACGCCCTGCACCGGGATGACCAGCCACTCGGGGCGGTTGTTCGCCTCGTAGCCCAACTCGTAGATGGCCTTCTCCAGCAGCAGCACGTCCAGCAGGACCTCCAGGTCCTCGCCGCCGGTCGGCAGGAACGTGGCCGCTCCCGCCTCGCCCAGGTAGGCGCGGAGGAACGAGGCCGAGACCCACTGGTACCAGAACCGCGCCCACGGCTCCAGGAACTCCCTGTCCTCCGGCCGGACCGAGCCGCGTTCGGTCATCACGACCGTGTACGCCGCGTAGTGGAACGAACGGATCATCCCGGCCACGTCGCGGAGCGGCGAGCGCTTGATGCGGCGTTCGCCCAGGGGCAGGGCCGGCTCGCCCTCGAAGTCCAGGATGACGAAGTCCTTGCCGGTCCACAGCACCTGGCCCAGGTGGTAGTCGCCATGCACGCGGGTGCGTTCGGCGTCCATCTTGTGCCGGACAACCTGGTGCAGCCGGTCCAGGATGGCGGGCTCCATCTCGGCCACCCGTCCCGCGTCGGGGATGTCCTTGGCTCGTCGCCGCATCACCTGCAGGTTGCGCCGGGTGGTGGCCCGCATCGACTGGTACAGCGAGCGCTGGTACAGCACCGTGAAGGGTTCGGGCTCGAACGCCGGCCCCGTTCCCATGGCCAGCGCGTGGTGCATCTCGGCGGTCCGCCGCCCGAGCAGACGCGCTGACTCGAGGTACGGCCCGACCGCATCCATCACCGTGTCCGGCGTGTCGCCCGAGGCCAGGTCCAGGAGGGCCGAACGTCCCGTGAGCGGCGCGAACGGCGGGTCCGTTCGCCGGGCCATGGCCTCCTCTGCGAACTCCGACAGCGCGTCGAGCGTGTACCTCCAAGCGTCGCCCTCGTTCGGCACGAAGCCCTGCAGGATGGCCACCGTGGCGGGCTCAGAGCGGCCCGACAGAAGTTCTATGCCGCCGGCCACGGGAGGCGCCTGACGGAACGAGGTCCGCTCCGTCAGATAGCGTCCGATCTCCAGATCCGGGTTGATGCCCGGCTCCAGCCGCCGGAACAGCTTGAGGATGAAGCGGTCGCCGAACAGCAACGAGGTGTTGCTCTGTTCGGCCTGCAGCAGCGACGGTTCGACACGAGGCATGCCCTTACGCAGCTCGGCGAACGCTCCCGTGACGGTCGGCACCAGCGCCGCGATCGGTCCGGCCTCCTTGCGGCGCCGCGCGATCATGTCGAACAGCGCCTGACCGAACGCCGGATCGACGAACGCGTCGAACAGCACGCGGTCCCCCTCCTTCGTCTTCAGCCGGGCCAGGGCGGTGCGACGAACGGCGCTGCGGAACTCCTTGGCCCGGGCCACGGAGGCGGCGGCCAGCGGCAAGAGGTAGGTGTCCGGGTCGCCCTCCGTGTACTCGACCCGAACGACGCTGAGGTAGCCCACGGGTCGCGCCGCCGCCGTGGACGATCCTCGAACGGGGATCTGTTCGCGGAACTCGGCCGACTTGATGCGGCGGGCCTTCCCGCCGAACCACCGCCGGGCCGCCAAGTAGGACGGCAGCAACTCCTCCAGCGCTGCTCGCTGCTTGCGGTCGAACACGTGCTCCCACGTCCCCGCCACCTCGAGCACGGGCAGCTCCCCGCCTCCGACGGGGCGGTCGTCGGCCTTCGGCTTGGGCGCCTGCAGCAGGAACCAGTTGAACGCATGCGGACCCAGCGTCAGCAGGTACGTCAGCTCGCCGATCGGCGGGAATTCCGTCTGGCCGAACAGTTCGACCGGCGTCGTCCCCTCGTACGCCTTCAGGTCGAGTTCGACGTACTGCGAGAAGCGCGACAGGTTGACCACCACCAGGATGCGTTCGTCCTGGTAGCTGCGGATGAACGCCAGGACCTTGCGGTTCTCGGGGTACAGGAACTCCAGGGTGCCGCGGCCGAACGCCTGGTAGCGCTTGCGCAGCGCGATCAACCGTTTGGTCCACCACAGCAGCGAGTTCGGGTTGTTCTGCTGCGCCTCCACGTTCACCGCGCCCGGGTGGTACTCGGGGTCGATCACGACGGGGAGGTAGAGCTGCTGCGGGTTGGCGTCGGAGAAGCCCGCGTTGCGGTCGGGGGACCACTGCATGGGGGTCCGAACGCCGTTGCGGTCGCCGAGGTAGATGTTGTCGCCCATCCCGATCTCGTCGCCGTAGTACAGGACCGGGGTGCCGGGCAGCGCGAACAGCAGCCCGTTCAGCATCTCGATGACCCTGCGGTCGTTGCCCAGCAGGGGAGCGAGGCGCCGCCGGATGCCGAGGTTGATGCGGGCCTGCTGGTCGTGGGCGTAGACGCGGTACATGTAGTCGCGCTCTTCGTCCGTGACCATCTCCAGGGTGAGTTCGTCGTGGTTGCGCAGGAACAGCGCCCACTGCGAACGCTCCGGGATGGCCGGCGTCTGGGCCAGGATGTCGATGATGGGGAAGCGGTCCTCCATCCGGATGGCCATGAACATCCGGGGCATCAGCGGGAAGTGGAACGCCATGTGGCAGCCGTCGCCCTTGCCGCCGCCGAAGTACGCCACGGCGTCCTCCGGCCACTGGTTCGCCTCGGCCAGCAGCATCCGGTCGTCGTAGGTCGCGTCGACGTGCTTGCGGAGCCTCCGGAGAAACTCGAACGTCTCGGGGAGGTTCTCGCAGTTCGTTCCCTCCCGTTCGAACAGGTACGGGAGGGCGTCGAGGCGCATGCCGTCGACCCCCATGTCGAACCAGAAGTCCATGACCCGTGTGATGGCCTTGCCGACCTCGGGGTTGTCGTAGTTCAGGTCGGGCTGATGGCTGTAGAACCGGTGCCAGTAGTACGCGCCGGCCATCGCGTCCCACGTCCAGTTCGATGTCTCGAAGTCCTTGAAGATGATGCGGGCGTCGCGGTAGCGGTCGTAGGTGTCGCTCCACACGTAGAAGTCGCGGGCGGGCGAACCGGGCTTGGCCCGGCGGGCCCGCTGGAACCACGCGTGCTGGTCGGAGGTGTGGTTGACCACCAGCTCCGTGATGACGCGGAGGCCCCGGGCGTGGGCCTCGCGGAGCAGCGCCTTGAAGTCGCGCAGCGAGCCGTACGACGGATGGATCGCCTTGTACTCGCCGATGTCGTAGCCGTCGTCCCGCAGCGGGGAGGGATAGAACGGCAGCAGCCAGATGGCGGTCACGCCGAGGTCTTGGAG
>DAIMKN010000050.1:0-13907 GCA_036721725.1 Actinomycetota bacterium
GGCGATGGCCTCGCCCTCCCGGTCGAAGTCGGTGGCGAGCCACAGCCCGCTGGAGCGCTGGAACGCCCTGCGGAGCTGCCCCACCGTGTCCTGCTTGTCCGCAAGGACCTCGTATTCGGGGGCGAACTCCCGTTCCGGGTCGACGCCGAGGCGGTCCTCGGGGAGATCTCGAACGTGCCCGCGGCTGGCGGACACGGCATAGTCCGGCCCCAGATAGCGTTCCAGGGTCTTCGCCTTGGTCGGCGATTCCACGATCACGAGTTGTTTGGCCATCAGGGTCCCGTCAACACATAAAAGGTAGGGCGTTATTTCCTCCGAACCTACACCATGCCGTCACGCCCTCCGGCGAAGCCTTCGGCTTCGGTTCGGCCCACATCTCGGCACAGGCACGTTGAGATTCGGTTCGGGTTCGGCGTCGCAGACGAGGCTCGGGGCGCCGGTTGGTAGGCTCAGGCGTCCGTTCGCCATGCCTCGTGGAAGGCAGCGTCAGTGGAGCACTTCATCACCCACACCATCGTGAACTATGGCTATCTGGCCGTGTTCGTCCTGATGGTGGCGGAATCGGCCCTCATCCCCATCCCGTCCGAGGTCACGATGCTGTTCGGCGGGGCGCTGGCGAACTCGGCGTTCATTCACATCGGCTCGCAGCACCTCAACTTCCTGCTGGTGGGCCTGCTGGGAACGGTCGGCAACGTGGTCGGTTCGCTCATCGCCTACGCCATCGGCAGGGTGGGCGGGCGTCCGCTAGTCGAACGGTTCGGCCGTTACGTCTTCCTCCGGCCGCACGAGCTGGACCGGGCCGAGGCGTGGTTCGCGAAGCACGGCCAGGCCGCCGTCTTCTTCGGCAGGTTGCTGCCGGTCGTTCGAACGTTCATCAGCCTCCCCGCGGGCGTGGCCGAGATGCCCCTGGCGCCGTTCGTGGTCTACACCACCGCCGGCTGCCTGCCGTGGACGTTCGCCCTGGCCGCGGTGGGCTACGTGCTGGGCGGGCGGTGGACCACCGTGGACAAGTACTTCAAGCCCATCACCTACGGGCTCGCGGTGCTGGTGGTCGGGGCCATCGCCTGGTGGCTGATCAAGCGGTACCGCGAACGCAAGGCCGAACAGACCTCCGTTCGCTGAAGCTCCGAGTTCAGGGTTCAGGCCGGGCCGAACGCCACCGAGATCGTCCCAACCACGTGTACGCCCGACTGGGCGTTCGACCCGGGTGGACCGCCGCCGAACAGGTCGTCGCCGGGCGGGGAGAACGTCGGGAAGATCTGCGGGAAGCCCGAGTACTGCATCGTGACGTCGAACGTGCCGCGCTCGGTGGCCGCGAGCAGCCGGCCAGCGGCGTCCACCGCGGCGATCTGGGTCGTGGCGACGGTCCCGCCGTAGGCGATCTGCGGGTCCGTGTCCGGTGGAAGCCCGCTCGGGTCGAACGCGCCCGAGGCGTCGTGGAGGCGGCGGATGAACAGGGTCGCGCCGAGCACCGACGTCTGGGTCGTCTCGACGAGCGACCGGCCCTGCCCCGCGGACCCCACGTAGCGGCCGATCAGCGTTTCGCCGATCGATCCGGTGCCGAGCGGATAGGCCTGGCGTGCAGTGCCGGACCACGAGGCGCCCGGCTTCACGACGTCCTTCGAGATGAACGGCGTGAGCTGGGACAGGCCGGGGAACGTCAGTGCCGCCCGCAGGCCGCCGGTGAGGATGCCCGGGTCACGCGCCGACAGCACCCGTCCGTCCGGACCGACCTCGAGCACTGCCGTGACGGGCGCCACGGGTAAGGCCGCCCCGCCGTTCAACGACGTCGTGACGTTCGAGGATCGAACGACGACGGTGGCGACGTGGGCCGGATCGACGCTGGTCACTAGCCAGCTCAGCAGCTCGTCGACGCGCAGCGTGAACGCCCGTCCGGAGCCACTCTTGGGAGGGCCTCCGTTCAGATCGAGCGCCACCCGGTAGCTCCGGACCGACCCCGCCGGGAGCGCCAGGCGCAGCGTGGCCGGAGCCGGACGCGTCAGCGCGAACGCCCCGCCCCCGGCCCCCACGAACACGGCCGCGACACAAGCGACGATCGCGACCGTTCGCCGTCCTCGGCCACCCCGGCCCGCGATCGCCGGCGGAGACAGGGCAGGTTCCAGCGTCGCCGTCCTCATGTCGAACTGATTCGCCACTCGGGGCCCCACGGATCAACCGGAAAGACTAAAGATCGATATCGGCGGCGACCAGCTGCAGACCCTCGATCCCGAGGGAGATGAACTCGTCCAGCGACAGTCCGAGGCGGTCTTCGGCCTGGCGGATCTCGTCGCGGTTCACCCCGGGAGCGAACGCCTTCTCCTTGAGCTTCTTCTTGACCGAGGACACCTTCATGCCGGTGGCGCGTTCGGGGCGAACGAGCGCCGCCGCGACCAGCAGGCCGGCCACCGCGTCGGCCGCCACGATGGCCTTCGACATGAGGTCGGTCTGGTACTCGGGGTGGGCGTGGGCCAGAACGCCGTTGATGACGGCGGGTTCGACCCCCGCCTCCTCCAGCCACCCCGCCGCCAGCCGGGCGTGCTTGGCCATGTCGTCGCCCGTCTGGTCCTGGTCGAGGTCGTGGAAGAGGCCGGTCAGGGCCCACCGGTCCTCGTCCTCGCCGAAGTGCTGGCCCAGCCGGCGCATGACGCCCTCCACGCTCACCAGATGGCGGTACGTGGTCTCCTTCTCGGTCTTGTCGCGGGCCAGCGCCCGCGCCGCTGCCGTGTCCATGTCGACGAACAGGCTACTTCAGACGGTGGGGAACGCTCGACAGGATGACGTGCGATTCGAACAGCAGCAGGCGCTTCAGGAACAACGGCCGCTGGTTGTGCAGGAAGTTCTGCCACCACTTGGCCACGACCAGTTCGGGCACGACCACCGAGACCACCGCGTCCGGGCCGCCGGTGATCCGCCGGATCTCCTCCAGCACCGGCGGACCGAGGTCACGGAACGGGGCCTCCACGATGTCCAGGGGCAGGGGGATGCGCCGGACCTCCCAGTCCCGCTGGATGTCCTCGATCTCGTGCGGGTCGAACGCGAAGAACACCGCGCGCGTCTCCGGCGCACGGATCGAGCGGGCGTATTCGACCGCCCGGACGGCCGCGTCGTGGCCGGCCGAGATGAACACCAGCACCACCAGCCGCGACGGGATCAGCGGGCGGATGTCCGGTTCGGCGCCGGGCGTTCGAAGCACCGGCACGTCCGTCACCACCACCTGCGGCTCGCGGAGGAGCCGGAACTTCAGCCAGAACGAGTTCTTCCTGCGGAGCGCCGCCAGCAGCGAACGGCGCGTCAAGAGTTCGGGCACCACGACGGTGATGAAGTCCTGGGGCTCGCGGGGGATGCCTCGAACGTAGGCGATGACGGAGCTCACCGCGCCTTCCGTCGCCGGGAGGAGTTCGAGTTCGACGTCCGTTCGGCTGAAGCTCCGCCAGCGTGCCTGCAGCTCGGCGGCGTTCGAGCCGTCGCTCACGTGGATGGCCCGGAAGTGAGGTCCGGCGTAGGAACGGATGTAGCCGACCGCCTCCGCCGCCGCCTCGTCCAGCCCCTCGACGTAGAGCACCGTGATGTTGCGGGGCGGCTCCGGCGGCACCTCCGCTTCGATCTTCCGGAGCTGCTGCTGAACATTCTCGTAGTGGCGGTGGACCCCGTAGAAGCCCGAGATGATGACCGGCATGGCCGCGATCACGATCCAGGCGCCGTGGATGAACTTGGCCTGGATGACCACGATGAGCACGACGAACGTGGCCACGGCCCCGGTGGCGTTGATGACGATGCTGCGCCGCCACCCGACGGCCGCGGCGCCGCCGGTCCGGCGCACCTTGAGCCAGTGCCGGACCATCCCCGTCTGGGACAGCGTGAACGAGGTGAACACACCCACCACGTAGAGCTGGATGAGTCTCGAGAGGTCGGCGCTGAACACGTAGACCAGCACCGAGGCCATCGCAGCCAGGACGATGACGCCGTTCGAGAACACCAATCGGTCGCCGCGGTTCTCGAACTGCCGGGGCAGGAAGCCGTCCCGGGCCAGGATCGAGGAGAGGCGGGGGAAGTCCTGGTAGGAGGTGTTCGCCGCCAGGATGAGGATGGCGGCGGTGAAGACCTGGATGACGTAGAAGACGATGCCGTGGCCGAACACCCCGTCGGCCACCTGGGCCACGACCGACTTCGTGTCGCTGGGGACGGCGTGGCCGTGGGAGGCCAGGAAGCTGATGCCGAGGAACATCGCGACCGAGACGACGCCCAGGATGGCGAGGGTGCCGGCGGCGTTCTTGGCCTGGGGACGGCGGAACGCCGGCACGCCGTTCGAGATGGCCTCGACGCCGGTCAGCGCCGTCGAACCGGACGCGAACGCCCGCAGGATGAAGTACAGCCCGATTGCCGCGGTGGCCTTGCCGGTGGCCATGGCGTGCACGTCGGAGACCGCGTGCGGACACGCCCCGCCCAGACACCGGGCCACCCCCACCGCAACCAGGATCAGCATGGACAGGATGAACCCGTAGGTGGGGATGGCGAACAATGTGCCCGCCTCCTTCACCCCGCGCAGGTTGGCCAGGGTGATGAGGACGATGAACCCGATGGACAGCAGCACCTTGTGCGCGTCCAGCGAGGGCACGGCCGAGGTGATGGCGAACACCCCGGCCACGACGGAGACGGAGACGGTGAGGATGTAGTCGGCGAGCAGCGCCGCGGCGGCCAGGAGGCCGGGGAAGACCCCCAGGTTGTCCTTGCTGACGATGTAGGCGCCGCCGCCGCTGGGATAGGCCCGAACGGTCTGGCGGTAGGAGATGACCACGATGACCATGAGCGCGGCGATGGCGAACGAGATCGGCATGACCTTCGTGTAGCCGGCGATGCTCGCGGCCAGCAGGACCCGCATGATCTCCTCCGTGGCGTAGGCCACGGAGGAGAGCGCGTCGGAGGAGAACACCGGCAGCGCCAGGATCTTCGGCAGGAGGGTGTGTTCGAGCTTGTCGCTGGAGACCCCTCGGCCGACCAGGAGACGTTTGATGACATCGAACGCCGACCCACCGCCCTGGCGTTCCTGTTGGTTCAGGGCCACGGCGGTCGATTGTACGCGGGGGTCCGTGCCGCGCCGCCGTCGCCGGGGTCGGCCCAGCGGTAGCCGACGCCAGGCTCGGTGAGGATCCGGGACGGTTCGCCCGGCACCTCCTCGAGCTTCTTTCGGAGGTTCGCCACATGGACTCTGACCATCGCGCCCTGGTGCGGGTTCGGATCGCCCCACACCCGCTGCAGCAGGAGCCGGTGGGTCAGGAGCTTTCCCGGGTTCGTGACGAACTGTTCGAGCAGCCCGAACTCGATGGGGGTGAGGTGGACGTGGCGGCCGCCGCGGGTGACGAGCCGGCGGGCCAGGTCGACCTCCAGGTCTCCCGCCTTGACCACGGGTGCCTCGGCGGCCGACGCCCCCTTGCGCCGCAGGACCGCCCGCATCCGGGCCAGCAGCTCCTCCATGGCGAACGGCTTGGTGACGTAGTCGTCCGCGCCCGCGTCGAGAGCCGCCACCTTGTCCGCCTGGGCGTCCCGGACCGAGAGCACGATGACGGGGACCTCCGACCACGAACGGGCCCGCCGGATGACCTCGACGCCGTCGATGCCGGGAAGCCCGAGGTCGAGGACCACCAGGTCGACCTCCTGGGTGGCCAGGACGTCGAGGGCGGTCTCGCCGTTCGGCGCGGTCACCACCTGGTGGCCTCGCGCCAGCAGGCTCGCCCGGAGCGCCCGAAGGATCTGAGGCTCGTCGTCGACGGCCAAGACCTTCACGGCAGCCCGGCCGGGGTGCGTTCGACCCGGTGGAGGGGCAGCCGGATGCCGACGGTCGTGCCGCCGCCGGGCGTGTCCTCGATCCACACGGTGCCGCCGTGCGCGGCCACCACGGCCTGGGCGATGGCGAGGCCGAGTCCCGTCCCCCCGCGGCGCTCGCCCACGTCCCGGCGATAGAACTCCCTGAACACCTGTTCGCGTTCGCCCTTCGGGATCCCCGGCCCGCGGTCGGAGACGCGGACCTCCAGCCCGTCCTGCCACCGGCTGACGGCCACGCCGATCTCCGTGCCGGGCAGCGAGTAGCGAGCGGCGTTCTCGAGCAGGTTGGTCAGGGCCTGATCCATCTGCACCACGTCCATGGGCACGGCGGGCAGATCCTCCCGAACCTGCACGCGGAGGGGTCGACCGACCAGCATCGGCCGGAGCCGGTCCACCACCGAGGACACGAGGTCTTCGAACGGAACCTGCTCCACGGTGGGCACCAAGGCGCCGGCCCGCAGCCGCGAGATGTCCATGAGGTTCGCCACCAGCCGGTTGAGCCGAACGGACTCCTCCAGGATCGTGCGGAGGAGTTCGGCCCGCTGCTCGTCGGTGAAGGGCACGCCTGCCTCCAGCAGGCTCGAGGCGCTCGCGGTGATGGACGCGAGTGGGGTGCGCAGGTCGTGGGTCACGGAGGAGAAGAGGGCGGCCCGGATGCGGCTGGCTTCGGCCTCCAGGCGCGACGCCTCGGCTTCCTTCCCCAGCCTCGTTCGTTCGGCGGCCAGGGCGAGCTGTCCGGCGAACGTCTCCACCAACTGGCGTTCGGACGGGCCCATGCCGCGCGGGGTGCCCGCCATCTCGATGCGGCCCAGCGGTCGGCCGTCCACGCGCAGCGGCACCGCCGTCACGTGGGCGGCGGCGGGCGGCGAGAGCGCGTCGGTGGCCAGGCTGCCCGCGCCGCCCACCACCTGTTCGCCCTCTCCGGACCCCATCACCACTCGACAGCCCTCCAACTGGAACAGGGTCCGCAAGGCCGTGGCCAGGTCGAGCAGGACGGTCTCCAGGGGTTCGCCGGACAGCAGGCGGGCCATGACGGCGGCGAGCGTTCGGACCTGGTACTCGCGCAGCTCGGCCCGGGCCCGCTGCGCCACCAGCGCGGCGAGCGTCGCACTGACCGCGCCCGCCACGATCATGAACACCGCCAGCACGAACAGGTCCTCGCCCTTGCTCACCGCGAACGTGTGACGGGGTGGGGTGAAGAAGTAGTCGAGTCCGGCGAAGGACAGGGCCGCGGCCAGCAGCCCAGGCCACAGGCCCCCCAGCACCGAGGCCGCCGCGACGCCGAGGAGGTACAGGCAGGCCGGCACGGCCGTGCCTTTGGAGGTCGGCAGCAGAGCCAGCGCGGTCAGCGCTGGGGGCAGCACCACTGCCAGCGCGAACCCCGCCACGGCCCGCCCGCCGCGAGGCTCCAGCAGAACCGCGCCCACCATGGCGCCCCTGGACGGCGTTCGAGCATCCGGGAGAGGTTCGGGCTGCGGTCTTAACGACATCTTTACGCCATCCGCCTCGTTCTTGACGATCCCTTACGGGCCCGCGGCCGAGCCTTGGGACGTGAGTCAAGTATCGCCACCTCGGCGCCCGGGCGTACGCCACACGGCCGGCATCGGCTATCTGTACAAGCGGCTGCTGCTGGGCCGCCCCATCGCCACGGCCAGGCTGGAGCACGAACGCCTCGGCAAGCCCACGGCTCTGGCGGTGTTCTCGAGCGACAACATGTCCTCGGTGGCCTACGCCACCGAGGAGATCCTGCGGGCCCTCATCCCCGTGGTCGGCGTGGCGGCGTTCGCGCTGGTGCTGCCGATCTCGGCCGCGATCGTCCTGGTCGAAGCCATCCTGATCTTCTCTTACCGCCAGACCATCAAGGCCTACCCGTCGGCGGGCGGCGCCTACATCGTGACCAAGGACAACCTGGGGCTGCTGCCGGCGCAGCTGGCCGGGGTCGCCCTGCTCATCGACTACGTCCTGACGGTGTCGGTGTCGGTGGCGGCGGGCGTTGAGGCGATCAGCTCCGTGTTCCCCCTAGCGGTTCCCGTTCGGATCGTGCTCTCGCTGTTCTTCATCTGGCTCATCGCCTACGGCAACTTACTCGGCGTTCGGGAATCGGGGCGCATCTTCGCCCTGCCCACGTACGTGTTCATCGTGAGCCTCTACCTGACGTGCGGCGTGGGGCTGTATGAGGTGCTCACCCATCACGTCGCGCCGTTCACCATCGCCGGCCAGCATCCGGGCCAGCTCGGTGGGGGCCTGAGCGTGGGGGCCGGGGCGGTCGGCCTCTTCATCGTGCTGAAGGCGTTCGCCTCCGGCGGCGCGGCGGTGACCGGCGTCGAGGCCATCTCGAACGGGGTCCCCGCATTCCGCAAGCCCGAGTGGAAGAACGCCCAGCAAACGCTCGTGTACATGGGCCTCGTGCTGGGCGGGAGCTTCCTGGCGGTGTCCTACCTGGCCCACCGCCTGCACGTCATCCCGGTGAAGGACGAGAGCAAATCGGTGCTCGGCCAGATCGGGCAGCTCGTGTACGGCCACAGCGCGGGCGGCCACGTGCTGTTCCTGCTCCTGCAGGTGTCCACGACGCTGATCCTGATCCTGGCGGCCAACACGTCGTTCGCCGACTTCCCCCGCCTGGCGAGCTTCCACGCAGGCGACGCGTTCATGCCGCGCCAGCTCACCAAGCGCGGCCACAAGCTGGTGTTCTCGAACGGCGTGGTGGCGCTCGCCGCGGCCTCGACCCTGGTCGTGGTGGTGCTCCAGGCCAGCGTGACGAAGATGATCCCGCTGTACGCGCTGGGCGTGTTCACCTCGTTCACGCTTTCGCAGACGGGCATGACCCGCCGCCATCTCCGTCTGAAGGAGAAAGGCTGGCGGCTGGGGCTGTTCGTCAACGGACTGGGCGCGTTCACCACGTTCGTCGTGGCGATCATCATCGCCAAGGAGAAGTTCTTCAAGGGCGCCTGGGTCGTGGTGCTGCTCGTCCCTCTCCTGGTGTTTCTACTGGTCCGGGTGAACAAGACCTACGAGGGCGAGGACCGCGAGCTCAGCGAGGACCTGAACGACATCAAGGGGGTCAGCCGGCGCCGCCACATCGCCTACGTCCTGGTCGACGCCCTGGACGAAAAGACCGTCCACGCGATCCAGTACGCGCTGACCATCCACCCGGCCGAGCTGCACTGCCTCCACATCGAGACCTCACCCCAGGCGGGTGCCGCGCTCCGCAAGGAGTGGGACGAACGCGGCCCCGGCCTCGAGCTCGAGACCGTCAGCTGCCCGGACGGAGAGCGGGGGCGATGCCTTGCCGCGGTCCTGAGGGGAGGATGCCCCCCTGATACCCAGGCCACGGTCATCGTCCCGGCCCTGGCCCACGTGAGCTTCTGGCAGCGTGTCCGGAGCGGGCGTTCGTGGTCGGGCCTGGTCGAACCGCTGCGGTCGCTCGACAACGTGAGCGTGGTGGCGGTGCGCGAACACGCCGGGGCCGGCCACCCCGTGCTGCAGGGCAGGCTGCGGATCCTGGGCCGGCCTCGCCACATCGCCGTCATCCTGGTGGGCCAGCTGGACCGAAGCGTCCTCAAGGCGCTGCAATACACGCGTTCGATGGGCGCCCTGGAGATCCGGGCGCTGCACGCCGCGGCCGACCCAGACCTGGCCCGCAAGCTGCTGGAGGAATGGGCCGAGCTCGGCCACCTCCTGCAGGTGCCGCTGGACGTCGACGAATGCGCGGACCGCAACATCGCCCGAACCGTACGGGAGTACGTGCAGAGCCTCGCGGCGAACGACGTGGAGGTCTCGGTGGTGGTCCCGCGCCGGGACTACCCCGGGTTCGGGCAACGCCTCCTGCACGACCGGACGAGCCGCAAGATCCGGCGAGCCTTGAGCGGCGAGGCCCACGTGGACGTGGTGAGCGTCCCGTACCGGATGGGCGCGAAGCAGCCGTCGAACGACCACCCGTCAGACCCGGCCGGCCCCCCGGCCCCTGATGCGGGCTCGGCGGAGCCGGGGAAGCGTCACGTGTCCACCCCTCTGCGGTCGCGCTAATCTACCCGCCATGCACATCGTCCTCATGGGCTGCGGCCGGGTCGGCTCGGCACTCACCGTCCAGCTGGCCAAGTCCGGCCATTCGGTCGCCGTCATCGACAAGAGGGCGGATGCGTTCGACCGGCTCCCGCCCGGCTTCGACGCCACGATGATCGTGGGGACCGGGTTCGACCGAGCCACGCTGGAGAAGGCGGGCATCAAGAAGGCGGGGGCGTTCGTCGCGGTGTCGAACGGCGACAACTCGAACATCGTCGCGGCCCGCGTGGCCCGGGAGCACTACCACGTCGAGAAGGTCATCGCCCGGATCTATGACCCGCAGCGCGCCGAGATCTACGAACGCCTCAACATCCCCACGGTGGCCTCGGCCCGATGGGCGGCCCAGCAGGTCTCCTACCTGCTGTTCCACGGGAAAGATGAGATCAAGGAGAGCTTCGCGGGCGGCTCGCTGCTTCACCTGCAGCGCGTGGTCCCCGACCATCTCACCGGCAAGCCCGTCTCCTCGGTCGAACAGGAAGGCGCCATCGAGGTGGCCGGCGTGGACCGGGGAGGGAGCGGCTTCATCCCGGTCGCGAACAGCACGTTCCAGCAGGGCGACGTGGCCCACTTCGTGGTCACGCTGGAGTCGGTCCACAAGCTGGACGTCCTCCTGGAACCGGCGGTCGAATGAGGCCATGAAGGTCGTGATCACGGGCGCGGGGAAGGTCGGACGTCACCTGGCGGGCGATCTGTCGGAACGGGGCCACGACGTCACGCTCATCGAACAGATGAAGGACGCGTGGATCCGGGCCGTGGAGGACATCGGCACGTCGGTGAACGTCCTGCTGGGCGACGGCTGCGAGCCCTACGTCCTGGAGGAGGCCAAGCTCGGCGAGGCCGACGTGCTGGTCGCGGCGACCGGCGACGACGAGGACAACCTGGTCTCGGCGCTGCTGGCCAAACAGGAGTTCGCCGTGCCGCGGGTGCTGGCCCGGGTGAACCATTCGCGCAACGAGTGGATGTTCACCGAACAGTGGGGCGTGGACGTCGCGGTGAGCCCCCCGCACATCCTGACCGCGCTGGTCGAGGAGGCGGTGACGGTCGGGGACATCGTTCGACTGCTCAAGCTCGAGGGTGGCAAGGTCACGCTGATCGAACTGACGCTGGAAGACTCGTCCAAGATGACGGGGCGGCCGCTGTACGAGCTCCGCCTGCCGCTCGACTCGGCCATCGTCGCCATCATCCGCGACGGCCACGTCGTGGTTCCGCAGCCCGAAACCGTCCTGGTGGCCGGCGACGAACTCATCGGCATCTCCGCAAGCGCCGCCGAGGACGACCTCCGCAAGGCCCTGGAGTAACCTCCTTGATCGGACGGCTGGTAAGAGGGAGGCGCCATCCGTTGCATCGGCCGGCTAGCGACCCTACGAGAATTCGAAGGTCGGGTTGACCATCTTGCGGACGCCGCTTTTGTCGGCGCTCAGCACCCCCTCCAGGATCAGCTTCGACCCCAGGAAGAGCCCCGGGATCGAACGCCGGCCCAGCCACACCACGGCGACCTCGCCCGTGCCGTCGTAGAGCACGGCCTGGAGCGCCTCGAACCCCTCGACGGGCTGGATGGTGATGCGCCGAACGATCCCGGCCACCTTCACCTTCTCCCGGCTCGGGCAGTCGGCCATCCGAACGGTGCCGGGCACGCTGGCGGACCACGTTCGGACCTCCTCGGACAGCCTGTTCTCGTCCGACTCGGTGAGCCGCTGGAGGAACCGCTTGAACATGCCCACGGTGGTCGGACGGGCTCCTGGGTACCTGCCCGTGCTACCGGTTCGGGTCCGCCACGGGCGGCATGACGGCCGTGGGCGCGGGCATCATCTGGTCGAGGTGGCGTCCTTCGTCGGACTCGGGGCCGCCCGTGACCGCTCCTGGTCCGGCGACGACCCCGCCGCCCGGGCCGCCCAGCATCAGGTCGACCTTGCGCGACTTGGAGTAGGCGATCACCGAGCCGAGCACGACCGTGGCAACGCCGGCGATGGCGAGCCGGGCGCCCGTGTTCGACTGGTACCGAACGACCAGTGGCGCGATCAGCAGCGCCACCAGGTTCATCACCTTGATCAGCGGGTTGAGCGCCGGACCGGCGGTGTCCTTGAACGGGTCCCCCACGGTGTCACCGACCACGGTGGCCTTGTGGGATTCGCTGCCCTTGCCGCCGTACAGGCCTTCCTCCACCAGCTTCTTGGCGTTGTCCCACGCCCCGCCGGAGTTCGACAGCATCACAGCCAGGAGCTGCCCGGTGAGGATCGCACCCGCCAGGAACGCCCCCAACGCCTCGGCCTTCAGGGCGAACCCGGCGATGATCGGGGCCAGCACGGCCAGCAGGCCCGGCGTCATCAATTCGCGCAGCGAGGTCTTGGTGCAGATGTCCACCACGCGGCCGTACTCGGGCAGTTCGGTGCCCTCCATGATACCGGGGTGCTCGCGGAACTGGTTGCGGACCTCCACCACGACCTGCGAGGCGGCCCGGCCCACGGCGCGGATGGCGAGCGAGGAGAACAGGAACGCCACCGAGCCGCCGATGAGCAGGCCGACCAGCACGTCCGGGTGGTCGACGCGGATCCCCAGGAAGTGGAACCCGGCGTCACGCAGCGCCACCTCGAACGACCCGAACAGCGAGGTGGCGGCGAGCACGGCGGTGGCGATGGCCATGCCCTTGGTGATGGCCTTGGTCGAGTTCCCCACGGCGTCCAGGCCGCCCAGGATCTCGGCGGGACGGCCCTCGAACTCGCCCGACATCTCCGCGATGCCCTGGGCGTTGTCCGAGATCGGGCCGAACGTGTCCATCGACACGATGACGCCGACGGTGGTGAGCATGCCCATGCCGGCCAGGGCGATGAAGTAGAGGCGTTCGGCGTTCGATCGGCCCAGGTAGAACGCCCCGGCGATGGCTCCGCCGATCACCAGGATCGACCAGACTGTGGACTCCAAGCCGACGCTGAAGCCGGCCAGGATGGTGGTGGCGGCGCCGGTCTGGGACGCCTCGGCCACCTCCTTCACGGGCTTGCGGGTGGTCGAGGTGAAGTGCTCGGTGAGGACCTGGATGACGCTCGCCAGGATCAGGCCGATGAGGACGGCCAGGAACGGCCGCGCGCTGTGCATGTAGGACTCCGACAGGATGTAGACCCCGAC
The DNA here is from genome assembly GCA_036721725.1 of Actinomycetota bacterium. Taxonomy (GTDB): domain Bacteria; phylum Actinomycetota; class UBA4738; order UBA4738; family UBA4738; genus DAIMKN01. The sequence goes on from DAIMKN010000050.1 coordinate 13,003, forward strand.
GGCGGAGGCGATCGCGGCCAGGAAGAAGCCCCGGTTGATGGACTTCATGCCGCCCTCCGTCTCGCTGCGGGGCGAGACGGCCATGATGCCGATGATCGAGGTGATGACCCCGATGGCCCGAACGAACAGCGGGAACATCACGCCGATGATCGCCCCGCGGGGGTTGTTCGAGAAGGCGGCCGCGCCCAGGATGATGGCGGCGACCAGCGTGACCTCGTAGGACTCGAACAGGTCCGCGGCCATCCCGGCGCAGTCGCCCACGTTGTCCCCGACGTTGTCCGCGATGGTGGCGGCATTGCGCGGGTCGTCCTCGGGGATGCCCTGTTCGACCTTGCCGACCAGGTCCGCGCCGACGTCGGCGGCCTTGGTGAAGATGCCGCCGCCCACCCGCATGAACATCGCGAGCAGCGCTCCGCCGAAGCCGAACCCGATAAGGACGCTGGTGGCGTCGGACTTGTAGATGATGAGGATGACGGTCGCGCCGAACAGCCCCAGGCCGACCGTGAACATCCCGGCCACCCCGCCCGCCCGGAACGCGATCCGCAGAGCCTTGCGAAGGCCGCTCTCACGGGCGGCGTTCGCCGTTCGAACGTTCGCCCGGACCGCCAGCCACATGCCGGAGAACCCGGTCAGGGCGGACAGGCCCGCGCCGAGCAGGAATGCCACCGACCGGCCCAGGCGGATCGACAGGGCCGAGTGGATGTGGATCTGGGGCACCGGGAGGAGGAGGAACAGGGCCACCGTCAGCAGCGCCAGGAAGATCCCCAGCGTCCGGAACTGCCGCTTCAGATAGGCCGCCGCGCCCTCCTGGATGGCCTTGGCGATCTGCTTCATCTTGTCGGTGCCCTCGGGGGCGGCCAGGACCTCCCGGCGGAGATAGGCCGCGAACAGCAGCGCTACCAGCG
>DAIMKN010000051.1:0-13892 GCA_036721725.1 Actinomycetota bacterium
GATCAGCGTGGCCAGTTCGTCCACGCGTTCGGCGATGCGGCGCGAGATGTGCATGAGCGCCTCGGCCCGAACGTGCACGGGCAGCCGCCGAGACTCCTCGAACGCCGCGACGGCGCCGGTGACGGCCTCCTCCACGTCGTCGTGGGTGGGGATGCCGACCTCCGCAACGAGCGAATCGTCGAACGGGCTGCGGACCTCGTTCGAACCGCTGCCCGTTCGCCAGTCGCCGGCGACGTAGTACGGCTTGACCGTCATGGCAGGGAGCTTAGCCCAGCTTCGGGAGGACCTGCTCCTCGAGAGAAGCGGAAGCGTCAGTGGGCGGCGCGCTCGTTCGGCGTCGAGCCGGTCGGCCGCAGGACCAGGCGGTCGTGCGGTTCCTCCACGTCGACCAGGCCCTCCAGGCCGCGTTCGACGAACACGGTCGTCGAGTCGAATGTCAGGATCTGGTCATCGGGCTGTGGCTCGTCGGTCAGGAGTGCCTGCACGCCCTGGAGCGTTCGGGCCAGACGGATCCGGGCGTCGGGATTGAAGCGAGTGGCGGCCTCGGCCGCCCGGGTCAGGATGTCGCGGGCCCAGTCGGTGAGCTCGATCACGCCGCCGATCGTCGCAGACCGAGAGCGCCCCCGTCAGGACGCGGGGGGATGCTTCTTGTCCGCGGGGAAGACGTCGGTCTCCCGCTCCTCCCAGACCGGCGCGTCCTGTTCGACGTTGAACGCGTAATCGTAGACCATGCTGCCTCCGTAGAACGAGCCCAGCCCGACCAAGGCGGCGGCGACGACGGACAGCGCTGTCACGATGGGGCTCGACCGGACGAGGGCGTGGTGGTACGAGGAGAGCCGAAGGATGATGTCGACGATCACGATCCCCGTGACGGTCAGCATGATCGCCATGTGCGAGTTGGCCGTTCGCCACGCCTGCGTGTGCTTGGGCGTCGACTTCAGCCAGTCCCAGAAGCCGGTCAGGGCGGTGCCGAGCGACACCACCGCGCCCACCACGATGACGTAGGTGCCCGCACGGTAGAAGTTGCTGCTCCCGGGGGTCAGGCCGTGACGGCCCTTGAGGAGCGAGATGATGTCGAACAACCCCGCCAGCATGTAGCAGACCACCGGGAAATCCGTCAGCGGCGGGTGGGTCGGCTTGCCGGACCACCCCCGGATCCCGCGGAACTCTCGCCCGCGGATGGTCAGCGCGGGCCGCCATGAGAACAGTCGAGCCATCTTTCGCTCCCTCCCGCCCGGCCCATGGCGCACGCGCGCTCGCCGGGCGTCACTCACTGTTCCACGTTTCCGGCCTTCGTACACGGCAGCGCGCCGGCAGCGGCTACTGCAAGGGGAACGGAGGCTGCCACCACCAGGGCGTGTGTCCAGCCTCCACGGCGACGACCCACTTGACCCACCAGAAGCCTCGGCGGGCGGGGACGACCAGTCTGGCCGGTGCGCCGTGGCCCGTCGACAGCGGCGCACCGGAGGCCCGGGTGGCCAGCCACAGCTTCGAGGCGTCGGCGACGGGGAACCGCCGCGTGTAGCCCGTGACCGAACGGACCAGGATCGAGCGGGCGCCGCTCGTCGCCTCGCCCAGGAGCCGGTCCAGCCGAACGCCCTCCCAGGTCTGTTCGGCGTACCAGCCGCCGGTGCAGTCGAGGAGGGCTCGAACCGGCTCCCGGATGGCCTCGAGCTCGGTGAGCGAACGCGCCACCGGCCGCGCCATCCCCGGCCCGGCCACGACGACCCGCCATGCCGTGGGATCCACCGCGGGCACCCCGTCGCGAAGCCACTGTGTGACCGGCATGGCTGCTGGCCGGCCCGTCCCCTGCTGGTAGGAACCGGTGAGCCGGCGCCGCCGTCCCGGCAATCCGGCCACCGTGACGAGCCCCGTCAACGCGCCCCACGCGGCGAACGACCCGCCGGCCACCGCGCCCGCCCGCAGCAGCGCCCGCCGGGACAGGTCGGTCCGTCGAGGCCGGACGGGGCGAGTTCGAACGTGCCACGCCAGGAACGGGATCGATGCCAGCGCCGCCGTGACATGGAGTTGCATCGCCGTGAAGCCGCCGATCGAACGCAGCACGCCGGTGGCATGCCCGATGCCGGCGGCGACCGCGATCACCACCAGCACCCCGAACACCACCGACGCGCCGGTCGCCTCGCGCTCCCGGCGCATCCCGCGGCGCACGATGACGCGCTTCCAGGGAGCCAGGACCAGCAGGCCAAGCCCTGCCGCGCCGTGGGCCACCACCACCCACCGGACCCAGCCGTCGCCCAGGGCGAACGCCGCCCCGCCCGTGGCCAGGACCACCGCGAGCAGGCCGAACAGCGCCAGGTTCGTTCGACGTCCCGCCGCTCGCGGCATTCGCTTCAGCCGACGCCTGATCCCGTCGCCGAGGCCGAGACGAAGTTCGACTCCCCGGTCTCCTTGAGGTAGCCGGCCAGGGCCTGGATGACGATGGACTCGACGTGTTCGGTGTCGATGCCCAGGGCGTGGCCGATGTGCACGGCCCAGATCTCGCCGCGCAGGTTGTTCTCGAAGTCGATCTGGCTGCGGATGTCCGAGCGCGCTGCCTGCCGGTTCTGGCTGATCATGACGAACGTGGCCAGGAAGATGGCCTCCAGGCTCACCACCATGGTGAGCAGGCCGAACGGGAAGTGGTCGAAGATCACCGCACCACCCAGCAGGCCGAGGTTCACCGCGATCCACAGGGCGAACCACACCGTGTGGATGTAGACGAAGCTCATCGAACCGGCGAACGCGGTGATCTTGTCCGTCGTGACGTCCTGGGCCCGTTTCAGGTGACGGAGGACGCTGCGTTCGTCGCCGATCCGAGGTGCGAGCGTTCGGTACAGCTTCCCGTCCTCCACGCCGTCCGCGCGGTCCAGGACCTTGCAGGCCGAACACTCCAGCGAGCCTTGGGGGTGATCGTGCATCGCTTCGTCTCCTTCCGGAAGGATGGTTGCCTGTGTCTACCCCTCGCCGCATACTCGCACTGGTTCCGGGTCTCGGGACCTGCCGCCGCACCTGAGGAAGTGAGCGAACCATGGGCGTGCCGTTATGGCGATCTTTCCGCGCCGCCGGGCCAGGCGACTGTTCGCCTTCCTCCGTTCGGAACGCCGCACCCTCAAGCAGGGCTTCTCAGCGCTTCTGCTGAGCACGGGAGCCGGCCTGGTGGCCGGCGTCGTGCTCGGCTCGATCCACAACACGCTGCTGCTGCTGCCGAGCCTGCTCATCCTCATCCCCGCGGCCGTAGGGATGAAGGGCACGATCTTCGGCGCCATCGGGGCTCGGCTCGGCACGAGCACCCACGCTGGTCTGTTCGAGGTCAGCCCGCATCGAACGGGCATCCTGTACCAGAACGTCTACACGGGCGTCATCACGACGTTCTCCTCCTCGCTGTACCTCGCGGTACTGGCCAAGCTGTCGGCGGTCGCGTTCGGACTGCGGTCGATCTCGCTGCTCGACTTCATCACCATCTCGGTGGTGGGCGGGCTGCTCGGCTCGGCGCTGGCCATGCTCCTGACGGTCGGCCTGTCGATCGTGTCCTACCGCCGGGGCTACGACCTGGACGCGGTGTCGACGCCGCTGGTGACGGCCGCGGGCGACATGGTGACCATCCCGTGTCTCTATCTGGCCACGTTCATCGTTCGGTTCCCCGGCGTGAACGTGGTGGTGGCGGTGGCCTGCATCGCGGTGTGCGTCTACGCCACCGTCCGCGGGTTCATGACCGACCTCAAGATGGCCCGGCGCGCCATCATCGAGATGACCGGGGTCATCGTGTTGACCCCGTTGCTGGACGTCCTGGCCGGCACCGTGGTCCAGCACCGTGTCGAACAGCTCGCCCAGTTCCCCGCCCTACTCGTCATCATCCCGCCGCTCGTGTCGAACGCCGGCGCGCTGGGTGGCATCTTCTCCTCTCGCATCTCCTCCAAGCTCCATCTCGGTGTGATCGGCCCTCGGGCCCGGCCGGAGGGCGCGGCCTTCCTCGATGCCGTGCTGGTGTTCGGGTTCGGGATCGTGGCCTTCCTCCTGGTGGGGATCCTGGGCTACGCGTACGGCGTCATCGTTGGGAAGAGCCTCGGCGTCGGCGTGATGATCGGCGGAACCTTGCTGACGGGCGTCATCGCCACGCTTATCGCCATCGCGGTGGGGTACTACGTCGCCGTGGCGTCGTCCCGGTTCGGCTTGGACCCCGACAACCAGTCGGTCCCGGTCATCACGAGCGTCATGGACCTGGCCGGCGCCGTCACGTTCCTGTCCGTTCTGGCACTATTGGGAGTCCGAGTGATCGCTCATGGCTGACGCCGACAAACCGAGGAACGTCAAGGAACTGCTCGTGGAGGCGAAGGATGTCTCCGAGCTGATGATCGACCTCGCCTACGCGGCCGTGTTCTTCAACGAAGAGGACCTGGCCTCCGAGGTCGAGGTCCTGGAAGAACGGATGGATGGCTACCTCCGCCGGCTCCGGGAGATCTCCATGCTGGCGGCGCGTTCTCCGGAGGACGCCGAGGCCATGGGGGGCGTGCTCCACATCGCCGGTGCCATCGAGAAGATCGGCGATGCGGCCTCGGACATCGCCCGGGTCGTCCAGGCCAAGCTGGGCATCCCCGCGGCCCTGCGCCCCGACCTTCGCCACGCGGACGAGATCGTGGGGCGGGTTCGCGTTCGGCCCGACGCGCCGTGCGTGGGGCGTTCGCTGAAGGAACTCCTCCTGCCGAGCGAGACCGGCATGTGGCTGCTGGCCATCCGCCGCGGCGACGAGTGGGAGTTCGACCCCCAGGCGGAGAGCATCCTGTCGGGAGGCGCGGTCCTGCTGTTCCAGGGGCCGGAGGACGGGGTGCCGCTGCTCCGCGAACTGGCCGGCGCGCCGCCACTTCCCGAGCCGCCCGAGATCGACATGGCGCCGCTCAGTGAACTGGACCGGGCGGTGGACATCCTGATCGAGATGAAGAACTCCGCGGAGGTGGCCGTGGGGCTGGCGTACTCGGCCCTGCTGTTCAAGGACCCGGGGCTGGCCGCCGAGGTGGCCACGCTGGAGCAGCGTTCGGACATCCTGCACGACGAACTCGAGTCCTGGGTGCTGAAGGCGGCGCCCGAGGCTCGAAACACGGACGAGCTCCGAGGCCTCCTCCGGCTGGGGCACGCCAGCGAACAGATCTTCGACGCGGCCCGGGACATGACGTGGCTGGTCGAACACGGCGGCGAGCTCCATCCCGTCATCCAGATGGCGCTGGAGGAGAGCGAGGAGGTGGCCACGGAAACCGTGGTCGAGCCGGGATGCCGAGCCGAGGGGCGTTCGCTCAAGGATCTCCAACTGGAGACCGAGACCGGGATGCTCGTGCTGGCGGTGCAGCGGGGGCGGCGGTGGAACTACCGGCCCCGGCCGCGGTTCGAGCTCCAGGCCGGCGACCGGGTCATCTCGATCGGGCCGGAGGAGGGCGTCACCGAGCTCGACGCGTTGTGCCGGGCGCCCGCTCACGTCGGGCCCTGACGGGTCAGTCCGGGAGCGCGGCCAGCGTCTCGGCCAACCCGGTGGCGAGGTCACGGGGCGTGTAGCCGAGTTCCCTCATCGCCCGTTCGTGGCCCGCCCAGTACGTGACGCCGTCCGCCGCCCGGATGCCCTCCCGCAGGTTGGACGGCAGGCCCATGAGCGGACCGATGACGGGACCGAGCGGCGCGAACGCCTTCATCACCGCGGGCGGCAGCGTGGCCTTGGGGGCCTTGCGGCCGGACAGCCTGGCGACCTCGTCGATGAGGTGGCCCACGGTCGAGATCTCCCCGCCCAGGACGTAGGACCGTCCGACCTGGCCCTTCTCGGCGGCCAGCAGGATCCCTTGGACCACGTCGTCCACGTGGACCAGGTTGAACCCGAGGCCGGGGAACGTTCGAACAGGCAGCTTGCCGTGACGAACGCGGTCGATGAAGCTGCCGAGCTCCGAGTGGTCACCGGGACCGTACACCCCTCCCGGCTGGACGATGACCACCGGCGCACCTTTGGACGCGCGGTCCTCGGCGGCCTTGTGGCCGAGGAACTTCGATTCGTCGTAGGCCGACAGCCAGTTCCCCGGGGCTCGCTCGTAGGTCTCGTCGACGATCTTGCCGCCGGTGTTGCCGAACACGCCCACGGTGGACACGTACACGATCCTGGGGACGCCCGCCGCCGCGGCGGCGTCCAGGACGCGTTCGGTCCCGGTCACGTTCGTCTCGAACATCGCGGCGCGCTCCTTGGCCGGGATGCCGACCTTGTACACGCCCGCCACGTGGAACATGACGTCCACACCCTTCATGCCGCCTTCGAGGATCGCGGCGTCGGTGACGTCGCCCTTGAGGAGCGTGGCGCCCATCTGGGCGAGCGTCGTGGCCTTCTCCGGCGTTCGGACCAGGGCGATGACCTCGTCACCGCGCTCGAGCATCCGGGCGATGAGGCTGCCGCCGATGAAGCCGGTGCCGCCGGTGACGAACGCCTTCACGCGATCCTCGCCGGATCGAGCGGGGTCCGAACGGCGGCGGGCAGCGAGAACTGCATGTGTTCCTCGATCGTTCGGAGCTGGTCCACGGTCGCGGCGCCCCGGGCCTTCAGCGCGTCGATGACCCGCTCGACGAGCCACTCCGGGGCGGAGGCGCCGGAGGTCACCCCGACCGTGTCCCGGCCGGCCAGCCAGGCATCCTGGATCTCGGTCTCGTCGTCGATGAGATAGGCCGGCGTCCCCATGGTCTGCGCAACCTCAACCAGACGCTTCGAGTTGGACGAGTTGTTCGAACCGATGACCAGCACGACGTCCGAACCTCGGGCCAGATCCTTGACCGCTTCTTGACGGTTCTGGGTGGCGTAGCAGATGTCGTCGCGGGGCGGGCCCATCAGCGCCGGGAAGCGCTCGCGGAGGACGTCGATGATCTCGGTGGTCTCGTCCACGGAAAGCGTGGTCTGGCTGAGGTAGGACACGCGTTCGGGATCGGGGATCTGGACCGTTCGAGCTTCGGCCGGCGAACCGACCAGCCGGATGTGCTCGGGTGCCTCGCCAGTCGTGCCGACGACCTCCTCGTGGCCCTCGTGGCCGATCAGCAGGATGGTGTAGCCGTCGCGGGCGAACCGCCGCGCCTCCAGGTGGACCTTGGTCACCAGCGGGCAGGTGGCGTCGATGACGTTGAGGCTGCGAAGACGCGAGTTCGTGTAGACCTCGGGAGCGACGCCGTGAGCGGAGAGGATGACGGTGGCGCCCTCCGGCACCTCCGTCTCCTCCTCGACGAACACCGCGCCCTTGGCTTCGAGGTCCCGGACCACGTGGATGTTGTGGACGATCTGCTTGCGGACGTAGACCGGCGGGCCGTAGATGCGAAGGGCGCGGTCGACGGTGTCGACGGCGCGCTCGACACCCGCGCAGTACCCGCGGGGCCAGGCCAAGAGGACTCGGTTCGGCATAGCTCCATGGTACCCGGGGCTGCGTCGAACGCAGCATGTCGAACGCTCCACCACCGCGTCACCATCGCCTCCACCAGCCGTTCGACGCCAACTCTGCACTTCTTCTGGAGGATGACAGTTCGCCCTCGACCCGTTACTCTCGACCGGTTCCACCACGCGACCTCTCCCCCCTCGCAGACTCGTGAGCTACACCTGTGCCCACGAGGGGAAGAGGCGGGAAGGTGGGACGTTCGTGTCCGCCGACCACCGAGGAGGTGAGGGAAACCCCCAGACCTTCCGTGCCCATGCCAGGGGCCGATAACCCTGGCCAAGCGACGGGGGTGCCCAAACGCATATGGAGAAGACCCAGAAGACCCGGCTCCGGCCGGCCATGCTGATCATCGCGATCGTGATGATGTCCACCGTCGGAGTCGCTGTCGCCACCGCGGTCACCACCCCGGCCGCGCGTGCGCCTCAAGTGAAGCTTTACGCTTCGACCTCGAGCGGAAGTTCGGCCCTCGCCGACTCCGCCGAGACCCCCCGGCTGCGTACCGGCCTGATCAGGTCCGAACGCCACGCCGCATGGGTTCGCCACCGCCGCCACCTGAAGCACTTGGCATGGGTCAAGCAGCAGCGGGCCAAGAAGGCCGCAGCCGCTCGCGGCGCCGCGGACGCCAGCGCCGCTGCGGCCGCAGCTCGCGCCCGGCAACCCGTCGCTCCAGCACCGCCACCTCCTCCCTCATCGACGGGTGGGGCGAACTGGTACGCCATCGCGGCGTGCGAGTCCGGCGGCAACTGGGCCATCAACACCGGCAACGGCTACTGGGGTGGCTTGCAGTTCTCGCCCCGAACCTGGTTCGCGGAAGGTGGCGGCCCGTTCAACGGCGTCGGCCCTTTCCCGTACTCGGCCGGCTACCAGATCGCCATCGGCCAACGGGTGCTGGCCGCGCAGGGACCGCGCGCCTGGCCCCACTGCTTCCGGTACTGATCGAAACCCCGTAGGCAACGCTCTATCGGCGACGCCGGGCCGCAAGGCCCGGCGTCGCTTCTTCGTTCGGGCTGGACCAGCGGTTCAGGTTCGAACCGGCCCAGCGGGCGCCGGCCCGTTCAGGATGGCCTTGCGAACGAGGTGCAGACCCGCGGCCTCGTCCTCCGCCCCGGGGGCCGGGTGCACCAGCACCAGCCGCGCGCCGGGCCTGGCTTTTTCCACGCCTGCCACGGCAGCCTGCCCCAGGTCGCGGATCACGACGATATCGGGGGCCCACTCCCCAGCCTGCGCCGCGAGTTCGTCCACATCGACGGCGCCACCCACCAACTCCCAGTGGGGCGAGACCACCGCCTGCTTCAGTTCCGCCAGCCGATCGGGGTCCCCGGCGGCGCACAGCACCTTCAGCGCTCGGCACATGACCCAGAGGGTACCGTTCGGTTGCGCTCGCAACCCCGAGCGGGGAGCGAACGGTACCCTTGCCGACCTATGGCGTTGACCGCGGAGCTTCGGGCGTTCTGGGAGACAGTGAACGGCATGAGCCTCGTCGTCGATCCGCAGCCGTGGGGAGCCGTCGCCACCGACGCGAGGTTCCCCCTGGTGTGGGACGCGAACCACGCCTCGGTCTTCGTCGCCCCGGGTCCGTCCCTCCACGACGTTCGTTCGGCGCTGCTGCCCGCACTGCGGGCGGCGGGGGCGGGCTACGAACACGTCGAGTGCTGGGACCTCCCCGCGGACGACCCGCTCGTCGCCGAACTGCGGAAGGACCATGGAACGGAGGGCGCCGACGTGGTCATGGTCCATGAAGGCGACGAGGCCCGAACGCCGATGCCCCCGTCGGAGGCGGAGGTCCACGAGGTCGATGCGAACGACGACGAGTTCTGGGCGTGGTACGGCGGCACCCGTAACTCGTTCGGCGGGGTCATGACGGGGGAGGTCATCGCCCAGCTGGTGAGGAGGGACCGCGAGGTCATCGCCACGCACGGCGCGCGGTGGTTCGTCGGTCACCTCGATGGGCGGCGGGCCGGCCTGACCAGCCTGCACCACCTGGCGGGCGTGGACTATGCGGACAACGTGGTCACTCTGGAACCGTTCCGGCGCAGGGGGGTGGCCGCGGCCATGATCGACGCCGCCACCCGGGCCAGCCGGGAGTCCGGGACCGAGGTCCTGCACCTGCTGGCGGAGGAAGGAGGCGCGCCCTCCCGGATGTACGAACGGCTGGGGTTCCGCGTCCATCACCGGGTCGTCAGCTTCACCCGCCGGCTGGACGCGACTCCAGGCGCGGCTCCAGACGCGGCTCCAGGAGGGAGGACGAACGCATGACCGAGAACCCGAAGGACCGGGAGCCGCACCGCCGGGGCAGGGTGGTCTCGCGCGGCCCGGCCCGCGGGATGACCGAGGACCAGGCGCTGCTCGAACGGCGCGACGCCTCGTTCACGGGCACCGATCCGTGGCGGGTGCTGCGGATCATGTCGGAGTTCGTGGAGGGCTTCGACGCGCTGGCCGGCATCCCCCCGGCCATCAGCATCTTCGGTTCGGCCCGGATCCGGGAGGACGACCCGATGTATGCGCAGGCTCGGAAGCTGGCGGGCGCGCTGGCCGGTCAGGGGTTCGCGGTCATCACCGGGGGCGGCCCGGGGATCATGGAGGCCGCCAACCGAGGCTGCCAGGAGGCGGGCGGGGAGTCCATCGGCTGCAACATCGAGCTCCCGTTCGAACAGCGCATGAACGGCTACATCGACCTCGGCGTCGACTTCCGCTACTTCTTCGTCCGGAAGATGATGTTCGTCAAGTACGCCGACGGCTTCGTGGTCTTCCCGGGCGGCTTCGGGACGCTCGACGAGCTGTTCGAATCCCTCACCCTCATCCAGACCGGCAAGGTCGGCCACTTCCCGGTGGTGCTGTTCGGCTCCGCGTACTGGGGCGGGCTGATCGAGTGGCTGAAGAGCGGGGTCCTGGCCGAGGGCAAGATCGCCCCCACCGACCTCCAACTCTTCCGCGTTTCCGACGACATCGACGAGACCGTCGCGTTCATCCTGGAGGTCCTGGGCGAGCGAGAGCAGGACGAGGCCGAGGGCGAACGCCCTCAGGACCGGCCCGAGGTCCAGCCGGGCAAGAGCGACGCCCAGTGATGCCCGGCGCCGCGACCCAAGCCTTGGAGGTCCACACCCTGACGGACGGTGGCCAGCAACCCGCCGACGTCGCGGCCCTGCTGGCGTCGTTCGTGGCGGCAGCCGAACGCACCCTGGACATCGCCATCTACGACTTCAAGCTGAGCCCGGCGGTGGCCGCCCCCATCGTCGAAGCCGTGCACACGGCCGTGGGGAGGGGCGTGGTCGTTCGGCTCGCCTACGACCGCGACCACGCGCTGCCCATCCCCGTCCCCCCGCCGCCCGACGTCGAGAAGTCGCTGGTGGACTCGCTCGGCGCCGAGGTCCGCGTCCTTGCGGGCGTCCCCGACCTCATGCACCACAAGTACGTCCTGCGGGACGGGCGTTCGCTGTGGACGGGCTCGACGAACTGGACCGACGACTCGTGGCGGCGGGAGGAGAACGTCATCGTGATCGCCGCCGACGCCCCGGATCTGGTGGCCCAGTTCGAACGGGACTTCGAGGAGCTGTGGCAGAAGGTGGACGTGGCGGGGAGCGGCGAATGGACCACCACGGACGTGACGGTCGGCGGGTCGAACGTTCGACCCTGGTTCTGTCCGGGACGGGGACGCAAGCTCGCCCATCGCATCGCGGACGCCATCGGGACGGCGACGCGGCGGGTCCGGGTGGCCTCGCCGGTCATCACGGCCGGCCCGGTCCTGGCCACCCTGGCCCAGATCATCGCGGACAAGAAGGTGGACGTGGGGGGCGTCTACGACGCGACGCAGATGCGCCAGGTCATCCACCAGTGGCGGGCGGACGGGCGCGTCCCGTGGAAGATCCCGACGTTCCAGGCGGTTCAGGCCAGCGGGTTGTTCGGCGGCAAGGTGACCACGCCCTACGGGCCGGGTACCGTTCACGACTACATGCACGCGAAGATGACCGTGGCGGACGACCGCGTGTTCGTCGGGAGCTACAACCTGTCGGGCTCCGGACAGCAGAACGCCGAGAACGTCCTGGAGATCACCGACCCCGCGCTGGCCGAGCGTATGGCCGCCTACATCGACCAGGTCCGAGCCCGCTATCCCGTGACGAACGTTCCGAAGGCTGCCCCGCTCGACCGATAAGGAGACATCCATGACCCTGTCCATCCGTCCGATGGCCGAGAAGCTCGAACAGCTCCACGCGCTCGATCCGATCGGCAAGATCATCGGTGGGACGGTCCGGTCCGTGCTGAAGCCGGGAGCGTTCAAGGACCTGCTGAGCGGAACGTGGCTAGGACACCCCGTCCATCCCGCGCTGACCGACCCCACCATCGGGTTCTGGATGGGCGCGACCGCCCTGGACTTCCTGGGCGGCAAGCGCTTCCGCCCCGCGGCGCAGCGGCTGATCGGCCTGGGGATCCTCTCGGCGCTGCCCACGGCGGTGACCGGGCTCTCCGAGTTCGCCGACATCTCGAGTGACCGGCCGCGGCGGGTCGCCACGATCCACGGCCTGGGGAACGTCGGGGTCCTGGCCCTGTACGTCGCGTCGTGGCGGGCTCGCCGCAAGGGCCACCACTTCCGGGGCGTGGCCCTGTCGACCGCCGCCACCGGGCTCGTCAGTGGCACGGCCTATCTCGGCGGCCACCTCTCGTTCGGCCTGGGCATCGGGGTGAACCAGACGGCGTTCCAGGAGGCATCCGGCGAGTGGGTCTCGGTGCTCACCGAGGACGAACTCCCCCAGGGCAAGCCGGTGCTGGCGGAGGCGGAGAACGTGCTGGTGATGCTGTACCGGAAGGACGGGAGGATCTACGCGCTGGCGAACCGGTGCAGCCACCAGGGTGGGCCGCTGAACGAGGGCGACGTCGAGGGCACGGTCGTCGAGTGTCCTTGGCACGCAAGCCGTTTCGAACTGAGCGACGGCTCCATCGTGCGGGGCCCGGCCACCACTCCCCAGCCCGCCTACGACGCCCGGATCTCCGGCGGGCGCGTCGAGGTCCGCCGCCGTCCATGACCTCGCGCCGACGGTAGATGGCGTTCGACGCCGGACAACTGAAGGAGCTTCGCGCGGCTGCTGAAGCCGCCGCGGCGGCGGGCGGCGAGGTCATCTCGCGCAACGTCGGGGCGAGCGGTGGGGCGTTCGAGACGAAGGGCCGCGGCGACTACGTCACGGCCACTGACCGCGAGGCCGAGGACGCCGTTCGAGTCGTCCTGGCGGATCGAACGCCCGAGCTCCCGTTCGTCGGCGAGGAGCGCGGCGGCGAACGCGGCGACGTCTACTGGGCGGTCGATCCCGTCGACGGCACCACGAACCTCCTGCGAGGCTTCCCCGTCGTGGCCACGTCCGTCGGCCTGGTCGAACACCACCGCGCCGTGGTCGGCGCCGTGGACGCCCCGCTCCTGTCGCTGCGCTTCTCCAGTGCCCAAGGGCAGGGCGCTTGGTCAGGCGAACGCCGCCTCGAAGTCAGTCGGCGGCCGGCCCGTCAGGCGATCGTGGCGTTCGCCATCCCGTTCCGCGACCGTTCGTTCGCGCCGCGGTACCGGCAGGTCCTGGACCACGTGTGGGAGGCCACCGAGGACCTCCGCGAGACCGGCTCGGCCGCACTCGACCTGTCATGGATCGCGGCGGGGGTGTTCGACGGCTATTTCGAGATGAACCTCGGCGTGTGGGACGTGGCCGCCGGCGCCGTCCTCATCACCGAGGCGGGCGGCCTCATGACCGACTGGACCGGCGGCGACGACTACCTCTCCGGCACCATCCTAGCGGGCTCCCCGAACACCCACGCGCTGCTGCTGGAGGCCACGAACGCCTAGGATCTCCAGAGCACGGATGGGGGCGCGGCGACGCTCTCGAGTGGTCAGCCGGAGGTGCTCACGTGATCGCCGAGCCGCTCGAGCAAGGGGATGGCGCCCAGTCGCTCGAATACGGTTCGAGCGTGCTCCGCGGCGGCGTCCGCCTCGTCGTCTCCCGGAACGAACGTCGCGAAGTCCAGCTCGCAGAGGGCGACGTCGAGCGGAGAGTCGAGCTTTCGCCAGGCCGCGATGGCCTCGCTGTAGGACCTCGCGGCGACGTCGAGGCGGCCATCCAGGGCCGCCAACCCTGCTTCGGCGGTTCGTCGGACGGCAGCCGTCCACGCGCCACTGAAGCTCTCCAACCCGGTAAGGGCTGTCCTGATCTTCTCCTGGTCGCGCAGCCACAGGCCCGCGCGGGACGCCGCGTAGAGGGCCACGGGGCTGTTGATGCCGGCTGGATCCACGGCGACCGCTTCCATGGCTTCGGCATACGCCTCCTCGAACCGTCCGCACGCCAGTGCCACGACTGCGGAGGCGCGGGCGTGGATCGCGCGGAAGTGGATGTGCTCGTTCTGGCGCGCCTTTGCGCTCGTCCGGAGCAGCTCGGCTGCCCCAGCCTGGTCACCCTGGAGAGCCGTGAGCATGGCGTCGTAGGAGGC
>DAIMKN010000052.1:0-13842 GCA_036721725.1 Actinomycetota bacterium
CCCTGGCGGCGGCCCAGGGCACGACGGCGAAGACCCTCCTGCTTCTGTTCCTCTACTCGCTCGGACTGGGACTTCCGATCTTCCTGCTGGGCATGGGGATGCGATGGGCCATGGGCGCCTCCCGGTTCATCAGTCGCCACTACCGCTGGTTCGCGGGGTTCGGTGGCGCGACGATGGTGACGGTCGGGATCCTGCTCATCAGCGGCCTTTGGGTCCGCCTCCTGGCTCCACTCCTTCGCCTCGTGAACCGGTTCACGCCACCTATCTGAGACGGCCCGATCGTCGCGGTAGCCCCGAAGAGCGGAACCGACGTCAGGCGGTGGTCGCCGCGGGAGTGGTCTGAACCGCAGCGGCCGCCGGGACGGTGGGGGCGGACAGGATGACGATCTGGTCGCCGGGTCCGAACACCTGTGTAGCAGACTTGTCGGGATTGACGACGACCTCGGCAGGGCCGCGTTCGCCGCGCCTCCGGTAGCCGAGCGCGATGTGGCCCTGGCGGCGAGCGGACTCAGTCAGCGTGTAGAAGTTGACCGGGACGCCCGTTTCCACGTAGCCGCCCGCGGGCGCCATCTCGATCAGGCTGCTGTCCCCGGTCAACAGGGCTCGGAACACGTCGGAGAGCGCCGGCGTCATCACCACCTGCGAGATGTAGAGGCTGATGAGCTGCGTGGACACCACGAAGTCGTAGTCGGTGGAGGCCTCCGCCAGCGCCTTGTTCTGGGGCAGCTTCATCTCCGAGACCACGGGGATGTTGCGCTTCGACTGCTGTTCGAGATCTCGAACGTGGAGCAGCGTGGTGAGCGTGCGGGCGTCCGCCTGCTCGGGCGGGAGGGCAGGGTTGGTCAGGATGACGACCCGGTCGAACGAAGCGGGGTCGAGCTTTTCGAGCTCGGCTCGGCTGGTGGTGTTCATCCGGCGGTGACTGACCGACTGGCGCTGCAGCAGCGCGCCGACCTCCGCCGCGATGTGCCCGTCGGTCCCCGACGCGACGACCAGCTCGGATCCTTCCGGCGCGCGGCGTTCGAGCTCCTCGGCGATGACGTGGAGCTGCGGGTTCTCGCCCAGGATGAGCGTCCTGCCGGGGCCGGGCGGCACGCGCTGGCTGGTTCGGATGACCGCCTCGTCGATCTCCGGCTGGCCGTTCGTCACGACCGTGTCGTCGTCCTCCGAGATGGCGATGAGGCGATCGCCGTTCGCCAGCATCGTCTCCATCGGCGGGTTGACCTGGATCTCGCCGGCGGCGGTGGCGATGCCGATGGGCACGGAATCCTCGAACCGCTGCAGGCAGTCGCCGAACGCCGTCCCGGTGAGCTCCGGCAGCGCCGAGAGGTAGATCTCGTCCCCTCCGTAGTCGAGGAGTTCGGTGAACACCGCCGACAGGCCGGGCTGGCTGGCCGTCTCGGCGACGATGCGGGCGGTGAACGTCTGGCCCGGCACCAGCTGGACCCGGCCCCTGCCCGCCAGCTGCGCCACGTGCGCGTTCGCCTCGTCGTGGAGTTCGGCGAACACCTGGAAGCCCTGGGCGTCGCCGGCCGCGGACATGAGGGCCATGAGCGATTTCAGGACCAGCGAGTCCGGGTCCGGCTCGGTCTCCGGCGTCAGGATGATGACGGCCTTGGAGGTCGCCAGGCTGAGCAGCCCGAGGTCGTCGATGTCGAGAGGGTTGCCCGTTCGGCACACCATGCGGGTCTGCTTGCCGTAGCGCACCTTCGCCCTGATGGCGTCCTCCATCTCGACCTTGTCGTTCGGCGCCATCACCACGACCGCCGAACGCTTCTGGTTCTCGTTCGCCAGAGCGATCTCGGCGAGGAGCGCGAAGATCTGGTCGGACCAGCCGAGCACGACGATGTGGCCGTTCTCGACCACGCGCGAACGGCCCTTGCGGAGGTTCTGGATGCGTTCGTCCAGCCCGTTCGCCAGGATGCCGATGAGCGAACCCACCACGAACAATCCGTAGATCGTGATGAGTACCGCGAGCAGCGTGTACACCCAGCTGGGGCTGGTGAAGTTGCCGACGGTGCCCGAGTCGATGACCTCCAGCAGCAGGTGGTAGAGGACCGTGGGCTTGTGGTAGCCGCCGCTCTTCAAGTTCGCCAGAAGGATGACGACGAACACGAACGCGATGACGATGATCGTGAGGACTGCCAGGGCGGCGATCTGCGCCTTGACTCCCGCGGACATGATGCGGTCCGAACGGTAGCGGATGCGGTCGCGTCGGGAGGCAGCCATGGCCGCCACAGGATAACGAACGGAAGGACGGCGGCGACCCTCCTGCGATCAGCAGGTTGCGCCGCCGTCCCCGCTTGGCCGCTGACTCAGCGGCCGTTTGCGTCAGACCGCGGGCCCAGTGATGAGCTGGACCGTCGCGCTGTGGGCGCCCGAGGTGGTGACCCACATGACCGTGACGCTCTGTCCCGGCTTGTACGTGTGCAGGACCGTGCCCAGGCCGTTCGCGGAGGTGATGGCGTGGTCGTCGATCCGGGTGATGACCGAACCGGCGGCCAGCGCCGTGCCGGCGGCGGGGGTCCCCGGGATGATGCCCACCACCAGCGCGCCCTGGCTCACGCTGAGGCCCAGCCGGGTGGCCTCGGCGGCGCTCAGGTTCTGCACCTCGACCCCGAGGAGTCCGGGCCGTCCCAGGATGATGTCCGCGGTGGCCTGGCCCGTTCGGATCTGCCGAACGACGTCCAGCGCGCTCCCGATGGCGATGGCATAGCCGCGCGTGGAGACCTGTTGGAACGGCGCGTTGCGGGACGCTGCGGTGGTCATCCCGATGACCTTCCCCGTGGCATCGACCAGCGGTCCGCCTGAATCGCCGGGGGCGATGGGGGCGTTCGACAGGATGAGGCCGGAGAGCGGTTCGGGCTGGGTGCCGGGGTCCGATGCGGTGATGGTCTGGTTGAGCGCCGTGATGGTGCCGGCGTTCGCCGAGGGCGCTCCGCCCCGCCCGAACGCGTTGCCGATGGCGGCCACCGGCTGGCCCAGCGTGATCTTGGAGGCGTCGCTGAACGACACCCTAGGCAGGCCCGAGACCCTCGAGATCTGGATCAGCGCGACGTCCGCGGCCGGGTCGGCCCCGATGACGTCGGCCGCGAACGACCCCGACCGTCCCTGGATGGTGACGCGGATCTTGGTGGCGCCCCGGATGACGTGGTTGTTCGTCAGGACCTCGCCGGTTGCGGTGAGGATCATGCCGGTCCCCGCGGCCGTCCCGCCGCGCGCGCCGCCCACGCCCACCGCGATGATGGTGTTGATGTCCACCACGGCCGGGTCGACCTTGGCCGCCACGGCGTTCACGTTGATGCCGGAGACTGTCCCGCCGCCGGGAAGCTGTGGCCCGCGGCCCTGCGAACCCGAACCACCCCGCTGCCCGCCGCGCGGGAGCGGGCGGGTGATCGTGCCCGACGAACGGGACTGGGAGGACGGCTTCCCGATGGTCCAGCCGATCCCGATCCCTGACGCCAGCAGCACGAACCCCGCGACGACGAGCGCGATGGCCATCCTGCCGGTCCGGCGCCCCGGCTGCGACGGCTGCGAAGGCGAGACCTCCGTGGTGGGACCGGTCGGCCACGCCGAACTCCCCGTCCCCGCCGAACCGACGGTGGGCGTCTCGGGCTGCGGGTTCCAGTGGGGGGTTGTGTGCGGCGCGGGCGGGATGGAGCGTTCGGGCTCGTGCCACCAGTCCTCGTCCCACGACCGGTGTTCGCGTGCAGGGACAGGTTCGTCGTTCGTCGCGCTGGGTTCCAGGTCCGACATGTCAGCACCTCACTTGTTGTCCGTCCCCCGGCATCCTTCCCAGAAACCGGGGTGACCGATCCGCCGTTCGTCGCACCCGCCGAGGAGTGCTCCCGAACACCACTCATCCTGCCCCGGGAGTCTGGACGCTTCCCGAGACGAACCTGTGGATTCCCGGAGAACGTTCGGCCGCGGAACATCGGGTCGCGGCGGTCGATAGGCTGTGACCCTACCAACCACGGAGGAAGGGGGCCGAAAAGATGAGGAGCTTCCACGGACGCGACATCCTGTCGCTCAAGGAGTTCGAACGCGCCGAGTTCTTCCATGTGTTCGAGGTGGCCCAGGAGCTGCGCCACTTCGCGGAGGAGCGGCGCAACACGGACCTGCTGAAGGACCGGACGCTTTTGACGGCGTTCTACCAGCCGTCCACGCGGACGCGCCTGGCCACCGAGGCGGCCATGCACCGGCTGGGCGGGCACGTCCTGGGGTTCTCGGATGCCAAGAACACGCGGGCCGGCGACTTCTATCAGGAGTCCATCAAGGACACCGTCCACATGCTGGAGTACTACGGCGACGTCATCGCCATGCGTCACTTCCAGCAGGGCGCTCCGGCCGAGGCGGCGCGGTGGTCGAGCGTGCCCATCATCAACTGCGGCGACGGCTGGGGCGAGCACCCCACGCAGGTCCTGACCGACCTCTACACCATCTGGCGCGAGCTCGGGACGCTCGACGGCCTGCGCGTCCTGCTGGTCGGCGACATGCGGATGCGAACGATGCACTCGATCCTCTACGCCGCCTCGCAGTTCGACCTCGAGATGTTCGTCTGTTCGCCGCAGGACATGTCCCTGCTGCCCGAGTTCAAGGCCGAGCTCGACGAGCGGAGCGTCACGTTCACCGAGGTGGAGAGCGTGGAGAAGGTCATCGGCGACGTGAACGTGGTCTACATGGAGCCGGTGGTCCAGCCTGACTACACGAAGTCGCTGGACGAACGAACGGGTGACGTCGGTCGAACCCCGAAGGAGTACCAGATCACCCGCGAGGTCATGAAGCGGGCCCAGCGCGGCGCCATCGTCCTGCACTCGCTGCCCCGGATGGACGAGCTCTCGACCGACGTGGACGCCACCCGGCACGCCCGGTACTGGCAGGAGGCGTTCAACGGTGTGGTCATGCGGATGGGCCTGCTGTCGCTCGTCCTCGGCGCGGTCGAATAGCGGGTCGCGGCGATGCAGACCGACCTTCGAGGCCGCGACCTCATCACGCTCGACGAGTGGACGAAGGAGGAGATCGACACGCTGCTGGAGGTGGCGTTCGACCTGAAGAAGCAGCGGGCCCTGGGGATCCCGCACCCCCTGTTGCGGGACAAGGTGCTCGCCATGCTGTTCTTCTTCTCCTCCACGCGGACCCGGGCCTCGTTCGAGGCGGGCATGGCCCAGCTCGGCGGCCACGCCCAGTTCATCGAGAGCCGTTCGACCCAGATCGCCCACGGCGACACGGCAAAGGAGATCGGAGAGATCCTGGGCCGTTACAACGACGGCATCGCCATCCGTCAGGTGGACTGGGGCTCCGGCAACGCCTACATCCGAGAGGTGGCCGAGCACAGCCGAGTGCCGGTGCTCAACATGCAATGCGACGTCTACCACCCGCACCAAGCGCTGGCGGACCTCATGACCATCATCGAGAAGCTGGGCGATCCACGGGGCCGAACGGCCACCGTGAGCTGGGCGTATGCGGAGTCCTACCAGAAGCCCATCAGCGTCCCGCAGTCGCTGGTGACGCTGCTCCCGAGGTTCGGCATGAACGTTCGCCTGGTCCACCCGCCGGAGTTCGAGCTGATGCCGGACATCATGGAGCTGGCCCGGTCGAACGCGCGAGCGGCGCACGTCGGGTTCGAGGTCATGGACGACTTCGACTCCGGGGTGCGCGACTCGAACGTCATCTACGCCAAGTCCTGGGGCGCCCTGCTCACCACGCAGGACGAGGCAGAAGGTGCGGCCATCATCGACAAGTACAAGGACTGGATCGCCGACGAACGGCGCATCGACTTGGCGGCGGACGATGCCATCTACATGCACCCGCTACCCGCCGACCGGGGCGTGGAGGTGGCGAACGAGGTCATCGACGGCCCGCACTCGGTGGTGTACGACCAGGCCGAGAACCGGCTGCACGGGCAGAAGGCCGTGATGGCCCTGACGATGAGGTAAGGAGAAGGGCGTGGGCAGGAGGGCGCTGATCGCGATCGGCGGGAACTCGCTGATCAAGGACAAGTTGCACCAGTCGGTGAGGGACCAGTACATCGCGGCGGGCGAGACGTGCGGGCACATCGCCGGGATGATCGTGGACGGCTGGGACGTTGCGATCACGCATGGCAACGGGCCGCAGGTCGGGTTCATCCTGCGCCGTTCGGAGATCGCGTCGAAGGAGCTCCACGAGGTGCCCCTGGACGTGGCTGGCGCGGACAGCCAGGGAGCCATCGGCTACGCGCTGCAGCAGAACCTGTACAACGATTTCGCCCGGCTGGGCCTGAAGAAGCAGGCGGTGACCGTCGTCACCCAGACCGAGGTGGCGGCAGACGATCCGGCCTTCCAGGCGCCGTCCAAGCCCATCGGCTCCTACATGGAGGAGGAGGAGGCGGTCCGGCGGCGCGACCGGCAGGGTTGGGTCATCATGGAGGACGCCGGCCGCGGCTGGCGGCGCGTGGTGGCCTCGCCGCAGCCCGTTCGCATCGTGGAGGAGGACGCCATCAAGGACCTCCTGGACCACGGGTTCGTGGTCATCTCCGTGGGCGGCGGCGGCATCCCGGTGATCCGAATGGCCTCCGGCGACCTCGAAGGCGTCGCCGCCGTCATCGACAAGGACCGAGCCTCCGCGCTGTTGGCGAGCGGGATCGGGGCCGAACTGTTCATCATCTCGACCGCCGTCGAGAAGGTCGCCCTCAATTGGGGGAAGCCGAACCAGGAGTGGGTGGACCGCCTGAGCCTGCCGGAGGTGAAGGCGCTCCTGGCGGAAGGGGCGCACTTCGCCGAGGGAAGCATGGCGCCCAAGATGGAGGCGGTGGTGAGCTACCTCGAACGCGGCGGCCAGGAGGCGCTCATCACGAACCCCGAGAGCGTGGAGCGCGCCATGCGCGGCGAGACCGGCACCCGCATCGTCCCGCGCTGACCGCGGCCGCGTTCCTCACGGGACCTACCCCGCCGGCGTCACGAGCTTCCAGTTCGACCACAGGCCGGACGCGTCGCGGATCTTGCGGTGGGTCTGGCCGTCGGTGAATTGCGCCAGGACCTCGATCGATTGGCCCCGAACGGTCACCGACGGCTGGCTCTGCAAGCTTCCGTCGAGCTTCTTCCACGAGCCGGTGAGCGTTCGTGTCCACAGGGCATGGTCAACGCCGCGGGCGAACAGCTCCACCCCCGACGCATCGCAGACGACCGCGGGGTCCGCGTCGAGCAGCAGTCCCGTTCGAAGCTTCCAGCCCGACCACGAGTCGCCGTTCAGCGTGCCGGTCCAGAAGTGGTCGTCGGCCCCCACCTCGGCGACCGTCACCGTTCCGTCGGCGGACATGCACGCGGCCGGACCCGAGTCCAGTGCGGCGTCCAGGCGCTTCCAGCCGGCCCAGGTGCCGTTCGGGTCGAGCAGGTCGGTCCACAGCCCGCCGTCCCGACCTCGAACGAACAGCCGAACGCTCCCGTCGGCGCCCGCCACCGCGGCGGGCGAACTCACCTCCCATCCTTGTTCCTGCCCGGGCACCCGCTCCCAGCTGGACCACTGCCCGGCAGCCTCGTGACGCCAGGACACGTTGCCACCCGAGCCTCGGTCGAACAGATCGAGCCCGCCGGGCACCGCCACGAGGGAGGGCGCGCCGATGAGGTCACCCCCCAGCGACTCGGGCTGCGACCACGTTCCGCCGGACCACGTCAGGTGTTCGACCTCCCCCCCGGAGGTTCGACGGGCGAGGTCGAGGCTGTCATCCGAACCCGAGGTGACGGATGGCGCCGGTCGAGGAAGCTGTCCGACGATCAGCCGCGAAAGCGCCTCGACGGTGTCGATGCCGTAGGCCTGGCTGGGATTGTTCGTGGTCAGGATGGCGATCGCGTAGTCCAGGCCGCCGCCGCTGATGTGGCCGATGCTGTTGATGTGCCAGGTGCCGGCGGCCAGGAACCAGCCGTTCTTCAACGCGACCGAGGCGCCGGACGGCACGCCGGCGGACACGCCCCACTTCTGGGACGGGATGACGCCTCGCATCAGGCTCAGCTCGTACTCCTGTGCCTGCGGCGACAGCAGTGAACTCGGGTAGGCGATCGTTCGAACCAGGGCCACCTGGTCCGGCGGGGTGGTCTGCGTCAGCGCCCAATAGCCGCCCGAGCCCATCGTCGTCGACGGCATGGGCACCAGTCGGTTGAACGCAGCGACGCCGGGCCCGCCCCCGGCATCCCACCACAGCTCCGTGGCGGCGGCGTTGTCGCTCTGTTCGATCATCAGCTTGGCGAGCGCCTTCTGATGGTCGGTGAGCGACCCCTTGTGCAGCAGCGTCGCCAGGATGTCCGCCTTCACGATGCTCGCGGTGATGAAGCTCCGGGTCGGAAAGTAGCCGAACGTGGTCCCGTTCTGGCGATCGAACAGCGCGATGGCCCCGACGTCGGAGCGCGTCAACAGGTACGAACGCAGGGCCGCGTCGTAGGGGAACAGGGGAAGGGTCGACGCGGCAGCGCGCTGCGCCGGCCGGGCCTCGACGATGACCGAGATGAGCATCCGGCCGTCGAGGATGTCGCCCGCCGACACCCCCGGGGGCGGCGCCGTCCCGGTGGGTGTCCCGTCGCTGAACCGGAGGCCGCTGAACCCGAACGGGGTGCACGGGATGGCGTCTCGTGGCGAGGTGCCGGTACGGACCACGGCTCCGGTCCGCCGGTCGGTGGCGACGATGGGCAGTGGCGTCACCAGGCGGACGCCTCCACCACCAACGAGCCGCGCGTCGCCCCCGTTCGGCCTGGCTGCGGACAGCTCGACCGTCGCCTGCCCGAGCCCGTCGCAGATCACCTTCACCCGAATGACGCCCGACCCCGCCGCGTCGGCGCGGCTCCCGGCCGCCGGCGCGACGAGCGCGGAGATGGAGATCACGACGGCCGCAACAGCGGTGGTCAACGGGCGCACGCGGAGAGCCTCCTCTTTCCGGTCATTGAACTTCGGCCGGATAGAGTAGCCGGGTGGGCGCCCCTGCCGATCTCTCACCGGTTCGCGACCGCTTCCCGGGGCTGGCCCGGACCCGGGACGGACGCCCCGTCGTGTTCGCGGACGCGCCCGGTGGGACGCAGGTGCCCCGGTCGCTCATCGACGCGATCGCCGAGTATCTGGCCTGCAGCAATGCCAACCTGGGCGGCGCGTTCGACACGAGCATCCAGACGGATGAGGTCCTCGCCGAGGCTCGCCGGGCTGGGGCGAACCTCGTTGGCGGGCGGCCCGAGGAGATCGCGTTCGGGCAGAACATGACCACCCTTTCGTTCGCCCTGTCCAGGGCGGTGGCGCTGGAGCTCTCGCCCGGCGACGAGGTCGTGGTCACGGTGCTCGACCACGACGCGAACGTCACTCCGTGGCGAACCGCCGCCGAGGGGGCCGGAGCGACGGTGAAGGTGGTCGACGTTCGGACCGAGGACTGCACGCTGGACCTCGACTCGCTGGACGCGGCCCTCTCCGAGCGGACCCGGGTGGTGGCGTTCACCATGGCGTCGAACGCCGTGGGGACGGTCACGCCGGCGGCGGAGATCGTTCGGCGTGTGCACGAGGCGGGCGCGGTGGCGGTGGCCGACGCGGTCCACTTCGCCCAGCACCGGCTGCTCGATGTGGCGGCCCTCGGAGCGGACGTCGTCCTGTGCTCGCCGTACAAGTTCTTCGGCCCGCACCTCGGCGTGATTTGGGCGAAACGCGAACTGCTGGAGCGGTGGCGCCCGTTCAAGGTGCGCCCCGCCAGCGACGAGGCGCCCGACCGGTGGGAGACCGGAACGCTGTCCCACTAAGCCCTGGCGGGCTTCATCGCGGCCGTCGACTATCTGGCCGGCCTCGGGCACGAACACGGCCTCGCCGTCGGGGACGCGAGCCTGCGTGGTGGCGTGGTCGCGGGGTTCGAAGCCATCCGGCTTTACGAGCGTGGTTTGTCCGACCGATTCCTGGCGGGGCTCGGCGACCTGCCCGGGTCAAGCTGTACGGCATAGGGGACCGCGCCCGGGTCGACGAGCGGACCCCCACGTTCGCCGTCCGCCTGGCAGACCGGACGCCGCGCGAGGTGGCCGCGGCCCCGCGGCGAGCGAGGCGTCTTCGTCTGGGACGGGAACTACTACGCGCTGTCGATCATGGAACGGCTGGGCCTCGAGGCGTCGGGCGGAGCCGTTCGGATCGGCTTCTGTCACTACAATTCGACCGCCGAGGTCGAACGAGTCCTGGCGGAGATGGCCTCGATCGCCGGCTGAGCCTTGCCCCGGCACCTTCGTGAACGGGTCCGGGGATGCTTACGAGACAGCCAGGATCCATCCCTCCTCCACGGCCGTCCCCGACCCAGCGGCCGCGAAGAGGTTGCGCAGTGTGCGAGCCCGATCCCGGTTCCGGAACTCCTGGGCGAGGCAGATGACCTGGGTCTCGTCCTTGACTTGGCCCTCAATCGTGGCCACGTCGATGAGGCTGGGCCAGATCTCAGCGTGGATGACGGCCGGTTCCCCGGGGGAAGCTCCGGGACTGTCACCTCGAACGGCCAGACCCTGCTGATCGTCATCAGCTCTGGATCGTGGCGGAGGCGCGAGACCACGGGGATCCCGGTGATCGTCTGGCTGCCGACGGAGCCGGCGCCGAAGAGCTTCCAGGTTGAATGGGGGGGATGGCCCCGGCGGCGGAGGACCAGCTCCACCTCGCGCCACTCGCTGAGGCCTGCCGTCTCGCCGTCGAGCCGGTAGCGAACCTGGTCGCGTCGTGCGGAGAGATGGTCGTGGACCTGTGTCCACGGGCGCCCCCAGAAGGCGTGGTGCGTCAGTCGCGCGTTGATCGCCGATGCGACGTCGAACCGGTTGTTCTCGTTCGTCTCGCGGTCGTCCTGTACGTGCCCGTCGAGGAACTCCCACACCGCACGCCAGGGCTGACCGTCGAGGACCAGTGCTGCCGCGAAGCCGATCGGATAGGCGTAGGGGAAGTCGAAGCCGATGAGCACGCGCTCGCCGCGTTCGACGGCATCGACCAGCAGGTCCCGGACCGCGGCTTCCGCCGTCCGTCGTGTGGGCGGATTCGTCACGGAAGGCTCGCCGTCATCACCGAGGCTGCAGATCCAGACGGAGTCCTTGCCGGTCTTGGGGCGGTTGCTCGCACTCCAATCGACGGTGACGTAGCGATCGAAGATCATCGGTCGGAGAACCACACAACAGAGCGTGGACGCGGGCGTCGGCCCTACCCTCGCAGCCGATGCTGCGGCCCTGCGGTCGCTGATCGCTCATCCCGAGACGAACGGTGGCGCCTGCGCCGCCGTCCGACATCATCCAAAGAAGTGGTCTCGCGCGGACGGACCTTGCAGACGGAGCGCGGCGCGGCCAAACTCTTGCATCCAGTCCCGTCCGCACCCAGAGGATCGAACGTGAGCCCTTTCGCCGGCCTCAGAATCTTCCTCAGCTACCGGCGGCAGGACGCTTCCTGAGCACGACGGCGGCTTGGTGAGTGGACTCGCCGACCCGAAGGTGGGCGAGTTGTTACGCTTTCAGCCGTGCCTCTTCTCGACATCGCTCCGCGATCGTTCGATGAGTACGTGGCCGGCGGCGGCGGTCGCGGGCTGGAGGTCGCTCTCGAGGCCGGCCCGGAAGCGGTAATCGAGGAGGTGGCCAAGAGCGGACTGCGCGGCCGGGGTGGCGCCGGCTTCCCGACGGCCGAGAAGTGGCGGGCGATCCGGACCACCGGAACCGGGGCGAGGTTCGCCGTGTGCAACGGGGCAGAGGGCGAGCCGGCCACGTTCAAGGACCGCTTCCTGCTCCGGACCAACCCGTACCAGGTGGTGGAGGGCCTGGCGATCGCGACGTACGCGATCGGTGCCGAGCGCGCCTACATCGGGGTGAAGGAGGCGTTCGATCAGGAGATCCAGGCACTGCGCCGCGCGCTCGAGGAGATGCGAGAGGCGGATGCCCTCGGCGGGATCCCGATCCAGGTGGTCCTCGGCCCGGACCTCTACCTGTTCGGAGAGGAAACCGGTCTCGAAGAGGTGATCGAGGGCCGCCTCCCCCTTCCGCGAATGGCCCGACCATTCATGCTCGGGCTCTTCGCCGCAGCTCCGAACGACAACCCCACGCTGGTGAACAACGTCGAGACGCTCGCCAACGTGACGCACATCCTGGCGGATGGCCCGGACTGGCTCCGCTCGAATGGCACGGACGGTTCTCCCGGGACGATGGTCTTCACCGTATGCGGTGACGTGCGGCGAGAGGGTGTGTTCGAGCTAGCTCTGGGCACTCCCCTGAGATACCTGGTGGATGAGCTGGCCGGCGGACCACCCGAGGGCCGCAGCGTCAAGGCCATCTTCCCCGGTGCATCGAACACCGTCCTCGCGCCCGAGGAACTGGATTTGCCGATGGACTTCGATTCGATGCGTCAGTTCGGATCGGGCCTGGGCGCGGGGGGCTTCGCCGTCTTCGACGACTCGGCGTGCATGGTCAAGGCCGCGTACCTCTACTCCCGCTTCCTGTACGTGGAGTCCTGCGGCCAGTGCCCGGCCTGCAAGTTCGGCACGGGGGAGGTCACCAAGTCCCTGGCGAAGATCGAGTCGGGGGGCGAGTCAGACCAGGACCTCGAGTCCATCCTGATGCACGCCAAGAGCTCGACAGACGGACAGAAGTGCGCGCTGCCCACTGGCGAGAGTCTGCTCATCCAGAGCCTGGTGCAGGTCTTCGCGCAGGAGTTTGGCAGTCACATCGGCGGATCGTGCCCTCTCTCTCGCGAACTGACCTTCCACAAGATCGTCGACTGGGACCAGGCGGCCGGCCGGTTCCTCTACGACCTCACCTACGCGAGCAAGCAGGCCGACTGGACGTACGCAACCTGATCGGCCCTTCTGTCCCCTAAGGAGCCGTGGGGGTGAACGATCGGCCGTCGCGCCAGAGGAGAACGGTCGCTCGTTCCAACTCTCGCCCCTTTCGATCCTCAGAGCTTCCCATCCGAGACGTTTCCCCCTGCCTCTGCCAGCCGCGCTCCCGGATCCCACATCGGCCGCGACCGCCGGGTCAATAGGGTGCTCCGTCCGAGGATCGGATACGTCCACGACTTGATGAGGGCCATCGCCGTGCCGACCAGGGCCAGGGCGGCTCCGACCGTCGCCAGCACGGAGGCGCCTGATCTGGAAGCTGCGAGGGCCAGCAGCACGAGCCCTACGTTCAACGCGACGAGCTGCACCGTGCCTCCCCACTCCACCGCGGCGAGCGATGCCCGCCGTTCGTCAGGGTGCCCCGGCCGGCTCATCGGCAGCAGGTACTGCCACGCGCCCAGCAGCGTCTGGAGGATCCACCCGCCGGCGAACACGACGACGAAGAGATCGTCGGCACCGGCGAACCACTGAACTCCCCGGATCAGCGCCACGAGGAGCCAGACGGCCCCAGCCGCGAACCACCCCAGGGCGAGCAGGAGGTGCTTGGCCGACACGGGCACCGGCCACTTCCTGGGCGTGGAGAGCACCCGCCGGACCATCACCACCAGGCCGGCCACCCCGGCCGCAAAGGCGGCCCCGCCGGCCACCGCGAGCGCCGTCACATCCAAAGCGAGCCCGGCCGCGGTCACCCCCACGCCGAACACGAACAGCCCAGCGGTCAGCTTGACGTGCCAGGCCGGCATGCGCACGCGCAGGACCGTCGGAAGCAGCGTGATGAGCGTCCCGGCGATCGTGAGTGAAACCCACCCCAGGACGTTGATCACCATGTGGGCGCTCCTCAGGTCCAGCCACGTCTGTCCGTCGTGCACGGCGCCGGTCCCCAGCAGGATCCCGATCGGCCCGCCCACCAGGACAAACGACACGGCGCCCACGTACATCGCGACCGGGATGCGATGCCGAAGATGCAGAGCTCGCCGCCGTGCCCGCAGGACGATGACACCGAGCAGCAGGATGCC
>DAIMKN010000053.1:0-13576 GCA_036721725.1 Actinomycetota bacterium
TCGCGACGCACCCCGAAGACGTGCAGGCGATCTTGCAGCGCGTCCGCAGCACCATACCCTCCTCGGCAAGGACCTCCTGAAGGAAGATCAGCGATACGCCGCTCGACGATGCGACTTCGCCTGCGTCGACGCCCGGTAAGGGGACTGTCCTGGTCGAGATCAAGCGGCCCTGGATAGAGCTGGCGCCTTCCCGCTGCTCATGTCATACAACCGGCCGATTTGCCTCTGTACGTCCCGGTTCGAATGAGCTCCTGCCAGGGGCACTGCTCGGCAGAGCGGCGCATCACACCAGCGTCACGATGATCTTGCCGCGAACGTGGCCAGTCCCCACCGCCGCGAGCGCCTCCCCAGCATCCGCCAGCGAGAACGGGCGGATGTCGGGACTGATGATCTCTCCGCGCTCCAGCATCGCTGCGAGCGCTTGGAGCGACGCCGTCGTGACCATGCCCATGACGTTGGTGCCCTCGATCCCGCGTCCACCGAGGGCCTCGGCATCGGCAGCGCCCACCGCGGAGGCCACGTGCCCCCCGGACCGAACCTGCTCGGCCAGCCGAGCGACGCTTTCCCGGTCACCGCGCATGTCGGCGATGGCGTCGATGCCGTCCGGATAGCGTGATCGAAGCGCTTCGACCACGTCGCCCGCGATGTAGTCGATCACCTCGGCGGCGCCGAGGCGGCGGGCGTAGTCGGCGTTCTCGCCGCGGCACACGGCCACGACCCGAGCGCCCCGTCCTGACGCGAACTGGACGAAGTAGCTCCCCACCCCACCCGTCGCACCGATCGCGACCACGACGTGCCCTTCAGACAGATGGAGAGCATCGGCCATGAGGAGGGCCGTGACGCCGGCGACCGGGATCGCGGCCGCAGCGGTGTGGTCCACCGATGCCGGCTTGCGTGCCACCGTGCCCGCCGACATGGTGGCGAACTCGGCCAGGGTGCCCTCGCCGAGATACATCTTGCCGACGGAGCCGAAGACCTCGTCTCCGACCGTCCACCCCTCGGCGCCCTCGCCGAGCGCCTCCACAGTCCCCGAGGCGTCCATGCCGGGCACGAGCGGGAAACGGTGCTCCATCCGATCCTTCAGGCTGCCCTGGAGGACGGCGTTGTCGAACGGGTTCAACCCCGCGGCGGCGACCCGGATCCGCACCTGTCCTTCAGCCGGCTCGGGAACGGGGATGTCATGCAGCGAGCCGGGTTGTCCGAGTTCATCGATGGCAAAGGCCTTCATATCCACATCCCCTGCTGTCAAGGACACCTCCGAGACGAGCGACTCCGTTTTCCGGAGTTGCACGTAAGAGTAGTGCAACAACCGGATAGCATCGAACCGTGGACGAGACCGAGCAGCGCGCGATCCATTGCGATGAGGCGCTCACCGGCGTGTTCACGCTCCTGGGGAAGCGCTGGACGGGCGTGATCATCGGCGTGCTGCTGGAGCGGCCGGCCCGGTTCGCCGAGCTGGCTCGGGCCATCCCGGGCATCACCGAAGGCATGCTGTCCACTCGACTCGCCGAGCTGAAGGAGGGGGGCCTGGTCGAACGAGAGGTCCTGGAAGGCCCCCCGATCGCGACGGTCTATCGACTGACCGAGCGGGGCGAGGCGCTCCGTCCGGCCCTGCTCGCCCTCGGCGCGTGGGCCGAAGCCCATCTCCTCCACAGCCCTGGCGCCGCGAGCCGTTAGCCGAACGCCTGGACTATTACGTTCACGAACCGCGGTGCCCTCGTCAGGTGACCGCATGCGGAGGCCCCTGCACTTCGCTCGTTGGCTCGTAGAGTCGGGCGACTTCTTCCTGGACTCGTGGGATCGATAGGCTCCTGCCAGGGGCACCGACGTTCAGCCGGGACCGGTGCGTGGCTACTCGACGGTCATCGGATCGCGCCCACGGTGTCACCATCCGATCGGCGAGAACGTTCGGTCGGAGTGTTCGCTGCCGCGAGGGGAACCGTCCCCCTGACGGTCGTTCCGGCGCCAGGCGCCGACGTGACCTCCACCTTCCCATCCAGGGCCGCGAGGCGGTCGGTCATGCCCCGCAGTCCCGTACCGTACGACCTGGTTGAGGTGTCGAAGCCCCGCCCGTCGTCTTGCACCTCGAACCGCAGCTCGCCACCCGAGGCGGACAGGCGAACCACGGCCCAGGACGCCCCCGCGTACTTGGCCACGTTCTGCAGCGCCTCCAGCACACAGAAGTACACGGCGGCCTCGACATCGGCCGGCGGATCGAGGAGCGAGGCCGGCGCCTCCACGCTCACGGGCAGCACGGCGCGGGCGGTCTGGGCCCGCAACGCCTCGACCAGCCCGAGCTCGGTGAGGGCCGCGGGCACGATCCCCCGCGCCAGCTCCGCGAGATCCTCTATGGCCCGATCGACCTCGGTACGCAGGGTGCGGAGCATCTCCGCCGCTCTGTCGGGGTCCTTCGTGACGAGCTGGCGGGCCAGGTTCGTCTTGATCGACAGCGCCACCAACTGCTGCTGGGCGCCGTCGTGGATGTTTCGCTCCAGCCTGCGGCGAGCGGCATCCTGGGCCGCGACCAGCCGCCGCCGTGAGGCCCGCAGCTCCTCAAGGCGGGCTCGCAGCTCGGCGGTCAGCCGAACGTTGTGCAGGACCAGGCCGGCCTGCGAAGCGAGGTCGCGGGCCAGACGTTCCTCTGCCGGCGTGAGTCGTTCGCCTGGAGCCTTGGCCAGCGAGATCGCGCCGAGCTGGTCGCCATGATGGAACACGGGCACCGACAGCGTCGACTCGTCCGGTGCCCCCGGCGCTGCGTCCTCGGGCCACCACGCCGCCGGGTGGAGGCTCGTCGAGTCACCGAACCAGACCGCTGCGCTCGACGCGCCGGTTCCTTCGGCGAGCGTCCTCGCCATGCGGGGGAGCTGGTCCGTCACCGCTACCGCCGTCGCCAGGCGGGTGGAGAACTCGCTCAGCACCTCGTACGGGGTGGCGCGCTTGCCGTACACCAGCTGGTTGGCGAGCTTCTGCACTCGTTCGCGAACCGGTTGGAAGGCTACGGCCACGACGGCCGTGGCAAGGATAGAAAGGCCGAGGTTCGGCTTCGAGGTCCCGTGGCCGAGCGCGGCGCCGATCCCCACCACGATCCCCACGTACACCGCCGTGATGAATGCCGCAAGCGATGCGTAGACCACCGTCTTGTTGATGACCACGTCGATGTCGTAGAGGCGGTATTTCAGGATGGCGACTCCGACGGCGAGAACCACGATGAGGGGGCCGAGCGTCCACACGACCCCGCCGAGCGTCGCGTTCGTGGCGTTCGCGAACGTCGGGACGAGGATCAACAGGGGTCCCACGACCCCGGCGTAGGCGAACCACTTGAGCTGCTGGCGTTCGTCCCCGCGGCTCCGGCGCATCCGGACGATCAGCTGCACGATCGCGCCGATCATGCCCACGATGACCGCACTGTTCAGGCCGGCCACCGCTGTTCGGACCATCGCCGGGACGTGGGCGAGGTAGAGAGGATTCCGCATGAAGTCGATGTTGCTCTGGAAGTTCGGTCCTCCGAACGCCTCGGTCAGCAAGACGCCGAGCAAGCCGAGGGCCACTGCCCAGGCCACGGGGCGCCACCGCGGTGAGAGCAGCCGGCCCGTCGGGAACAGGAGCACGATCACGACGAGGCCGACGACCAGTCCCGGCTGTGCCACGCTCGAGATCCACCCGGCGGCGCCGGTGGCCGGAAGTCGGCTGGTCCGTCCCAGAACTGAGTAGGTGGCGTATTCGCCGGCGGCGATCATGACCGCGCCACAGCCACCGGCGGTGAGCAGGATGGGACCCATCCGTTCGCCGGGCCTTCTCGCGGAGACGAGACCCCCCAGCGCGAGCAACGGGAGGACGATGATCGCGATCACGGCTCCCGGGTAGGCGGGCGCGGGCTGTTGCACGGCGATGAACACGAGCGCGCCGAAGACCAGAGCGAGACCAGCCACCGCGATGGTCCACACCAACGGGCGCCGCCCTCGGTCCCATGGCTTCGCCCTTCATGCCCGCGCCGACACGGGAGCGTCCAGGAGGCGCTCCCGGACCGGGACCGCGCCGCGCACGGTCGTTCCCTTCCCGGGGGCGGAGATGACTTGAAGCGTGCCGTCGAGTGCGGCCAGCCGGTCGGCCATGGCCTCGAGGCCGGGCCCGTGTGACGTCACCGATGAGTCGAACCCTCGTCCGTCATCGGAAACCTCGAAGGTGAGAACCCCCTTCTCCCGGGCGAGTCCGATGTGCGCCTGCGACGCCCCTGAGTGCACGAGCACGTTCTCCAGCGCCTCGAGACAGCAGAAGTACACGGTGGACTCGACGTCCTCGGAAAGGCGGTCGGTCCCGTCGCCGTGGACCGCGACCGGGATGGGAGCGCGCGCCGCCTGCGCCGAGAGCGCGGCGACCAGGCCTTTGTCGGCCAGCAGCGGCGGATAGATCCCGCGGGCCACCTCGCGCAGGCTCTCCAGAGCGTGCGTCGTCGCTTCGCCGACCGATTCCAGCGACCGGATGGAACGCTTCGGGTCCGCCTGCAGCAGCGCGGCCGCCTCCTCCAGCGCCGACGCCGTCGCCTGCAGATCGCGGCGCGTTCCCTCCTCGATCCGCCGTTCGATCCGCCGGCGTTCCTCTTCCTCCGCCGAGACGATGCGCGAACGCGAGACCTGGATGTCTTCCATCCGGGCGAGGAGCTGTTCGGTGAGCCCGACGTTACGCAGCACCAAGCCTGCCTGCGCGGCGAGGTCTCGCGCGAGCGTCTCCTCGGTGGTGGTGAGCGGCTCGCCGGGCCGCTTGGTGAGGGAGAGCGCGCCCAGCAGCTCGCTCCCGTCGCGCACCGGCAGCGCCAGGGACGCGCCGGGCACCTCGGGGAGTTCGTCTCCGGCCAACGGGAGCTGGAACGTGCCCGGATCGGACGGCCAGGTCGCTTCGCGACGCAGGACCTCGCCGACCACCAACCAGACGCTCGCCGTCGCCGCGCCGGTCCCCTCCGCCAGGGCGCGGGCCATGCGGGGCAGGACGTCCTCCGCCGCGTACGTGCCCGCGACGCGCCGGACGAACCCGGCCAGGACCTCGTACGGCGTGGCTCGCTTGCCGTACACCAGTCGGTTGGCCAGCTTCTGCACCCGTTCTCGGACCGGCTGGAAGGCCACGGCCACAACAGCGGTGGCAAGGATCGACAGCCCGAGGTTCGGCTTGGTGGAACCGTGCCGGAACGCCGCGCCGATCCCGACCACGATGGCGATGTACACCGCGGTGATGAACGCGGCGAGCAGCCCGTAGACGACTGCCCGTTTGACGATGACGTCGATCTCGTACAGCCGGTACTTGAGGACCGCGATGCCGATGGCGATCGGCACGAACACGAACGCCCCCGACACCACGGCGTTCGCGACGTTCGTGGCCAAGTCCCCGGAACCGAATGCGGCCGAGATCGGGAACTGCGCCAGGATGGCGAGGAGGATCAACCCGGCGGCGTACAACAACCATTTCATCTGCTGCCGCTCGAGATCGCGAGCGCGCCAGAACCGCATCGCGACAGAGCCGATGGAAGCGACGGCCGCCGGGAGCACCAGGACGAAGGCGCTCCGTATCAGCCTGAACAGCGAGCCGAGCGGGCCGCCCACGCCGATGGGGTTCACCGAGTGCGTGCCCGACATCAGGCCGGGTGCGAACCAGCTCCCGAGGACGAACGCGGCCGTCCCGATCCCGGCCACCCACGCCACTGGGCGCCATCGCCTGGACGGAAGCGACCCGGTGGGAAACAGCAGGAGCAGGAAGGTGCCGCTGATGCTGATCCCGAATCCCCAAAGCCAGTTCCCCAGCCAATCCGCCCAGACGCGGGCGCCAGCGACGTTGTGCAGCGAGATGGCGAAGGTGGCCAGCGCGTACGAGAGGCCGGTCACGGAGAGCAGCCAGCCGACCGGGTTCGACGGTCGCTTCCACGACAGCAGCGCCCCGACGGTGGCGAAGGCCGTGACGAACATCAGGACCGTGATGAACGGGATGATCGATCCCCGTACGTTCGACACGGCGCCTCCGCCGGGGCCGGTCCGGCCGAACGACAGGCCGATGAGCAGAAGGCCCATCGACAGCGTGAGCAGGAACCCCGCCAGCCAGAACGCGCGCCTCGAGGTCACGGCCGAACGCCGCCGATCGGCGGACCGGTCGCTCATCTCCTCACGGTTCCCTCGCTCGTCCTGCCGTCGATGGTCGAGCCTTCACTGCGCCACACGAGTGTCCATGATGAGGACCGAACATGGACAGAGTCTTGCGACCTTCGCGGGGACGCTCTGCAGGAACCTTCGGCGGCGGTCCCGGGTGCATCGATTGCCGATGACGACGACGTCGCTGCTGGCCTCTTCCTCGGCCACCTTGCCGATGGTCTGCGGCATCTCCGGTCTCGTGCCGCGTGCGAAGCTTCAGGCTGGCCAGCCGGCGGCCCAGCTCGCGGAGGTAGCCGTCGGGATCAGGCCGTTTCGCGGGATCGGCCAGATCGCGGGTGGCGATCGGCGCCTCGACGTACGGGATCGTCAGTTCGGCGTCGTGCGTCCGGGCGAGCTCGGCTGCCTTCGTCATCGCGAGCTCCGCCGAGGCAGTGGTGTCGGTTCCCACAAGGATCTTCGTGGTCGTCCCGGGCCCCCTTTCTGGAAGGACGCTTCGAAGGTATGACGGGGCGCGCCCCGCATCCATCTTGCGGACACCACGGTTTCCCGGCCAAGGCCGAAAGCTCGAGGGGATGCCAGCACCCCAAGTCGGGTTGTGCGGTCGCGTGTCAACGCCGGTCGAACACTGAACAGACCGCCACGTCGGCCCCCCTAGCTACCAGAGTCTGTCTCTGTCACCCGGGTAGAGCTCGATACTCGAGTGGTGGAAGGTCTCGGCATACCTTTGCGCTTTGCGCGAGAAGAAAGAGGCCAACGTGACCTTGTCGAACTGATCGCTAGGAAACGGCGCGTCCGGCGTGCCCCCGACAATGACAGCGCCGGCCAACACCTGCCACCCAGCGCTCTCGTAGAAGGTCTGAAGCGGACGGTCGCACGTGAAGAGGCCCAGGTCGGCGCCGCTGTCTCGGATCGCCTCTCGCGCGGCGAGGACGAGGCGCTTCCCGTAGCCCTTCCGGCGTTGGGCTTGGTCGGTGACGACGGTACTCAGCCCGCTGGCGGCGAAGAGCTGACCTCGATGCGTGATGTCCTTGGACAGGATATCCAGCGCGGCCAGCACCCTCTCGTCCTCGACCAGCAACATGGACAGCGGCCGCAATGCCGAGTCGTGCGATCCACCGGGCTCATCGGATGCGCCGCCGGCCTGCGGGTCGGGCCAGGCTTGAGCATGCAGGGCGAGCACCTGCACCCTTAGATCGCTCGGGACGTCGGCTTCCGGAAACGACACGATATGCATCTGATCCGACACTATCGTTCCTCTAGCCACCCGGCCCCGCGCGGCGGGGCATAAGGGTCGCGAAGTTCAGTTCGCCTTGCGGCCGCCGGCTTCCTTGGTCAGTCGGCGTTCGAGCAGGCCCAGGACGGCCGCCTCCTCCGGAAGCAGCTTCCCGATGTCGTCGGACATCTTCTCCTCGGTCCGCTCCTTGAGCGTCTCCAGCATCGAACCGTCCAGGTAGCAGTCCAGGACGTCCGGGTGGACGTAGCACTTGCGGCACACGGCGGGCGTGTTGCCGAGCGAGGCCGCCACGCGTTCGATGGCCTCGACGACGTTGCGCTTGGCCTGAGCCTCCGAGTCGAACGCCTCGAAGTCCTTGAGCGCCCATGCCGCCAGCACCGTCCCCGCCCACGTTCGGAAGTCCTTTGCCGTGAAGTCCTGACCGCTGACCTCGCGGAGGTACTCGTTCACGTCCTCCGAGTCCACCGAGTGGCGTTCGCCGTCCTCGTCCAGGTACTGGAACAGCGTCTGCCCCGGGAGGTCCTGGCACCGTTCGATGATGCGGGCCAGGCGCCGGTCCGTGAGCCCGACGTCGTGCTTCTTCCCCGACTTGCCGGTGAAGTGGAACCGGATCCGCGAGCCGTCCACGTCGACGTGGCGGTCCCGCATTGTGGTGAGGCCGAACGAACGGTTCTCGCGCGCGTACTCCTCGTTGCCCACCCGGATGAGCGAGATCTCCAGCAGCCTCACGACGGTCGCCAGGATCTTCTCCCGGGGAAGCCCCCGCCGCGAGAGGTCCTCGTCCAGCCGGGCTCGGATGGCCGGGAGCGACGTGCCGAACGCCATCATCCGGTCGTACTTGGTCTCGTCGCGAACCTCGCGCCACCTCGGGTGGTACCGGTACTGCTTGCGCCCCCGGGCGTCGCGGCCGGTGGCCTGAAGATGGCCCCGAGGGTTCGGGCAGATCCACACGTCGGTCCAGGCCGGCGGGATGGCCAGGGAACGGATGCGGCGGAGGGTGTCCATGTCGCCGACGCGTTCGCCGTCCAGGCCCCGGTAGGAGAACCCCCTTCCGGTCCGCCGTCGCGTGATGCCGGCCTGGCTGTCGCTGACGTAGCGGAGGCCGGCGAGCTTGGCCGACTCGACCGGGTCCATCTCGGGGAGCTCCGGCGGGTTGCGCTTCGTTCGTGCTGCCTGCGCCACGTTCGTCTGGCTCCCTTCGCGGGGGGGTGTCGGGCCGCATGCACTTGTACCCGCCTCCGAGCGGCTCAATGACAGAACGGTCGGGATGTAGCCGAGGTTTCCGCCTCCCCCCGGTTGCGGGTAAGAGTTCGAACGTGATCACTCGGGACCGCGTCCTGGCGGCCCGGTACGAGGTGGGGGAGCTCATCGGTCGCGGCGGCATGGCCGCGGTGTACCGAGGGCGTGACCGCGTGCTGGACCGAACCGTCGCCATCAAGGTGCTCTCGCCGGCCCTCGCCGCCGACCCCGCGTTCGTCACGCGGTTCAGGCGGGAGGCGCAAGCGGCGGCGCGTCTCAGCTATCCGTCCGTGGTGGCGGTGTTCGACACGGGGTCCGACGACGACGACCACTTCATCGTCATGGAGTTCGTGGAGGGCCGAACGCTCGCCGAGATCCTCCGCGACGAGGGTCCGTTGTCGCCGGAGCGGGCGCTCCGCATCGGTGAGGCGGCCGCATCGGGGCTGGCGTTCGCTCACCGGGGCGGCCTCGTCCACCGCGACGTGAAACCGGCGAACGTCATGGTCACGCCGTCGGGCGGGGTCAAGGTCATGGACTTCGGGATCGCCCGAGCGGGGGAGGCCGACCGGCTCACCGTGGCCCACACGGTCATGGGCACCGCCGCGTACCTGTCGCCGGAACAGGCTGCGGGCGGTGAGGTGGACGGACGGGCCGACGTGTACGCACTCGGCGTCGTGCTGTTCGAGATGCTGACCGGCCGGCCGCCGTTCGAGGGCGACAACCTGGTGTCCGTGGCGTACCGCCAGGTCCACGAGGCTCCGGTGGCGCCGTCGTCCTTGCGGCCCGGTCTTCCCGCGGCGATGGACCCACTGGTGCTGCGGGCGCTGGCCAAGGATCCCGCCCGGCGCTACGCGACGGCGGAGGAGTTCGGGGCGGCCATGGGCGCGGTGGCGGCGGGCGGCGGGGTGCCGGTCACCCACCCCATCGGCGCTGCCGCTGCCACGGAAGTGCTTGC
Organism: Actinomycetota bacterium; assembly: GCA_036721725.1. GTDB lineage: Bacteria > Actinomycetota > UBA4738 > UBA4738 > UBA4738 > DAIMKN01. The sequence goes on from DAIMKN010000053.1 coordinate 9,560, forward strand.
GCCCCAGCCCGTTTCCCCCGCGCCTGCAACGCAATCCCTTCCCGTCTCCCCGGCAGCGCTGGTTCGAACGCCACGGCGGCGATGGCCGTGGTTGGTGTTCGGCCTGGTCGTGGTGGCGGGGCTTTTCGGCGGCGCGTTCCTGCTGTCCCGCCACACACCGGTCTCCGTCCTTCCGAGCCCCCGTCCGTCCGTCTCGGCCTCACCGTCTCCCTCCGCGTCACCTCGCCCTTCGCCGTCCCCCTCCCCATCGCCCTCCGCGTCGCCAACGGCACGCGGCGTCCAGGGCGTGGCCTCTGCCGTTCGACAGTTGATCGAACGCGGCGTCTCAGCGGGGACCCTCAGCGACCACGTCGCCCACGACCTGGACAAGGGGCTCTCGAAGGCGCTGGACGCGTATGCGCACGGCGATCTCCAGGGCGCCCTGCACGCCGTCGACGACGCGCAGCACAAGATCAGCGAGGCCCGTGATCACGGCGACATCACCACCGGTTCGGAGGCTGCCGCGCTGCATCAGGCGTTCGACCGGCTCGCCTCGGTCATGCGCGCCACGCCCCCGCCCTGACGCGCGGCGTCGCCGCTAAGCTGCGGTTCGTGACCGCCAACGATCCGCTGGCAGCTACCCGAGAACGCATGATGGCCCTGGCGTTGGACCAGGCTCGTCGCTGCCTGACCTGGGGCGACGTGCCGGTGGGCGCGGTGGTGGCTCGGGGCGAACAGGTGCTGGGCGAGGCCGGCAACGAACGCGAACGCCGCCAGGACCCCACCGCGCATGCGGAGCTCCTGGCCCTGCGGGCCGCCGCGATCACGGTCGGGGCCTGGCGTCTGGACGGCTGCACCATCTACGTCACGCTGGAGCCGTGCGCGATGTGCGCGGGCGGCCTGGTCCTGGCTCGAGTGGACGCTCTGGTGTACGGCGCGGCCGATCCCAAGGCCGGGTTCGCCGGCTCCCTCGGCGACCTGACCCGCGACCCCCGGCTCAACCACCGCCTGGAGGTTGTGGCGGGCGTTCGAGCTGAGGAATCCTCCGCCTTGCTCAAGGAGTTCTTCGCCGCCCGCCGTCGAGGAGCCGTCACATGACCCTGAAGCCTGCCGAGGGTGTCGAACTTTCCACCGACGTCGGCCAGGCCGACTGGATCGTCGGACGCCTGTGGCCATGCCGCCCGACGGTTCGCGGTCCGGTCGAGATCGGGACCTGTTTGCCGGGCCGCTCGAGGCCGTCTTCCTGATCGAGGTCGGTGGGTTCTCCGAGGGCTCGAACCTGTGGTGGCCGCAGGACCGGACGTGGTGCGTGGCTTCGGGGATCGACTGCGAGTCGACGTACGTGGGGGGTCGCGCGCTTGCGTCGACGCGGTGATGCGTTCGCCGGATCTTGAGGCCATGGAGGTGCAGTTGACGCATGCCATCGCGTAGCTCGCGTCGCCGCGTTCGCGCAAACGCGAGGTCCGGCGTAGGCTCGTGTCGATCGGGGGCGACGGGCGCCCCTCGGATTGAAAGGGGAAGCCATGCTGAACGCGTTCGATCTCGGCACGACGCTGCCGGTCGCGGACATGGAGCGGGCCAAGGCGTTCTATGCGGACAAGCTCGGACTCAAGCCCGAGCGCGAACGTCCCGACGGCGTCGAGTACCGTTCCGGGAACACGACCTTCCTGCTCTACCCCACCCAGTTCGCCGGGACTGCGCAGAACACGGCGGCGGGGTGGCGGGTGGATGACGCCCTAGCGGTGGTGAAGGAGCTCGCGAGCAACGGCGTGCAGTTCGAGCAGTACGACATGCCCGGGCTGAAGACCGACGAGAACGGGATCGCCGAGTTCGGAGCGGGCCGCGGCGCGTGGTTCAAGGACAGCGAGGGCAACATCCTGGCGATCGTGCAGATGGACGAGTGAGGCCCCGCCGGCCTGACGGTCGGCCCGATTTGTAGAATCGAACGCGGTAGGGTCGCCTAGGCTGGCCGAGGGCGGCGGTCTCGAAAACCGCTAGGGGTGAAAGCTCCTCGTGGGTTCAAATCCCACCCCTACCGCTTTCGACCTGCGGTACGGACGCCACACTGTTCGCATGGATGGCGATGTCGCAACGCCGAACGGCATCGTGGTGCCGTCCCGGGCCATCACGTGGCGCTTCTCCCGTGGCACCGGTCCCGGGGGCCAGGGCGTGAACACCACGGACAGCCGCGTGGAGCTGGTGGCGGACCTCACCCAGCTCGTCGGGCCGGACGACATCGTGGAGCGCGTTCGGAGCAAGCTCGGCGACTCGGTTCGGATCGTGGCCGCGGCCGAACGCTCTCAGTGGCGCAACCGGGAGGCCGCCCTCAGGCGGCTGGCCGTCCGGTTGGACGCCGCGGGGAGATCCCGTCGCGCCCGCACCCCCACCCGGCCCACCACGGGTTCGGTCCGCAGACGCCTCGAGACCAAGCGGTTGCGTTCGCAGGTCAAGACGACCCGCCGCGCGCCCGGCGAGGACGAACGCTGATCCGATCGTTCGTTATCTGAGAGCGCCGGGGTCAGGAGATGGCCCACACCACCGTGACCACGACCTGGGATTCCAGCGTCGGTGGGAGGACCGGGGTGGGAGCGGCGGCGTCGAACGCGGCCTTCTGGTAGATCGGCGGACCCGAGGAAGCCGACTCCTCGCGGATGGACATGACCACGCCGAGGTGGGCCCCGCCGGCCGTGGCCAGGGCCCCCGCCTTGGTCCGGGCGACCTGTTCGGCTTGGGCCAACGCCTCGGGCACGCCGCTGTTCTGGTCCGAGACCTTGAAGGTGATGCCGCCGGTGAGGTTCGCGCCGGCCCCGACCGCCCGGTCGATGACCGCGCCGACCTTGTCCAGATGACGAACGGTGACGTCGATCTGGTTCGACGCGGTGTAGGAGATGATCTTGTTGCCGTTCGGCTCCGTGTTGCCGTAGAGATCGACCGAGGTGGTGGCGAGGTCGCTCCTGGCCACGCCCGCCGCGAGCAGCGAGTTGACGACCTTCGACATCCGCTGGGCGTTGATGCGCATGGCGTCGGACGCCGAGCCCGCCTGGACCTGCACGCCCAGAGAGACCACGGCCAGGTCGGGTTGCGACTTGACGGTGGCCAGGCCGGTCACCGTGATGGTCCTGGCGGCCGAGGCCGGCGCCGCCGTTCGAGGCGATGGAGTCGATCCGCCGAACGACGGGATGGCCACCATCGCCAGCGCGCCGAGGAGGACGCCAGCTGCCCCCCACCGATACCGAACATTCATCGGGACCTCCGTTCTCGCGCAGACGCGCGGGTGGGTCGAACAGATGGCCGGCCCGGGCGGGTCGTCGTACTGCTTCAGACTTGCGCGGGGTCCGCGATGGTTCCCGCGAGATGGATGGACCCTCGTTGGTGAAGGAAACGCTGAAACCGGACCGTCGTTCAGCACGGCGGCGGCGGCTGGTGTAGATTCCGGCCGCGGAGGGGATCTGATCATGGCGGTTCCGGCGACGGCGGTGGCGGTGGCCCGTCCCACGGGCGGGCGCAAGGTGATCGGCATCCTGCTGGTCGGCGCGGCGGTGGCGGTCGGCCTCGGCGTCTACGGGCGCGTCCACGATCCGACCGGGCGGAGCCTCCTCACCCTCGTCTTCACCCGTTCGATCAACCTCAAGGTGTGGTTCGCCACCATCGCGTTCGCCCTTGCCCTGTTCCAACTCGGCTCGGCGCTTCGCATCTACGGCAAGATCGGGTCGGGGAGACCGCCCAAGTGGCTCCGGTCCGCCCATCGCCTGTCCGGCACGCTGGCGTTCCTGTTCGTCATCCCGGTCGCCTATCACTGCCTGTGGGCGCTCGGCTTCCAGCCGCACTTCGGGCTGCGAGTCCTGGCGCACGGCGTGGCCGGATGCTTCTTCTTCGGGGCGCTGGCGTCGAAGGTCCTGATCGTGCGGTCGTCGCGCATGCCGAGTTGGGCGCTCCCCGTGATGGGCGGGGCCGTGTTCGCCGCGCTGACGATCGTGTGGCTGACCAGCGCGCTGTGGTTCTTCACCCACGTCAGCTTCCCGGGGTTCTAGCGATGGC
>DAIMKN010000054.1:0-13429 GCA_036721725.1 Actinomycetota bacterium
AGGCCGCCCCAGATCCCGTGGGCCTCGCCGGTCCGGACGGCGTACTCGAGGCACTCGTACCGGACGGGACAGCCGGCGCAGATGGCCTTGGCTCGGCGCTCCCGAGCCGCCTTCTCCTCCTTCACCTCGAAGTGGTTCGGGGCAAAGAACAGGGCGGCGTCCTCACCACGGCACGCCGCCCGCCACTGCCATCCCCATTCCCAATTCTGGATCGCCATGTCGTCCGGCCAGGGCGGGCCGTTCGCCTCCTTCGCACCGAGAGCTTTCGTTCCCACGAGTTGTTCGTCGGAATGACGAACGCCGGATGGCCGGGGTTCCCGTTCGACCGGAGGAGTTCACACGAACGGCACAACTCCCAGCCGCGCCATTTCAGTTCAGCGGGGGGAGATCCTCCTCCTCGGGCGGCGTGGCCACCGTCTCCTCCTGGACCCGCAGGATGAGGCCCTCGATGCCTTTGACCCGGACCCGCCGGCCCTTCGGGATCGGGCCGTTCATCGAGCGCCCCCGCCACAGCGTGCCCTTGACGTAGACGCCCCCCTCCGGGTTGAGGTCGCTGCGGGCCTCGCCCAGCAGGCCGACCAGCCCCACCTGGGCCGAACGGACCCGTTCGCGCGCCTTCAGCGCGACCGTCAGGCCGAACCCGAAGAACAGCAGCCCGCCGAGTGAGAAGAACACGATCAGCCACGCGGCGAGGTCGATCTCGGTCGACACGCCGTGCCACGCCTGCACCGAACCGACCGCGAACAGCGCAGTCCCTGCGATGGTCACCACCCCCACCCGCCGGATCAGGACGTCTAACGCCTGTAGCAGAGTTCCCCCCAGGACGAACGCCAGCCCGAGGACAGCGAACGGGATCACGGTCAGCCCGTAGATCGCCAAGGCGAGCGCCACCCCGCCCGCGATCCCGGCCATCCCCACGCCCGATTGGGTGAACTCGAACGCCACCCCCCACAGGCCCAGCACCAGCAGCACGTACACGGCGGTCGGGGTGCTCACGGCGTGCAGCAGGCGCTGCACGAAGCCGATCTCGTGGAAGCGCAGGGACACACCCACGGCCTGCGTTCGAAGCGTGACCGGACCGGTCGGCGTGACGATGCGGAGGCCGTTCAGGTCATGGAGGAGCGTGGGGATGTCGGGGGCGGCCAGCGCCGCGGCGTGGGAGTCCAGCGCGGTCTGGGCTGGCATCTGCGCGCCGTCCACCAGCCGCCGGATCGCGGTTCGCGGGACGCCCGCCCCGCCGGTCACGGTGGTCAGTTCGGTGGCGTTCGTTCGAACCGCCGACGCCGATTCGCGGGAGGCTCGAACGGCCAGGTCGAACGGACGGGCCGGCCCGATCCCGGCGCCCGGCGCGATGGCCACGAACGACGACGCGTAGACCAGGAACAGTGCTCCCCCTTCGGCCCGGGCGCCCGAGGGACCAACCCACGCCACGACGGGGACTCCCGCCGAGCGGATGACCTTGGCCAACTGCACGGCCTCGTCCCCATACGCGCCGCGCGAGTCCACCTGCAGGATGACGGTGGCCGCCCGGTCCTGGGCCTGCTTGATGGACCCTCGAACGTAGGCCGACAGCGCGGGGTCGATGACGCCCTGAACCTTGACCACGTCCACGCCGGGGGAGGCCGGACCCTCCGAGGGACCAGTGGCCCGGGCGAATGGGGTGGCAAGCGCCGCGGCGGCTACCAGGGCGAGGGAGGCCAGGCGGAACAGGAACGGGAGCGGACGGGGTGGCATGAGGTGCGATTGTAGGACCGTCCCTGCGTACAGTTGCCGTCGTGACCGGAGCCGGCCTGCTCACCCGTTGGGAAGGACTGTTCGACCGGCCCGTCGTGGTGGTCTCGGGGAAGGGCGGGACGGGCAAGTCCACCGTGGCCGCCGCGTTCGCCACGGCCGCCGCCGCCGCGGGACGCCGCGTCCTTCTGGTTGAGGTGGAGGGCCGGGGCGAAGCTGCCCACACCCTCGGCGTGGCCCATCCGGCGTTCGCCGAACTCACCGCGGGCGAACGGCTGAGCGTCCTGTCCGTCACGGCGAAGGAGGCGCTGCTCGAGTACCTCCACGACCACGGGGGGATGGACCGGTTGACCCGCCCCCTGCTGCGTTCGGACACGGTCGAACAGGTGCTGGCGGCGGCGCCCGGCTTCCGGGACCTGATGGCGTGCGGCAAGCTGTACGAGGTCACGGTGCTCCGGAGGCGTCGCGCGTCCGAACGCCCGGTGTACGACCTGGTGGTGGTGGACGGGCCGCCCACGGGGCAGATCGCGGGGTTCCTGTCCGCGCCGCAAGCGGTGGCCCAACTGGTGCGGGGCGGGCGGGTCCGCCGTCAGGCCGAGAGCATCGACGCCTTCCTCCGAACCCGCGCCCACGTGCTCCTGGTGGCCACGGCGGAGGAGATGTCGGTGGCCGAGACCGCAGAGGCGGCCGCCGACCTCTCCAAGAAGGGCTTGCGTGTCGCGGCGGTCGCCGTCAACCGCGTGCTGCTGCCCGTGTTCGGGCCGGGGCTTCATCGAACGGCCGGTGCGATGGATGCCGAGCGGCTGCGAGCGCTCGCCGGGGAGGCGGGACTCGGCCTCAGCCCGGCCGAGGCGGAGGCGGCGCGGGGGGCGGCTCGCGTCCACGAGGCACGGCGGCGAGCGCAGGGGGCGTTCGAACGGCAGCTCGGAGCCGCGATGCCGCCCCGCGAGGCCGGACCGTTGCGGCTGCCGGAGGTCACGGGCGTGACGGCCGCGGCGCGCGTTCGCCAGCTCGCCAACGTGATGGCGGGAGACGCCGAGGCCTGGGAGTCCGTCGCCACGCCGCACACCGCGAGGCAAGCGGCGTCACAACCGTTCGAGCCGGCCGGCCGCCTCCTCGACCACCTGCGGGGTGCCCGGGTCGTCGTGGTGTGCGGTTCGGGTGGCGTCGGCAAGACCACGATCTCCGCGGCCATCGCCGTTCGGCTGGCGGAGGAGGGACGGCGAACGGTCCTGCTCACCGTCGACCCGGCCCGCCGCCTGGCCACCGCGCTCCGACTCCCCACCGCGGCGGGCGACCGGACCACGGTCGACCTCGGGCACGGCCGAACGCTCGAGGCCATCCAGCTCGACACCCAGCGGACGTTCGACGAGCTCATCCGTCGCCACGCCGGTTCGGCGGAACGGGAACAGCGGATCCTGTCGAACCCGTTCTACCGCCGCCTGGCCGACACGCTGGCGGGGACCCACGAGTACATGGCCATGGAGAAGCTCCACGAGCTGGCCGAGGAGGAGGGTCACGATGCCATCGTCATCGACACGCCACCCACCCGCAGCGCGCTGTCCTTCCTGGACGCGCCGAAGCACCTCACCGATTTCCTGGGCGGGCGCTTCCTCCGGTGGATGCTGAGCCCGGGCGTTCGGGCCGGAAGGCTGGGGATGGCCGCGACCCGGCTGGGGATGGTGGCGTTCGCCCGGACCGTCGGGCGCGTCCTGGGGGGCGAGGTCATCGGCGACGCCGCCGAGTTCCTGCGGGCGTTCGAAGGGATGTACGCGGGGTTCAAGGAGCGGGCCGGGCAGGTCGTCGAACTCCTGGGCTCGCCGGCGGCTCGGTTCGTGGTGGTCACCTCGCCGTCGCCCTCGAGCCTGGCCGAGGGCGGCTACTTCCTGCGGCGGCTCGCGGCCGGCGAGATGCATGCCGCCGCCGCAGTGGTCAACCGCTTCCCCGCCGACACGTTCGCGCTGGCTCCTTCGGAGACCGAACAGGCCGCCCAGGCGCTCGCGCAGAGCGACGATGCCGAACGCCGAACGGCCGCCGCCATCCTCCGTCACCACCTCCGGTGGCAGCCCGTTCGACAGGCGGAGATGCGGGCCCTCTCACAGTTCGCCGAGACCCATGGAGAGGTGCCGCTGTTGGCGGTTCCCGAGTTGGCGGGCGACGTGCACGACGTCACCGGGTTGCGACGGGTCGGCGCGCATCTGTTCGACGCCGCAGCCGAACACACGTAACCGAGGGGCCGCGAACCCTCCCGCCAGGTGCGCCGGCGGGAGTGAGCCGGCTCGAACTGGCCCAACCGAGCGGCCCCGGGTAAGCTCTCCACATCCGAACCGTTCGACACGCCGGACCCCACCCCACGACCTCCCCGTGATCAGAAGCCAGCCGCGCCCCGTCCTCCGCCGCCCGACCAGGGACGAACTCCGCCCCTGGTTGCGGGCCGGGGCGTTATTCGGCGTGATCACGCTCATCTGTTCGACGGTCATCGCGCTGTCGCTGCTGCCGCTCGCCGACGGCGCGGGCAAGGCCATCAAGACGTTCGACCACAACTTCCTTGAGGCCAAGGGCGGGGACCTGGCCCTGCCGTCCTTCCCCGCTCGTTCGACCATCTACGCGGCGAACGGTTCGACCCTGGCCACGGTGTTCAAGGACGAGAACCGCAAGGTCGTCCCGTTGCGTTCGATCAACATGACCACGCGGCAAGCGGTGCTCGCCATCGAGGACCACGGCTTCTACCAGCACGGTCCGGTGGTGCTCACCTCCATCATCCGGGCGATGATCTCGAACCTCATCGCCGGCCATGTGGTGCAGGGTGGTTCGACCATCACCCAGCAGCTCGTCAAGAACACGGAGACCGGCAGCGAACAGACCTTCAGCCGCAAGATCCTGGAGGCCCAGGGCGCGGTGGAGCTGGAGCAGACGTACAGCAAGGACCAGATCCTGGAGCTGTATCTCAACGACATCTACCTGGGCAACGGCGTCTACGGCGTGGGCACGGCGGCCGAGTTCTACTTCGCCAAGAAGACGCAGCAGCTCAACCTCCCCGAGTCCGCGCTCCTGGCCGGCATGATCGCCTCGCCCGGCCGGTGGGACCCCATCACCCACGCCGGGACGGCCCGCGATCGCCGCGACCAGGTGCTCCTGCGGATGCTGCAGCTGGGCTGGATCACCCAGGCCGAACACGACCAGGCCGTGGCCGCGCCCATCCATCTGTCGGACAAGATCCGGAACGCGAACACGTTCGGGCCCGACCCGTACTTCGTGGACTTCGTGAAGAAGGCCATCGAGGGGAACCCGCGGTTCGGCGCGACCGTGGCCGACCGGGACCGCGCGCTGTACCAGGGGGGCCTGCGCATCTACACGACGCTGCAGCCCGCGATGCAGGAGGAGGCGACGGCGTCGGTGACCGCCCAGCTGCCGAACAGCGGCCCCGCTCCGCCCAAGGACCCCGAGTCGGCCGTGGTCAGCGTCGTCCCGCAGACCGGCGCCATCGAGGTGATGGTGGGCGGCCACAACTTCTCCGACAGCCAGTACAACCTGGCCACCGGAGCGAACCGTGGAGCGGGGAGCGCGTTCAAGATGTTCACGCTGGTCGCGGCGCTCGAGGACGGCGTGCCGCCCGGGCGCGTCTACCCCACGGCCGATCCCGTGAACTTCTATCACTATCAGTGCCCCCCCGACGGCTGGCACGTGAGCAACGCCGAGCCCGCCACCGCGCCCTACCTCAGCCTGTGGGACGCCACGAAGGAATCCGTGAACGCGGTGTTCGCCCATCTCACCGGGGACATCGGACCGGACAGGATCGCCCAGGCCGCCGAACAGATGGGCCTGCCCGGCCACATCCCGGCCATCTGCTCGCTGACGCTGGGAACGGTCGGCGTGTCGCCCCTGGACCTCACGTCCGCGTATTCGACGCTCGCCAACAACGGCGTCCACTGCAAGCCGTTCGCAATCACCAAGGTGGCGAACCGGTTCGGCAAGGTCATCTGGCGTTGGCATCCTCGCTGCACGCCGGCCATCGATCCGTCCATCGCCCACCAGGTCACGGCGATGCTGGAGGGGGTGGTGCAGGGAGGCACGGGCTTCCGGGCGAACATCGGGCGGCCCATGGCGGGCAAGACCGGCACCGGCCAGAACTTCGCCGACGCGTGGTTCCTGGGCTACATCCCTCAGCTCACCACCGGCGTCTGGGTCGGCTACACCAAGCAGCTCATCCCGATGGACAACGTCCACGGGATCCAGGTGTTCGGCGGGACCTATCCCGCCATCATCTGGCACGACTACATGAGCCGGGCGGTGGCCGGCCTGCCGGTCGAGTACTTCCCGCCGCCTCCCCCGCAGCGTTCGGGCACCATCCCGAACGTGGTGAACCTGCTGGAGAAGGACGCCCAGGACGCGCTGGCCAAGGCCGACTTCACCTCGCTGTCGCAGCAGGTGGACAGCGGGTTGCCGGTCGGCACCGTCATCACGCAGTCCCCGGCGGCGGGCACGTCCGCGGTGCTCGGCTCCCAGGTCACGCTGAGCATCTCGAACGGCAAGGGGCCGCCGATGGTGGCGGTGCCGAACGTCGTCGGTCAGACCGTGGCCGCGGCAAAGGCGGCGCTGGTGGCCGCCGGGTTCACGGTCACCGTGAAACAGGTCACCGTCACCGACAAGGCCCAGGACGGCCTGGTGCAGACCCAGTCGCCCGCCGCCGCCGCGATGGCCCTTCAGGGTTCGGCGGTGACGATCACCATCGGGGTGTTCGGAACCGGGCCCTCGCCGTCGCCCTCGCCGTCGCCCTCGCCGTCGCCCTCGCCGTCGCCGTCGCCCACCTGAGGGAGCGGCTCGAACCTGTCAGCCGCCGAGGCGGGCTCGAACGGCGGCCTGGACCTGCCGGCCGTCCGCGCGACCCTTGGCCTTCGACATCACCGACGACATGACCTTGCCCACCTCACCGGGCCCGGTCGCGCCCGTCGCGGCGATGGCCTCCTCGATCAACGCGGCCACCTCGTCGTCGGTCAGGCCGGGAGGCACGTAGGCCTCCAGGATCCGCTGCTCCTCGCGTTCGAGCTCCGCACGGTCCTCGCGGCCGGCCTTCTCGTAGGCCTCGATGGCCTCGCGCCGCCGCTTCACCTCGCGCGTGGCGACCTCCACGAACTCCTCGTCGGAGAGGGGGTGGCGCAGTTCGACCTCCCGGTTCTTGACCGAGGCGGTCAGCATCCGAACGGCCCCCAGCCGGACCTTGTCGCGGGCCAGCATCGACGAGCGGAGGTCGGCCGCCAGTCGTTCCTTCAGCGTTCCGTCGGTCTGGCTCACCTACAATCGCTCCCCGTCCATGGATCCCCAGACCGCAACTCTACCCTCCGTCCTGCTCCCGGCCGTCCTCGGCGTGGGGGCGGCGGGTGTCGCCTGCGTTGCGTACGGGATGCTGATCGAACGCCGCTGGTACCGCGAACGCGTGCTGGAGTTCGACATCCTCACCGCGGAGGCGACGGGTCCGGTCGACGTCCTGCACCTGTCCGACCTCCACTTCGTCCGGCGGGACCGGCGCAAGGCGGCCTTCTTGGCCGAACGCGCCCAGCCGGACATCGCCATCGTCACCGGCGACTTCCTGGCCGAGCCGCGAGCGGTGGAGAGGGCCGTGGCCGCGGTCCGGCCGCTCAGAGGCCGGTTGGCGTCCTACTACGTCCTCGGTTCGAACGACTACTTCGCGCCGCAGCCCCTCAACTACAGCTACTACTTCCGCAAGGACAAGCCGGCCCGCCAGGGCGTTCGAGGCCGCGGGGCCGAACTCCAGGCACAGCTCGAGGCGGACGGTTGGGTCCACCTGAAGAACCGGCGGACCGAACTCACCGCGGCGGGCGTTCGGTTCGAGGTGGTCGGCATGGACGACGCCCACATCGAACGCCACGACCTTCGGGTGGCCCCGCGGAGGGATCCGGGGGCGTTCGGACTGGCCGTGGTGCACTCGCCCGACCCCGCGCCCGAGCTCGCCGCGCTCGGCTACGACCTCATCGTGGCGGGCCACACGCACGGCGGGCAGGTCCGGCTGCCGTTCGTCGGGGCGCTCGTCACGAACAGCCAGCTGCCCGCCCGTCTGTGTCGAGGCGCGTCGAGGATGGGCCCGTCGATCCTCCACGTCTCGCCGGGACTGGGGACGAGCAAGTACGCACCGTTCCGCTTCCTGTGCCGGCCCGAGGTGACCCGGCTGATCCTTCGGCCGAAGGTGCCGAAGCCCGAGGCGTCGGCCGCCGCATAGCAGCGTTCTTCTACACCGCGCGGGCTGGTAGCACGACCACCGGCGTGCCGGCAACCGCCGCGGGAAGCTGCACGACCTGCTCGCGAGGCGCGGAGGCCGCGCCCGGATCGGGAAGCTCGACGATCACGCGTGGCGAGGAGACGAGGCACACCTGACAGATGCCGTGTTCGATCGAACCGGCGCTCACGCATCTCGGGCAATCGGTCGGTTCGTCCACATGGCTCCCTGCGAGTGAGGAGGTGCGAGCTGGCGGGTGAGTTCGAACGCGCTTCGTCTCAAAGCACGGCGATCTCGACTGCAACGGTACCCCTTCGGGCGCGCGTTCATCCCTCCCGGCTGGTCCCGGCTGGGCGGCCTCCCGTACACTGGGGCGCATCGGGACGTAGCGCAGCTTGGTAGCGCGCAGCGTTCGGGACGCTGAGGTCGCGGGTTCAAATCCCGCCGTCCCGACTGGATCCAAAAGTAGGAATCTCCCAGGCCACCGGCTAGGCTGGTCGTTCATGGGCCACGCTTCCCCTCCTCGCCGGGCACTGGTCACCGGCGGTGCCGGTTTCCTCGGCTCGCATCTGTGCGACCGGCTGCTCTCCGACGGCTGGGCCGTGGAATGCGTGGACAACCTGTCCACCGGCGCCACGGAGAACGTGGCCGAGGCCATGCAGCATCCGTCGTTCGAGTTCCACCGGGCCGACGTGTCGCGGGGACCACTTCGCGAACGTTCGAACGCCGGCCGGCGCCTGGACGCGGTGTTCCACCTGGCGTGCCCGGCTTCGCCCGTCCAGTACCACCGGCTGCCGCTCGAGACGCTCGAGGTGTGTTCGAACGGGACCCGCGCCGCGCTGGATCTGGCACGTGAACAGGGCGCCGCGTTCTTCCTGTCCTCCACCTCCGAGGTGTACGGCGATCCGCTGGTGCACCCGCAGACCGAGGACTACTGGGGGAACGTCGATCCGATCGGGCCGCGTTCGATGTACGACGAGGGCAAGCGGTTCGCGGAGGCCCTGGCCACGTGGTACGCGCGGGTGCACGGGGTGGACGTTCGGATCGTCCGCATCTTCAACACCTACGGCCCGCGGATGGACCTGTGGGACGGCCGGGTCGTGCCGACGTTCATCCGTCAGGCGCTGACCGGCGAACCGCTCACGGTCCACGGTGAGGGCGAACAGACCCGTTCGTTCTGCTACGTGGCCGACCTCGTGGAGGGGATCGTGAAGGTGGCCACCGCGGACCGCGACATGGTCGACCCGTACCCGTTCAACCTGGGCAATCCGGACGAGATCACCATGCGCCAGTTGGCCGAGACGCTCCTCGCGATCACCGGCTCCCGTTCTTCTTTGCGTTCGGTCGAACGCCCCGCGGGCGATCCCGAACGGCGGCGGCCCGACACCACTCGGGTATGGCGAACGTTCGGCTGGGAACCGAAGGTCGGGCTGGAGGAAGGACTGCGGGCCACGGTAGCCTGGGCTCGCTCGCTATAACGGGTCACCTTCCGAGGAAGCCGAAGGGGCACTACTTCGTGAACCTGTCATCCATGGTTTCGCCCGTTTTCGGATCGATGAGGACGCGGTGGCAGCTCCAGCTGAATGCCGATACACCTTCGTCGAGTAGCTCCATCTCCCCGAAGAAATCAGTCCCGGAGCTGGTCGGCAGCTTGGCCAGCCAGAGGATCTCGCCACGCTGGTTGATCGCGATCAGGTTTTCTCGCTGGCCGGGCCGCGTTCCGGTATGGTCGAGCAGAATGATCGCCCGTGCCTCGTCTGGGATCTGAAGGATCTCCGGCACCGATCGACCGAGTGGCCTCCCGACCCAGACAACTGCACCAGAGCCGAGATCCGTCACAACCACTTCCTTGTCAACAACCGAGAAGAGCAGTTGGGAAGTCATTTCGCGAGCGGTAAACCCCTATCCCGAAGTCCCGACGCGGGTCCTCAAAGGGAGCCTACCTGCGTCCACGCACGTCTGGCCGGCCCGGTTCGGGTCTGTCCCGGATGTGCCATCCACACCTCCGTCTGGAAGAATGGTCGCAAGTTCGGTGGTTCGCCGCCGGCGTGATCAGCCCAACGTCTCTGCCGTTCCTTCCTGGCGTTCGTCCTGAAGCACGAACGCCGCGCTGGGGTCGGTGGCGAAGAAGAGGAACTCGAGACCACATGCAGAAGATCGGACCGAAGCACCGGATGTGCCGCCGCGTCGGCGCCGCGCTCTGCGGCAGGCCGAACTGCCCCATCAACAAGCGCCCCTACCCGGGCGGGCAGCACGGGCGCGCTCGCAAGCGCGCCACCGAGTACCACATGCGCCTGCTCGAGAAGCAGAAGCTGCGTTCGATGTACAACGTCGGCGAGCGGCAGTTCCGCAAGTACTTCGAGACGGCCAACCGCAAGCAGGGCGTGACCGGCGAGGAGCTGCTGAAGCTCCTGGAGACGCGGCTGGACGCGCTGGTGCTTCGCCTCGGGTTCGCCCAGACCGTTCGGCAGGCCCGCCAGATCGTCTCGCACGGCCACATGACCCTCGACGGCAAGAAGGTGGACATCCCGAGCATCCAGGTTCGGCCCGGACAGGAGATCGCCGCGACGCCCGCGGCCCGCAACTTCCTGGCCATCCGGGAGGCGCTCGAGGTCACGCCGGACCCGCCGGTCTACCTCGAACGCGACAAGAACGGCATCACGGGCCGGCTGCTCCGGATGCCGGAGCGCTCCGAGATCCCGCTCCCCGTGGATGTGGACGAACGCCTCATCGTCGAGCTCATGTCCTAGGCGCTTCGGCGCTTCTGGCGAACCATCCCATGGGCTCCACACCCTGCGAGGCGTGCGGGCAGCAGATGGAACCGTGGCAGATCGCTCGTTCGTGCGTGCTGCTGCGATGCCCGCGATGCGGCCACGTCGTCCGTGACCTCGAACGCTGTCCTGCAGGCGCGCGCTCGCACCCTTGGGGCGGGAACTCCACGCTGGACCGGATCCGGATCGCCCTGACGTGGCGCCAGCTCCAGACGCTTCTCGCCGGTCGCGGGGCGTTGGACATCCTGGAGATCGGGTTCGGCCGGGGGCTGCTGCTCGAACGTCTGGTGGATGCTCCCGACGGCCACCGGCTGACCGGCGTGGACCGTGGGTTGCTCCAGACCGGCGTCGTAGAGTCCGTTCGGGCCGCGGCCACGCTGTTCGACGACGCGGCCGAGAACCTGCGGCTTCCGGACGGCTCGCTGGACCTGATCTACGCGATCCACGTCGTCGAGCACCTCGACGATCCCGCCGCGGTGTTCGCCAACTGCCGGCGGATGCTCCGGGAGGGCGGCCTCCTGTACCTGATGACGCCGAACGCGCGCTCGGACGGCTTGCGGCTGTTCCGCGACCGCTGGTGGAACCTGGAGGACCCCACGCACGTTCGGTTCTTCTCACCCGACTCCATCCGGTCGATGCTCGGCCGTGCCGGGTTCCGTTCGGCCCGCGTCGCCACGCATGTCCTGGACAGCCTCACGCTGGAGGTGAGCAGCGTGGCGCGAGCGCTACAGCGGGGCGGGGCGGGCGACGAACACGGGGTCCTGTCGAACGCCGCGACCGCCCCGCTCTACGCGGTGCTGACACCCGTGGCGCTGGCGGCGCGGGCGATGTGGCCGGCGCTCTCGCCAAGCATGGAGGTCACGGCCCGGGCGTAACCGTCTCGCCGGGCTTGGAGGCCAGGAGATACCCGTGGGCACCGAACCTCCGCCACCGCCGGACGGCCGCCCGTTCGGCCCGTTCGGCAACGGCGAGCAGCCGCGCCGCTGCCGGGAGGCGGAGCTGGGCGACATCCCACACCCAGTACAGGACGTTGAACTGTTCTCCCCCGTCGATGCCGAACCCGGCCCGCCGGAGGTCGGCGGCGAGCTGGGCGAACCGGAACCGCGAGGGCACGGGATCCCGGTCCCAACCGATGCCCAGGCGCCGAACGACCCGAACGGCGGGGTTGTCCTCGAACGTCTCGATCACCAGCAGCGCACCCCCCGGCCGGAGCACACGCCGCAGCTCGCGGAGCACTGCCACGTGGTCGTCGGCGTGATGCAGGACGTGGGACACGTACACCAGATCGAACGACCCATCGGCGAACGGCAACTGCTCGCCCCGGGCCGCGGCCACCGAGGCCGCGGGGGTGCGCCGCCGGGCCTCGGCCAGCCGCGGGGCCGAGAGGTCGACGCCCACCACCGAACGCCGGCCCTGATCGCCGGCCAGCCGGCCCAGGTTGTCGCCGTGCGAGCAGCCGAGGTCGAGGATGCGGGCGCCTTCCGGAAGCGCCGACAGCAGCGTTCGTTCGACGCTCCGGTACGGGTAGACGCGCTCACTGTGCTCGGGTCCACGGACCGGTGAGCGAGAACCAAGGCTCACGGGGAGCCGCGCTTCTCGGCGAACAGGTTCCCCAGCACCAGCATGTCCATCTTCGTCCGGGTGAACGTGGCCACCGCCTCCTCCGGCGTGCAGCAGATCGGCTCGTTGTCGTTGAAGGAGGTGTTGACCAGGACCGGCACGCCCGTCGCGGCCCCGAACGCTCGGATCAGGTCGTAGTAACGCGGGTTCTGGTCCCGGCGGACCGTCTGCAGCCTGCCGGTCCCGTCGACGTGGGTCGGCGCCGGGATCTCGGCGAGCTTCCCCGGCTTCACGTCGTAAGCCAGCAGCATGAACGGCGAGGGGTAGCTGTCCTCGAAGTAGTCGCCCGTGGCCTCCTCCAGGATCGACGGGGCGAACGGCCGGAAGGGCTCGCGATGCTTGATGCGAGCGTTCAGGACGTCCTTCATCTCCGCCCGGCGAGGGTCGGCCAGGATCGAACGGTTCCCCAGGGCCCGAGGACCGAACTCCAACCGGCCCTGGAACCATCCGACGATCTTGCCGTCGGACAGCGCCTTCACGGTCCGCGTCATCACCGCGTCATCCGTGAGCTCCTCGAACTCGAGGTTCGCGGATGCGAGGGCCGTTCGACACGCCGCGGCGTCGAACTCCGGCCCCAGGAAGGCGTGGTCCATCCGGAACGAACGAGGCCGCCCCAGCACCTGGTGGTAGACGAAGTACGCCGCTCCCAGCGACGTGCCGCCGTCGTAGGCGGCCGGCTGGACGAACAGTTCGGTGAAGCCGGTCTCCTTGCGGATGCGGCCGTTCGCCACGCAGTTCAACGCGACCCCCCCCGCCAGACAGAGCGCGTCCAGGCCGCTCGTTCGGTGCAGCTCGGTCAGCATCCCCAGCGCGACCTCTTCCAGCCGCCGCTGCATCGAGGCCGCCACGTTGTGGTGCCTCGGCTCGATCGGTTCGTCCGGACCGCCGCGGGCTGGGCCGAACCGCCGGACCATCCCCTCGTCCCACACCGGCGGCTGGTGGGGCGTCCCGGATGTCCAGTTCAACGGCTGGATCTCGCGGAGATGCCGGAAGCACTCCATATTCAGCCGGTACTGCATGCCGTCGAGCGTCACCACGTCGCGCATGCCCTCCAGGAACTCCGGCTCGCCGTAGG
>DAIMKN010000055.1:0-13153 GCA_036721725.1 Actinomycetota bacterium
GAGGTCCGGGGCACGCTGCTCACCGTGGAGGTGCGGTTCGCCCAACTCTTCCGGATGACGCTTCCCGGCGGGCGACGGCGGATGTTCCCGGCCCCGGGCTCCATCGGTGGCGGCTCCTTCGGAGCCGCCATCGTCGCGGCGCTCCCCGAACCGGACGGGACGGTGTTGGTCTTCTACCACCCGTTCGGCGGTGCGACCCGGCTGTTCCGCCAGCGTCTGGGCGGAAAGAGCGAACCCGTGGGGCCGGGCCTGCCCGACGCGAGCGAGCCCTTCAGGGTGGGGCACCTGGTCATCACGTCGACGTGCCTCCAGGCGGGTGGCGAAGTGGTGGCGCTCGACATCTCGAACCCGACGAAGTGGCGTCCGCTGGCCGCCGGTTGCGCCCCGGTGCTGTCTCCCGACGGGACGATGGTGGCCTTCGCCCGGGCCGAGCTCGGCGGCATCGACATCTGGCAGGTGCCGGTGGACGGCTCGCGACCCCCCAGCCTCTTGTTCGCCGTCTCTTCCCTCCCCGAGCTACGAGCCACCGGCATCCTTCACCCGGAGCTGAACGGCAACCTCGCATGGGGTCCCGGTGGACTTGCGATCCAGGTGTTCCAGTCGAACGCACAGGCCCTTGTCGTCCGGCGGCCGACCGGTGAGGTTCGGGTGATCGACCTGGGCCAGGCCACCGCGCAGTTCACGTCGAACGTCCGGTGGCAGCCGAACGGCAACCTCCTGGCGTTCGTCGGTTCGCTCCAGGCGGGGGGAGTGGTGCTGCGGGTGCTCGACCCCGACACGGGGACCACCCGCGTCCTGGCCACCGATCCCCAGGGGTTCGGACGGCCGCTTTGGTCCCCGGACGGCAAGGCCGTGGCGGTGTCCTCACTGCGGGGGGAGCTGATCATCACCGACCTCGGCGGGCGATGGTTGAGCCGGTACTCCTCCGCGGGTTCCCCTCTCGCCTGGACGGCGTAGCTCCGTGGGTCTCGTAATCTGCGGCGAGACGGCGCTTCGTAGAACGGTTCGATGCCGAGGAGCGGGTGGAGCTTGACGCGACGGATGATGGCGCTTGCGGTGGCGATAGGACTGTTCGGCGCTGCCTGCGGTGGTTCGACGGGCGCTCGACAGGGGTCTCGGCGACGCGTCTCGCCCGAGGTCCGCGGATCCATGATCACGCTGCAGTACCCGCTGCCTGACCTGACGCGCCTGGAGCTTCCGAGCCAACGTCGCGTCCCGTTCCCCCCCTCCGGCATCGTCGGGGACGCGTTCGCCTCGACCGCCTTCACCGACAGGGACGGGACCGTCTACGTTTTCTACCAGCTGAACGGAGCGCTCTCGCGCCTGTACCGGTTCCCTCGAACGGGCAAGCCCGGCCCGGTCGGTCCGCCGCTGCGGAACGCCGGCGAAGCCTCGCGGGTGGCGGGCGTCGTCCTCACCTCGACGTGTTTCGCTCACGGCGGGCGAGTGCTGGTGCTCGACCTCAAGGCGCCGACGGCGTGGCGGCCCATCGGGGCGGGGTGTTCCGCCGCCCTGTCTCCCGACCACAAGACGGTGGCCTTCGTCCGTTCGGGCCCGGACGGCTTGGAGATCTGGCAGTCGGCCGTCGACGGGTCGGGGCAACCGCACCGCCTCTGGTCGATCTCCTCCTTGCCCGAGTTGCGCGCCCTGGGGATTCGCCACCCCGTCTCCGGGGGCGACTTGACGTGGGGCCCGGGCGGGATCGCCATGCGGATCTTCCAGTCGAACGCCCAAGCGATCGTCATCCGCCGTCCTTCCGGCCAGGTTCGAGTGATCGACCTGGGCCAGATGACCTCGGATCCCCCGGAGAACGTGCGGTGGCAGCCGAACGGCGACCTCCTGGCCTACGTCCAGTCGCTGACCGCCGGCGGCGCGGCCCTCCGGGTGTTCGACGCGGCAACGGCCGCGACCAGAGTGCTGGCGACCGATCCGCGGGGGTTCGGGCAGCCCGTGTGGTCGCCGGACGGCAGGGCCATCGCCATCCCCACGTTCCGGGACACCGTGATCATCGCCGACCTTTCGGGCGTGTGGCTGGCCCGAGTGACCTCGGGAGGGTTCCCGGTTGCCTGGACGACGTAAGCGACGGGTCGTACCGGCCTGGGCCACCGTGCCGTTCCGGCTGGTGCGGTTCCCGGCCGTCCTGGTGGCCGTGTTCGGCGCGAGCATCATCCTCGCGGTCGCCACGGCCTCGGGGCCGCTGTTCCTGTCGTCGGCCGGCACGGCGGCGGTGCAGCAGAGCATCGCCTCGGCCCCCGCAGTCCCGGCGCTCAGCATCTCGGACTACAGCGACGTCGAACCCGACCTCATGGCCTACCGCGAACGCATCCTGTTGACGAACGTTCGACATCCCTCGCTGCGGCCACCCGTCGAGACGATCTTGGACGGGCAGATCGAGGTCGGCCCGCTCGGTTCGCGCGAGGGCGAGCCGGTCGTCCCCACGGCTCGAACGGACTTCCTGCGTCACATCCGGGTCGTCTCGCGGGCGGCCGGTGGGGGGGACGGGGTCTGGCTTGTCGATGCGCTCGCGGATTCCAAGGGCATCCATGCCGGCGATACGGTGTCGATCCGCTCGGGGAACATCGCCTCGACCGTTCGAGTGGCGGGGATCTACCGGGACCTGATGTCGCTGCCGCGCGCGGCGTACTGGGCCCCGCTCGGCCCCGCGGTGTACGGGCCGGCCGAGACCCCGCCCCCGACGCTGCTGCTGATGGACACTCAGTTGCTGGTGAGGGTGAGCCACGATCTCGGCTCCGAGGGGCAGTTCCGGTGGGAGTTCTCACTCGCCTCGGGACGACCGACCCTGCCGGGCATCGAGGCGTTGCAGTCGCATCTCCAAACGGTGGGCGGACTGATGAGCGATCCCACGGCTCAGCTCGGGGCTGCGTTCGCCGGCAGCGCGTTCCAGACGCCGGTGCCCCAGTGGGTGGACGAGGCGACTTCGACCGTGACCGGCATCACCGGGTCGGTCGATACGCTGTCGCTGGCCGGCCGCCTGGTCGCCCTGCTGGTCGTGGCGGCGGTGGGCCTGTACGGCGTGCAGCGGCGCCGCGTCGAATTCGACCTGCTGCAGGTTCGCGGCGTCAGCCCGGTCCGGTTGGGCGTTCGGGCCACGGTCGAAGCCGTCCTGCCGGCGGCCATCGGCGCGGTCGGAGGGTTCGTCGCCGGCGTGGCCCTGGTCAGGTGGCTGGGCCCGTCGAACCAGATCACCTCCGAGTCGGTTCGTTCGGCTGCGCGCGCGGCGGTCCTGACCGCGGCGGTGTCCGTGGTCTTGGTGGGCATCACCGCGGCCGTGACCGCCCGGGCACGGCGGGAGGCTCGCGGGCAGCGGGTCAAGGAGGTCGCGTCCAAGCTCCCGTGGGAGCTGGTGGTCCTCACACTCGCCGCCGCGTCGTTCTACGAGATCCACGCTCGAGGCGCCGAGACGATCCGAACGGCCTCCGGCGCACCCACCGTGGACCGCCTGCTGTTGCTGTTCCCCGTCCTGTTCGTGGCGGGCGCGGCGGGGCTGGTCGTCCGGTGGCTGCGTCGCCTGCTCCCGAGGCTTCGTTCGGCCGGCGGCCGCGCCTCTCCCGCGCTGTATCTGGCGCTCCGGCGGCTGGCGGGTTCGTCGCGGATGGCGGCGTGGCTGGTGACCGCCTCCGCGCTGGCGGTCGGCATGCTGGCCTACGCCGGCGTCCTGTCCACATCGATCCGGGCCACGGCGAACGAGAAGGCTTCGCTCTCCGTGGGCGCGGACGTCGCGGTCACGATCGACGGTCCCTCGCCGAACATCTCCACGATCCCGCTTCCGGTCACCATCGTGAACTCGCTGGGTGGGCAGTCCGTGAACCCCGGCCCGCAGCCCGCCGAGATCGAGGCCGTGGACCCCGCCACTTTCCCCAGAGCCGCCTTCTGGGACTCGAACTTCGCGTCGAGTTCGCTCCCCGAACTGTTGCGGCCCCTCGCAGCCCAATCGGGCGACCGGCTGCCGGTGCTGGTCGTGGGCGGCCACCTGCCGGCGCACGCCACCGTGTCGCTGTTCGGCACGACGCTGCCGGTGACCACGGTCGGCGCGGCCACCGCGTTCCCGGGGATGCGACCGCACACCATGCTGCTGGTGGTGGACCGGACGTCCGTCGAACGCCTCACACATTCGCCGAGGCTGGTCGGGGGGACGGTGCTGTGGGCGAAGGGTTCGCCGTCCTCGGTGATCCCGATCCTCCGGGCCCACGGCATCCCCACGGACCTGGTGTTCACGGCGATCGACGCGGGTTCGAACCCGACCTTCCTGGCGCTGTCGTGGACGTTCCAGTTCCTCCAGGCGCTGGGGGTGCTGACCGGGCTGGTCGTCCTGGTCGGGCTGCTGCTGTACCTGCAGGCTCGCCAGCGCGCCCGGGAGGTGGCCTATGCGCTTTCCAAGCGGATGGGTCTAACGCCGGGGGCACACCGCGCTTCGGTGATGGCGGAGCTGGCGGGTATGCTGCTCACCGCGCTGGTGCTGGGGGTGGTGCTGGCGGTGGTGGCGTCGTTCCTCATCTACGCGCGCCTGGACCCGCTGCCCAACCTGCCCCCGACTCCGTTGCTCCGGATGCCGTTCGTGCTGTTCGGGGCGACGCTCCTGGCGCTGGCGGCGGTGGCGTTGATCGCGGCGTCGTGGGTGCAGCGGCGAGCCGACCGGGTGAACGTGGCGGAGGTGATGCGCCTTGCCGGCTGAGACCGCGGAAATGGTTGCGGCACAGGCCGAACCGGACGTGGCGGCGCGCTGCACGGGCGTCACCAAGATCTATTGGACGCCCACCGGCGAGGTCCATGCAGTCCAGTCCATCGACGCGGTCTTCCCTGCGGCCGAGGTGACCGCGGTGGTCGGGCCGTCCGGGTCGGGGAAGTCCTCACTGCTGCGGATGCTCGCCGCGGTCGATCGTCCCACCGCTGGGCAGGTTCGCATCGCCGATCACGAGATCGGGGGGATGCGGCCGACGCAGCTCCGCCGCCTCCGCCGCAAGCAGATCGGCTACGTCTTCCAGCGTCCCGCCGACAACCTCATCTCCTACCTCACGGTGGCCGATCACATGCGCCTGGCGGGCCGCCTTCGCCGGATGGGCCGCAAGCGAACGGAGTCCGACGCCGGTGACCTCCTGGAGGCGCTGGGGTTGACCGAACGGCGCAACCACCTTCCCCATCAGCTCTCCGGCGGCGAGCAGCAGCGGCTGGCGTTCGCCCAGGTCGTGGTGGGACGCCCGGCCATGGTGGTGGCCGACGAACCGACCGCCGAGCTCGACAGCGCCTCCGGCCAAGCGCTGCTCGATTCGATCATCGAGCTGGCCCGCCTGGGGACGGCGTTCGTGGTGTCGACGCACGACCCGGCGGCCGTGCGGGCGGCCGATCGAACGCTGTACCTGCGACACGGCGCGCTGCAGGCGGAATCCACGAAGGGCCAGCAGCACATGGACCTCCACGACATCCAGCCGCTCGCAGTGATCGACCAGTCCGGCCGCATCCAGCTGCCGCCCGAGGCGCTCAAGCTGTTCCCGGCGAGGCGCGCGGTGCTGCGGTGGGACGATGACGAGGTGAGGATCACGCCGCCATGACCGACATCACGGAAACGCCCTCCGCGGTGGCCGCGCGAACCACCCTGCTCACCGTCACCGGCCTCCACAAGTCCTATCTCCGGGGGCCGGAGGAGGTGCACGCGCTCCGCGGCGCGTCGTTCGAGCTGCATCGCGGTCAGGTCGTGGCGCTGGTCGGCCCGTCCGGTTCGGGCAAGACAACGCTCTTGAACGTGCTGGCGGGATGGGAGCACCCGGACTCGGGTGAGCTGCGGTGGTTCGACGGTCGTCCGCCGCTGGAGGAGCGGCCGTGGTCCGAGCTGGCCATCCTGCCGCAGGACCTCGGGCTGATCGAGGAGCTGTCCGTTCGGGAGAACATCGAACTCCCCCTGCGCCTGGGGAAGCGGCTGCCGCAGGACCGTCCGGCCGCCGACGCGCTCATCGAAGCGCTCGGGCTCGAACGCCTCGCGGACCGTTCGCCGAGCGAAGCGTCGCTGGGTGAGCAGCAGCGCGCGGCTCTGGCTCGCGCCTTGGTGGTCTCACCCGAACTGGTGCTGGCCGACGAACCGACCGGTCACCAGGACGAGGCGTGGGCCCACGGCGTGTTCGGAGCGCTTCGGACGGCGGCCATGAACGGCACGACGTGTCTGGTGGCAACGCACAACCAGGAGGCCTCGAAGTACGTGGACGCCATCTTTACCATCCGGGACGGCCTGGTCCATGCCTCCGACACCGGGGAGGCCTGAACGCGTCGCAGGGCGCGATCAGCTGACGGCGACGGCGGGCTGGGTGACGAGTTCGAGCGCCATGACGTGGGCGCAGCGGCGGCTTGAGCCGCACGAGCACCACCACCCCAGGCCGGGTTCGTAGCCGAGTTCGTAGCTGTCGCGGAAGCCGTGGCAGGTGGCTCGGACCATGTTGCCGTCGATCGCTTCGATGGTCAGGCGACCGTCCGCGAGGTACTGGTAGCTCCGGCCGGCGCGGCCGGTCTCACGGTCATCGCTCCGGCCCCTTCTGGGGGGAAGGAGGTTGTTCATGGCGCGCATTCTCTCCCGGTCGAACGACGTTTCCGTGGATATCGGCGCGGAAGTTTCGTGGATTGAGTCCGGCACCCGCGAAGCGCGTTCGTCGGGGGGGCGCGACCTTGGCTAAACTCTGCCCATGGCGACCGTGACGCTCCCCTCGCCGCTGCGCGAACTGGCCGGAGGACAGGGCCGCGTCGAGGTCGATGGCGCGACGGTGGGCGAGGTCATCCGGACCCTGCAATCGCGCTACCCGCGCCTGGAAGGTTGGGTGCTGGACGAACGCGGCGCCGTTCGCCAGCACGTCAACGTGTTCGTCAACGGGGAACGTCTCCCGCTCGACACCGCGGTCGACGCGGGGGATCTCATCCATGTCTTGCCGGCCATCTCGGGAGGTTCAGTGGACACCATGACCGCTCCGCGAACGCACGTGGACACCGCAGCTCTGGACGACGCCGCCGAGTTGCTGATCGGGACGAAGAAGGGGTTGTTCGTACTGCGCGGTCCGCGCCAGGGACCGATGGAGATCGCGGGACGGGCGATGCCGGGCCAGGCGGTGGAGTTCGGCATGCGGGACCGGCGGAGCGGCCGGTATTTCGCGGCCGTGACGAACTACTACGGGCCCAAGCTGTACTTCTCGGACGACCCGCTGGCGGAAGGCTGGGAGGCGGCGGAGGGCATCGCCCTGCCCGAGGATGCGGACAAGCCTGCCGAGCGGATCTGGATGGTGCGGGTCGGCGTGGAGGACGACGTCCTGTGGATGGGCGTGGCCCCGGCGGCGTTGTTCAAGAGCGAGGACGGTGGCCGAACGTGGCGGATCAACGAGGGTCTGTGGAACGAACCCTCGCGCCCGAAGTGGCAGCCCGGGTTCGGCGGGATGTGCCTGCATTCGATCTGCACGTGGCCGGGCGATCCGTCGCGGCTCGCGGTGGGCATCTCGGCGGCGGGGGTATGGCTCTCCGACGACGGCGGTGAGTCGTGGCGGCGCGGGGTCTCCGGGATCGTCCCGCGGTACCTGCCCGAGGAGGCGCGGGGGGAGGCGGTGGACCTGTGCGTCCACAACATGCACCGCGCGCCGCTCGAGCCCTCCACGCTGTACCTGCAGTTCCACGGCGGCGTGTACCGTTCGGACGACTCAGGCGAGACGTGGAACGACATCGGCTCGCCGTCGCACGGCCTCCCCGCGGACTTCGGGTTCCCGCTGGTGGTCGATCCGAACGACCCCGACCGGGCGTTCGTCATCCCGCTCACGGCGGACGCGGATCGGGTGACGCCCGAGGGCAAGGTGCGGGTGTTCGAGACGCGCGACCGCGGCGAGTCCTGGCAGCAGGCGGGTGTCGGACTGCCCCAGGACGAGGCCTACCTGACGGTGCTCCGCCAGGCGTTCTGCCACGACGGACGTTCGCCGCTCGGGCTGTACTTCGGGGCGGAATCGGGCGAGGTGTTCGGCTCCGCGGACGGCGGCGCGACCTGGTCGATCATGGCCGAACACCTCGCGCCGGTGCTGTCCGTTCGCTGTTCGAGCTGACCGCACTACCCGCCCAGGACGGTGGTTCGCATGACCACGAGGACCACGCCGACCAGGACCATGCCGGCCATGCCCGCCCACCCGACCACACGCCGGGTCTGGCGCGAGCCGAACCCTTCGATGAAGAACTCGGCCACCACGCCCGCCACCAGGCCGCCGATGTGGGCGTAGTTGTCGATGCCGGCGATGGAGAACCCGATGACCAGGTTCAGCACGATGAGCATCAGCGCCATCCGGAGGTTCGCCGAGGCGATCGGTGACCCCCGCCGTCGGTAGTTGTAGGCCACCCACGCCCCGAGCAGGCCGAAGATGGCACCCGACGCCCCGACGGCGAGCGTGTTCGGGTTGCTGAACACGAACGTCGTGGTGCTCGCCAGGAAGCCGGACACGAAGTACAGCGCGGTGAACCTGGCGCTGCCCAGCGTCTGCTCCATCAGGTAGCCCAGCAGGTACAGGCCGTACATGTTGAGCGCCAGGTGGATGATCCCGTCGTGGAGGAACATGACCGTGAGCAGCCGCCAGTACTGGTGGCCCTGCGCCACGGCCTGCGGGAACAGCGCGCCCAGGTCGAACAGCCGCTGGCTGTTGCCCCCTCCCAGGAGCGAGCTGGCGCCGGTGGCGAGCTCGATCACGAACATCAGGACGTTCGCCGCCAGCAGGACCGTGACTATCGAAGTGGGCCGGCCTACGGCGAACCGAACGCGCATCCGGGGCCGCCCCGCGGCGGCCTCCGCCACGCAGTTCGGACACTGGTAGCCGACCGGGGCCTGGGTCATGCATTCGGGACAGATGGGGCGGTTGCAGCGGGTGCAGTGGACGCCGGTCTGTTCATTGGGATGGCGGTAGCAGGTCTCCATGGCCAGGCCGCGGCTGCGTTCGACGTTCGACGCATCGCCGGGCGGAGTGTCGGGGCGCTCGGGCACGGGTCCGCCCGGGGGAGATGTGTCCATGGCGTTCGATGCTAACAGCGGCCTCCTGAATAGCGGCTGTGCTTGCGTCCGTCCCGCCCATCGGCGAGGATGCGCCCGCAGGCACCCGCGATCCAGGAAGGAGGGGGCGATGGCTGAGATCGTCGCCGTCGACGGTCAGCAGTACAAGAAGCGGAACATCTTCGGGGTGTGGCTGGGCTTGCCGCTCATCACGCTCGGCATCTACGGGTTCGTGTGGTGGTACAAGATCAACGACGAGGCGCGCCGCTACCTGAACGACGACTCCATCAAACCCGGCGTGGCCCTTCTGGCGCTCATCCCGGGATTCCTCTTGGTCGTGCCCGTGTTCGTCACCATCTACAAGACCGCGCAGCGCGTCCAGCGGATGCAGGAGAAGGCCGAGGCGCGGGGTCGCATCGAACCCGTGCTGGCGCTGGTGGCGGCCTTCTTCTCATCGCTGCACGTGCTCTACATCCAGGAGATGCTGAACCGGGTGTGGGAGGCGGAGAAGGCTCGGGGATCCCGGGCGATGTCCGGCCCCGCCCCTGCATCGCTGCCGCCGGTGCCTCCGCCCCCCTCGTCCGTGCCGCCGCTCCCGCCCGCTCCGGACGCGACGGCCCAGTTGCCACCGACCGAGCCGCCGAGCAGCTGAGTTCTAACCGAGGCGCGGTCCGGGGTCAGCCTGCGGACCAGCCTGTGACACGGGTCAGGCGGATGGCGGTGACGGGGCCGTCGGGTTTCCGCGCGACGTACTGCGGATACTTCCCGGCGAGCGCGTCCAGCGCGCGGGTGCGTTCGGCCTCGTTCGTGACGATCGAGGCGGTGCCGGCGGCTCGAACCCACCACAGGCGAGACCAGTCGTCATCGTCGTAGGCGTCGACGACGACCTCCACGTTCGGGTTGGCCACGATGTTCGACAGGCGCTTCAGGTCGCGCGAGCGTTTGGGCTTGTGGTCGACGGCCCAGTACAGTGTGTCGCCGAGCAGCACGAACGCGAACGGCACGACGTGAGGCACGCCGCCGGCGTCGGCCGTGGCCAGGTAACCGACCCTGGCCTCGGCCAACCGCCGGCGAGCATCGGTCGCGTCCAACGTCAGTCCTCCTCCTCCGCTGGAAGAACGCCTTCCAACCGCAACAGCAGGCGTTTGATGTCCAGGCCGCTGGTGTAGCCGCCGAGGCCGCCGCCCGTTCGAACCACCCGGTGACACGGCACCACGATGGGGATCGGGTTGGCGCCCAGCGCGTTTCCCGCCGCGCGCATCCCCCGCGGGCTCCCCGCCCGCGCCGCCACCTCGCGGTATGTGGACACGGAGCCGAACGGGATCCGCGAGGTCTGTTCGAGCACTTTCCGCCCGAACGTCGCGTGGATCAGCCGGAGGTCGACCGGCGTGGAGAACGAACGCAGGCGACCCTCGAAATAGGAGTCCAACTCGCGCCGAACGCCGTCCGTCGCGGCCTGCGACTCGACGATCCGCGGGGACACCTCGCGGGACAGTCGGTCCAGCGGCTCGTCCATCCCCTGACCGGGGAACGCCAGCGTTACCAGGCCCCGTCGTGTGAGGGCCAGCAGCAGCCGTCCCGTTGGGGAGTCGGCGAACCCGTACGTCACCTCCGCGAGGCCGCCCTGCGACGCGACCTCGGTGACCGCGCGGGCGGCCGACTCCGCCCCGTCGCCGCTCGGCGGCCGCAGTCGCGTTCGCGCCGCGAGTTCGAGTTCCTTCACCTGCAGCTCAGTCGTCGTCGCCACCGTCCCACTCCTTCCGTAGTCGCTTCAGCCCCTGGTACACGTTCGCCCGCGCAGTCTCCTCCGAACTGCCCATCGCTTCCGCCACGTCGGCGTACAAACGGTCGAACACCACCCGGTGCACGACCGCCACGCGCTGCCTGGCCGGCAACGAACGCACCGCCCGCCACAACTCGTCGTCCGCCGGTTCGGGCCCGAACGACGCCCCGCCCGCTCCGATTCCATCAAGCGCCGCGCCGTCGCCGATGGGCAGGCCGCGGCGCCCTGCCGCGCGACCGGAGTCGATCGCCTTGCGCGTGGCGATGCGCAGCACCCACCCCCGCAGGTTCGACGCGTCGCGGAGCCGCGGATACGCCCGGAGCGCCGCCAGGAACGTCTCCTGGAAGCAGTCGTCCGCCTCCTGCCGCCCGACCGAGGCCACCAGGAACCGGTAGACGTCCAGGCGATGCTCGTCCAGGAAGCGTTGGAAGGGCGGGAGCCCCATCGTCGTTGTCGCTGTCATCAGGGAAAGAACGGCGGAAGCG
Source organism: Actinomycetota bacterium (assembly GCA_036721725.1). GTDB lineage: Bacteria > Actinomycetota > UBA4738 > UBA4738 > UBA4738 > DAIMKN01. Next base: position 11,273 of record DAIMKN010000055.1, read on the forward strand.
CGGTCAACGTGAAAACTCGCCCAGGCGGATCAGACCGGCGGCCACGGGTACGAACGTTCGGACCCGGGCTTCGGGTAGCAGCCCTGGGAGGCGAGGCGTTCGGCCCGCTTCGCCGTCACGTCCACCTCGTCGGCAGTGAGGAGCGGCAGCAGGGCCTCGCGCAGCGGCCCCGACCGAAGCTCGCCCACCACCCTCCTGGCGTCCGCGAGCAAGGTCGCGGGGACGCGGTCACCGGCGAACTCCCAGATCACCGTTCGGAGCTTGGGCACGACGTTGAAGCACACGCCATGGTCGATCGACCAGATCGAACGGTCGTCCGCGCCGACCAGGCACGCCCCACCCTTCCGATCGGCGTTGTTCGCGATGACGTCGAACGCCGCCACGGTTCGGAACTCCTCCAGCCGCGTCTCGCGCAAGGTGAAGTAGTGCTGGGCGAAGTCGGCGTCGACGAACACCTGGGCCGAGCCCACGCCGTGCGGCCCGTCCCGCAGGATGGTCGGGGGGACGTTCGGCCATCCCAACGACGACGCCAGCAGGAACGCGGCCACCTCCCGCCCCGCCAGGGTCCCGTCGGGGAAGTCCCACAGCGGGATCTCGCCGGCCACCGGCTTGTACACCACGAACATGGCGTGGCCGTCGCCCGCCACCTCGGCCAGGAAGGTGTAGTTCGACGCGTTCGGCATCAGGCCGAGCAGTCTCATGTCGCCGCCGGCCAGCAGCGCCATGGTCGAAGCGGCGTCGGGCGGCGGGGGAGCGGACGGTGAGAGGACCTCGCCACCTGAGGTCTCGGCGGCGGGCGACACTACTCGCCCAGCTTCCGGTGCCCGTTCATCGCGGGGCACTGATGGCCCTCGGGATCGATGGGGTTGCCGCAGAGCTGGCAGCGAGGACGCCCAGACGAACACACCTCGGCTCCGTGGCGGGCGAGCGCCGCCATCTGTTCGCGGGTGCACCAGAACCGAACGCGCTCTCCCTCCGGCGGCTCGACCTCCAGCCCGGCCAGGGCCCGTTCGAGCGCCTCGACCTCCTCCGGGCCCGGCTGTTCTTCCTCCTCCTCGATCTCCGGGGAGGTCAAACCGGGAATGATCACCCCGAACTCCGCCATGGTCAGGGTCGGCTCCGCCTCCTCGTCCTCCTCGTCGCCCTCGTCTTCCGGAGCCTCTTCGATCACCAGTTCCTGGATCTCCAGCAGCAGGAGGTCGCGGTCCTCCTCGTAGCCGATCGACAGGCGCCCGGCCCGCCACTCCGGGACGACGGGCTCCTCCAGCCCCATCGCCGCTTCCGGCGGACCCTCGCCCGTCTCCTTGCCCAGCTGCGACAGGAGCTCGATCAGGGAGACGGAGAGAAGTTCGACCTGCTGTTTCTCCATGAGGACGGTCACGAGCTGGGAACCCTTGCGCCCCTGCAGGAAGAACACGCGATGGCCCGGCTCACCCACCGCGTCGGCGGTGATGCGGTCCACGGGATCGAGCTCGATCAGCACTGTTCTATGGTAGGGCCCGAGGTCGCTTCGGTGTGGCCGTTGCCGCCGTCCCGGTGCGAGGGAGCAGCTCGTCGAACGGCCCGCTGTCGTTCACTCGAAGGATGCGGGGGACGCCCCCGGCAAGCGCCATAACGGTGACGGACCCCGGCGAGATGACGAACCGTTCGAACAGATCCAGGTGCACGCCGCCGTAGTGCGCCAACGCCAGCAGGATGGGATCGGCGTGGGTGATCACGCCCACCGCCGACTTGGGATGTCGCGCCGCGATCTCCTCGACCGCCGCGACCACGCGCTGCTGGACCTCCGGCAGGCTCTCGCCGCCGGGGAACCGAACGGAGGACAAGCGGCGCTGCAACTGCTTCCACAGCGGCGAACGAGCCAACTGGCGGAACGTTCGA
>DAIMKN010000056.1:0-1670 GCA_036721725.1 Actinomycetota bacterium
CTCCACGCCGCCAGTCGCGGGCGTTGAACGGCCAGGGTGGGCGGAGAGTCCCAGCTGGCCCGCGTACTGAGGAAAGGGAGTTGCACACCGCCTGAACGGTTCGCGCCCTGTGTCAGACCGCTCGTCTGTCCGACCGCAGTAAACCATGACGTTGGTCGTTCCAATTTCGTCCCGATCGCGGCCCCCGCTTACGCAAGCCGACGCAAACGGCCGCCGAACCCTGACCGACGCCACGGGAACGGGCGCCGACGAAGGTACGCCAGGAGCGAAGGGAGGGAGCCGCGGCGGCAGCGACAGCCAGCGCAGGAGCGGAGGACGGGGAGACCGCGGGGGCGCGACACGCGAACGGACCAGGAACCGGAGGCGCCGCGGCCGGACCGGTCCGGTAGCCTGCTGGCAATGTTCGGGATGACGCGGCGCCAGGCGTTCGTGGTCATGGCCATCGTGGCGACGACGGTGCTGGCGGGCGTGCTGTCCACGGCGGGCGCGCCGCCCGTGGCGACGTTCGTGGTGTCGGCCCTGGCTCTAGCGGGGCTGGCGTGGCTGGTGTCGAAGTCGACCGAGGCGGTGGGCGAACGGTTCGGACCGGCCGTCACGGGCGTCCTGCAGTCCACGTTGGGGAACCTCCCCGAGCTGTTCGTCGTCTTCTTCGCCCTGCAGGCCGGCGAGGTGGCGGTGGCCCAGACCTCGCTGCTGGGATCGTTGTTCTCGAACGCGCTGCTGGTGCTGGGACTGGTCATCGTGGCCGGGACCCGGGCGTCGAAGGACGGCGTCATGAGGTTCCACAAGCGGCTGCCCCAGGACACCTCGACGCTGCTCATCCTGTCGCTGTTCATCATCGCCGTGCTCGGCATCGCGGTGAGCAGCCACGATCCCGCTGCCCGCCACCGGGTGGCCATCTCGGCGATCGCCTCCGTCGGCCTCATCGCCGTCTACGTTGTGTGGCTCGTCCGCTACCTGCGCGACGACACGGTGGCGTCGAACGAAGGGGTCGAACCCACGGGCATCCCGCTGCCGACCGCCATCACCATGCTGGCGGCGGCCGGGGTGGGCGCGGCGCTGGTGTCCGACTGGTTCATCGCGGCGCTGGATCCCGCGGTGAAGACGCTGCACCTGTCCAAGCCGTTCGCCGGCCTCGTCATCGTGGCCATCGCGGGCAACGCGGTGGAGAACGTGGCGGGCGTGGCGCTCGCGGCGAAGGGCCGCCACGACCTGGCCATCTCGGTGGTCAAGAACTCGGTGGGCCAGATCGCGGCGTTCCTGTTCCCCGCCCTGATCCTGCTGTCACTGCTGCTGCACACCCGCCTGACGTTCGTGGTGGCGCCCGTCTACATCGGGGCCCTGGCGCTGACGGCGTTGGCGCTGTGGCAGATCACCGGCGACGGCGAGGCATACGCGTTCGAGGGGTGGGCGCTGATCGTGCTGTTCGGCGTGCTGGCGGTGGTCGCGTTCTTCCAGTGAGCCGGGGAAAGAACGGGCAGGCGGGGGACGGCCGTTGAAACCGGTACCCGGGCCGAACTCCAACCGCACCCGAGAGAACGCAGAACCTCCATCAAACTCGGCTGCCACAGAGCCTTTTCCATGGGGAGAATGGCGCCCGATGAACCCCGAGCGCAGGACCGTCAGCAAGGTTCCGGAGGTGACGGTCTACTTCTGGATCATCAAGGTGT
>DAIMKN010000056.1:1680-13092 GCA_036721725.1 Actinomycetota bacterium
CGCCGTCAACTCTAGTCCAGTTCGGGCCACGCCCGCGTCGGTAGCTAGGAGACCGTGATACTGACCGGTGGCGACCAACCCGAATGCGCTCCGGTCGCGTCGTTGCGCAGACGAGCCCGGAAATAGTAGGTGCCGGCTCCGTGCCACCCGGTGGAAGCGCTCGAATAGAACGCTTCACGCGTCGACACTAGGGAGGCGAGACAACGCAGAACCTCCATCAAACCGAGCTGCCCGATCGCTGCTCTTCGAGCAGAATGTGGCGCCATGAAGCTCGAGCGCAGGGCTGTCAGCAAGGTTCCGGAGGTGACGGTCTACTTCTGGATCATCAAGGTGTTGACCACCGGGATGGGCGAGGTGACCTCGGACTACTTCCTCCACCGGGCCGGTACGCCGAACGTGGTACGTCTCGCGATCATCGTTCTGATCGCCGGCATCGCTCTGGCAGCCTCGCTGGTGCTGCAGTTCTCTGCGCGCCGATACGTGGCGTGGACCTATTGGTTGGCCGTCGCCATGGTCAGCGTGTTCGGCACCATGGCCGCTGATGGTCTGCATTTTGAGTTGAAGGTCCCATACGTCGCGTCAACCACGTTCTTTGCGGTCGTGCTGGCCGTGATCTTCGTGGCTTGGCACGCGAGCGAGAAGACCTTGTCGATCCACAGCATCTACACCCGTCGACGCGAGGCGTTCTACTGGGCAGCGGTGATGGCCACGTTCGCGCTCGGCACTGCCGCGGGCGACCTGACCGCGATCACCTTGCGCTTGGGTTACTTCTCCTCAGGTGTGTTGTTCGCTGCCTTGATCGCCGTCCCGGTCGTGAGCTACTGGCGGTTCGGCCTGAACGCGGTGTTCGCCTTCTGGTTCGCCTACATCGTGACCCGGCCCCTCGGCGCCACGTTTGCGGACTGGGTGGCAGTGCCGTCGAGTCACCGCGGCCTTGGGCTGGGATTTGGGACCGTCAGCTTGGGATTGACCATCCTGATCGTCGGCTTGGTCGGCTACCTGACGGTCACCCGCAAAGATGTTCGGCCCGCCGCCCTTCGGTGAGGCCCCAGTCGCCGGAGCCTTGCTCCTCCAGCTTGTCCCGCGTTCGGGCGTAGGCCCGCTGCAACTCGTCGAACCGCGACGCCGTCCCCAGGGCCAGCGAGGTGATGTCGGCGATGCCGCTCGCCACCTCGAGGTCCGACGGACCGAACGTCTCCACGGCCGACGGTGCCACGGCGATGATGGCCGCGCGTTCGCTCCCGCCCCACCTGATCGGCGCCACCATGACGTCCCGGGGCTCTCCCCGCCAGTGTTCGGGCGGGAGCATCGCCACCAGGTCCTTGGGCAGCACGAACGGCTCCCGGGAGGAGAGCTTGAGCGGGGCCGAGGTCTCGGGCGGAAGCTCCACTCCGTCCAGCCAGCCACCGAACCGGACGCCGAAACCCCGGTGGCGGATGACCCGAAGCGCGCCACGGTCGTCCTCCACGAGCATCGCGACCTCGGAGCTCGGCAGGATCCGGGGGATCGCCGCCAGCGCCTCGTCGATGACCGAGTCGGTCCCGACCGTCGTGGCCAGGGCCCGGGACAGCGAGAGCAGTTCGCGGGCTCGGTCCGCCGCGCGGCGTTCGGCGTCGAGCAGCCGGGCGTTCTCGAACGCCACCCCCACCGTGGAGGCGATGGCGTGGAGGAGCCGCAGGTCCTCCTCGTCGAACTGGTCGATCCCGAGCTTGGACAACACGATGGTTCCCACCACCCGCCGGCCGTAGACGAGCGGCACGGCTAGGATGGACTCGACCACCTCGGAGGTGCCGGCGATCTGCACGGCCTCCGGGTCGAGGTCCGAGTTCGGCACGTAGACGGTTCGCCCCGTTCGAGCCGCCTTTCCGGTGACGCCCTCGTCGATGTCGGTGAGCAGCGCCTGGAACGTTTCCCCCTGGTACTCGGACAGCTCGCCTCGGAACGCTACGGGGATGAGGGTGCGGCCTTCCAGGATGTGGACCCGGCAGTTGTGATAGTCGATGAGCGGCTGCAGCTCCTCCGCCACCGCCTGGCCGATAGCCGTCACGTCGTGGACGTTGACCAGCCGGAAGGTCAGGCTCTGCAGGACCCGGAGCTCTGCGGACGAACGGGCCTGGCCTCGGACGGCGAGTTCCGTAAGGCGGGCATGGGTCCCGGCGGCGGGCAGCGTGGTTCCGCGGTCGCCCTGGGTCCGCCGGGTCGACCCCCGTTCCCGGTGCGGCCGGCCTCCGTGGCGATGCCGCCGAATACCTGCACACGGTTCTTGCCGCCCGCCTTCGCCTCGAGCAGCGCGTGGTCGGCGCACGCCGCGAGCTCGCGAGCGCTCGAGGCGTGCCCGGGCGCCTCCGCCACTCCGAGGCTCACCGTGACGCGTTCGGCCTCCGGTCCCGGTCCGGCGGCGATGGTCCGGCGGACGCGTTCGGCGACCCCGGCCGCCTCGTCGAGGGCGGTCCCGGGCAGGATGACCGCGAACTCCTCGCCGCCGATGCGGCACAGCACGTCCTCGGCCCGGCGGGCCTCCCCGGCCGCCGCGGCCACGTCCTTCAGCACGGCGTCGCCGGTGAGATGGCCGAACGTGTCGTTGACCCGCTTGAAGTCGTCGATGTCGAAGATGACCAGACTGAGCGATGTGCGTTGCCGGTTGGCCCGGCGGGTCTCCTCCGCCAGCTGTTCCTGGAAGTGACGGTGGTTGTAGAGGCCGGTGAGGTGATCGGTCACCACCTGGCGTTCGAGCTCGGAGCGGATGTCGGCGTTGTCGATCGACAGCGCGGCCATCTCCGCGAACCGCATGGCCAGATCGAACTCCGTCTCGGAGAAATGGTGGTCGCGCCCCAGCCGGTGCACGGTCATGACGCCCTTGAGGTCCTGCCCCGCCAGCATGGGGACCGACACCAGCGACTCGGGTTCGTCGGGGGTCCCCGGCACGAGCAGCGCGCGAGGGTCGGCGTCGGCGTCGTTGACCAGCAGGGCCACGCCGGACTCGGCCACGGTCCCCGTGATGCCCACGCCGTAGGGGATGGCGCCCATCGCCAGGATCTCCGCGGTGTGCTGATCGCGAACCAGGGCCGGTCGCAGGACTCGCAGGTTCCGGTCGGCCCGGAAGATCGTCAGCGTGTCGTACGGGACGAGATCGCGCAACGCCACCGCCACCGCCTCCAGCACCCGGTCCGGCTCCCGCTGGGACACGAGCAGACGGGCGATGTCGAACAGCGCCCATTCGGGCGCGAGGGTCGGGCGGGCGTTCGGCGTTCGGAAAGCCCGGGTGGGCGTGTCATCGCCACTCCAGCGGGTGGATCGGGCGCGGTCCGGGGGTCTTGCCGATCACCTCGGCGCGGCGCGAACGGATGGAAGGAGAACGCTTCCATCGTACGGCGGGATGCACATCTGAGTTGTGGCGGAGTGACCCATCTTTCCTGGTTCTTTATGTCCGGTCTGTTCTAATCAGGCGGGGTCACCCGTCGTCCCGGCTCCTCCGTCGTAAGGTGGGTCCATGTGCCGGAGCATCAAGACCCTGCGGCGCCCGGGCGAGCCTGCCACGCCGGAAGAGGTCCGAGCCGCCGCGCTGCAGTTCGTTCGAAAGGTCAGCGGCTATCGCGAACCGTCCAGGGCGAACGCCCCCGCGTTCCAGGCGGCGGTGGACGACGTGGCCGAAGCCTCAGCCCGCCTGCTCGCCTCGCTCCCCGCGACGGCCCGGCCGACGCCTTCCTAACCTCCCGCCACGAGGTTCCGGCACGTGGGCAGGGTGGCCGCCACGTACACGCAGAAGCACCCCTTCCCGTTCATTGCCTCCGCCCGGACCTGGGGTCCGTTCGGCCTGGTCAGGGTAGCCATCGCGAACCCCGTCCGCCGACTCCCCGCCGCGCGCGGTCCCGTCCAGGAACCGCAGGGCCACGGCCGCGTGGTAGGAGAAGTCCTCCGCACCCATGACGGGGGCCGCAGGCGTGGATCGCCCCATCCACCTCCGAGGCGAACGCCAACCTGGTCTTCTCGTGCGAGGGAAGCGCGTGCATGTCCGCCCGCAGCAAGACCGTGGGGCCGGATGGGCGCCGTCGAGCACCGCCGTGACGGAGGTGGTGCGTTCGCCCACCCGCACCTGGAGCCCGAGGCCGCCCAGGGACTCCAGCACCGCCTCCTGGGTCCGGGGGAAGGTGCAGCCCGAGTTCGGGATGACGGTGGATCAGCCGCCGCAGGCGGACGGCGTCGTCGAGCAGGTCGTGCGCCTCGTCGAACAGTTCCACCGCCCGCTCCCTTCGGCCGAGTTGGCGGCCATGGTGTGGCGAAGGACCACGTTTCCTTCCGCGGGCCGAACGGGTACCGTTTGCTGCCATGACGCCACCCGCGAAACGGTCCACGGCCGGTCCGAACCGCTACCCGGCCATCGCCGACTACGCGATGATCAGCGACTGCCATACGGCCGCGCTCATCTCCCGAACGGGCTGCATCGACTGGTGCTGCTTCCCACGGTTCGACTCAGGCAGCTACTTCGGGCGGCTGCTGGATTGGGAGAAGGGCGGCCATTGTTCCCTAGGTCCGGTGGGCGGTGAGAGCGCGGACAGCCGCTCGTACCTCGACGGCTCGCTGGTCCTGGAGACGATGTTCCGCTCGGCCGTCGGCGAGGCCCGGTTGCTCGACTGCTTCACCATCAGGCGGGGTGGCTCGACGCATCCCTACCACCAGCTGCTCCGGGTGGTGGAGGGCGTTCGAGGACGGATGGACCTCGAACTGACGGTCGCGCCGCGGTTCGACTACGGCGGGGTCTCCCCCTGGTTGCGCAAGCACGGCTCGAACGTCTTCACCGCGATCGGGGGCGACGACGGGTTGATCATCTCGGGCGACTGGGAGTTCGACCCCCTCGATCACCATGGCCTCACCGCGCACGCGTCCATCCAGGCAAGCGAACGCGTGCGGCTGTCGCTGCAGTTCGCCCGGCCCCAGGATCTCGATCCGGCCCCGCCGGACCCGCCTGGTTCCGAGGAGCTGGACGAGCGCCTCGACTACACCATCCGGTGGTGGAAGCGGTGGTCCTCCAAGGGGGCGCTCAACACACCGGGCGGGCCCGCCGCGCTCCGTTCGGCGGTGGTGCTGAAGGGCCTGACGAACGCCCCGACCGGGGCCATCGCCGCGGCGCCGACCACCTCGCTCCCGGAGGCCGTCGGCGGCTCGCGCAACTGGGACTACCGCTTCTCGTGGATCCGCGATTCGACCTTCACCGTGCGGGCGCTGGGCGAGCTGGGGTTCCAGGACGAGGCGGACGGGTTCCGCCGGTTCGTCGAACGCTCCGCGGCGGGCACGGCTGGGGACCTCCAGATCATGTATGGCGTCGGTGGCGAACGCCGCCTGACGGAGATCGAGCTGGACGGGCTGGAGGGCTACCGCGGGTCCCGCCCGGTGCGCATCGGCAACGCCGCGGCGAAGCAGGTCCAGCTGGACGTCTACGGCGAGCTGCTCGAGCTGGCCTGGGAGTGGCAGAACCGGGGACACTCGCCCGACGATGACTACTGGCGGTTCCTGGTCGAACTGGTGAACGCCGCGGCTGTGCGGTGGAGGGATCCCGACCGCGGGCTGTGGGAGATCCGCGGTGCGCCCCGGCACTTCGTCCACTCGAAGGTCTCGATGTGGGGGGCGCTCGACCGCGGCATCAAGCTGGCCCGGGAGTGTCAGCGCAAGGCGCCGGAGCGCAGGTGGAAGAAGGCCCGCGACGAGATCCGCCAGGCCGTGGAGACGCGCGGCTACGACAAGAAGCGGGGTGTGTTCGTGCGGGCGTTCGGGGCGAAGGCGGTGGACGCGGCCCTGTTGCTCCTGCCGCTCAACGGCTTCGTGGCCTACGACGACGAACGCATGATCCGAACGACCGACGCGATACGCCACGACCTGGAGGAGGGCGGCCTCGTCAAGCGGTACCGCCGGCGCGACGGGTTGGCGGGACAGGAGGGAACGTTCCTGCCCTGCACCTTCTGGCTGGCCGAGTGTCTGGCCAAGCAGGGTCGCGTGACCGAGGCTCGCGAGGTGTTCGACCGCGGGGTCGCCACCGGCAACGACCTCGGCTTGTTCGCCGAGGAGTTCGACCCGGCGAAGGGGGAGATGCTCGGCAACTTCCCCCAGGGCCTCACCCATCTCAGCCACATCGCCGCCGCGGTCGCCCTGGCCAACTGAGCCATTCGACAGCCTCCCGGCCAGGTCGTCCGGGAACGCCCCCAGCCGTGATTCCGCCACGGACGGCGATACTGGACGCATGCAGCAAGCGGCCACCAGCCCGCACATGGGCGACCGGGCGCCGGACGCCGAACTGTTCGCCGCCGACGGCTCCGCGGTACGTCTGCGCCAGAGGCTGACGCAAGGGCCGACCGCGCTGGTGTTCCTCCGGCACTTCGGTTGACCGTTCTGCCGCCGGCACCTCGCACAGTTGCGCGAGCGCTACGACGAGTTCCAGAAGGCCGGGCTGCCCGTCCTCGCGGTGAGCATGGGCACGCCCCTCGATCTCACCGAGTTCCTGGCCGAACACGACCTGCCGTTCGAGCTGCTGTGCGATCCGTCGGCCGAGGCGTACCGGGCCTATGGCCTGGTTCGGGGGAACGCCTACCAGGTGGCGATGGCGCCGCAGGTCGTGGCGGCCGGGATCAAGGCCGCTGCCGAGGGTCACTTCATCAGCGCCACGGTCGGCGACGCGATGCAGCTGCCCGGATCGTTCGTCGTGGTGGACGGGCGGATCGTGTACGCGCACCGGGGGCGGCTGTCCTCGGACCTCGCGCCGATAGACGATCTGTTGCAAGCGGTTCGTCAGGCGACCTGACGAACTCACCGCTCAGGCTTTCGGGGCGAACCGGGCCAGGAAGCTCGACAGGTTGATATAGAGGTTCGACGCGAGCAGCACTCCCAGCACGATCATGGCCACACCGGCGATGGTGGCGATCAGTCCGGCCCGCTTCACCAGCGGTTTCAGAGCGCCGGGGAAGTTGATGAGCAGCAGCGAGATCCCCAGGAACGGAAGGCCAACCCCCAGCGCGTAGACGAACAGCAGCGCGCCTCCCGACAGCGCGTTCGACGACTGCGCCGCGATGACCAGGATGGCCCCCAGGATGGGGCCCACGCACGGCGTCCACGCCAGCCCGAACACCACCCCGAGGACCAGCGGGCGCAGGACCCCGCCCGTCGACGGCGCTTTCCCGATCCGCGGCATCAGCGGTCGGATATGGACGCCGAACCGCGCGAACAACCGCTTGAACACCCCGAGCTGTTGCAGGCCCAGCAGGATGACCACCAGCCCACCGATGCGGGCCACCCCAACCTCGTGATGCTTCAGGGCCAGCCCCAGCGTGGACGCGGCCAGCCCCAGCGGCACGAACACCAGCGAGAAGCCCAGCACGTAGAGCAACGAGCCGGCGAACAGCTTCTCCTGGAACCGCCGCCTGTCCACCGCCAGCTCTTGGATCGGCTCGCCGAACACGTAGCTCACGTACGCCGGCATCAGGGGGACGACGCACGGCGCCAGGAAGCTCGAGATGCCCGCGCCGAACGCCACCACGTACGAGGTGAACGTCAGCCCCAGAACGGCCAAGACCTAGCCGAACGTGAACGTGTAGACGGCCACGTTCGGATTGGACACCGTGAGCGTCAGGACATGCTGGCCCGGGGTGGCCAGGTGCACCAGGTGGTACAGGTCGCGGAAGCGCAAGGAGAGGCGGCCGTCGTGGAGGCCGCCGCCCTGTTCGGCTGGGGGGATCGGCGCGCCGTCCAGCTGCGCGTCCAGGACGCCGGGCGATCCGTCGGCGGCCGGCCCCGCCACGATGTAGGCGTCCGAGGCCGAGAAGTTCAGGATGATCTCAGCCCCCGCGCCGACCGGCGTGACGTGTTCGCGGGATGCCCGCCACCCGCCCGACAGCCAGAACACGCCGCGCGACCCCGCGGCCTGGACGGCCTGTGGGGACGGCTCGGCGTAGGTGACGGGTCTGTCGTGGGTGTAGCCCTCGGAGTTCGCCAGCGACTGCGAGTACTCGCCGCGTTCGTAGCCGAGGTAGATCTCCGGCGTCATGTCGCCCGAAAGATCCTGGCTCGGCAGCGGCGCCGCGGAGGGCACCCTCACCCCGGGCGCGGCCAGGAGCGTTCGGATCGCGGCCTGGATGGCGATGTCGTTGCCCTCGCCGATGAAGTCGTAGCGAACGTGCCCGTTGGCGTCCAGCAGATACACGTGCGGCCAGTACTGGTTCTTGTAGGCGCTCCACGTGGCCATCTCGTTGTCCATCGCCACCGGCCACGGGATCTGATGCTCCTTCACCGCGGCGCGAACGTTCGACGGGTCCTTCTCGAAGGTGAACTCGGGCGTGTGCACACCCACGATGTCGAACCCCAGCCGGTGGTACTGCGAGTAGAACGAACGGAGGTAGGGGAGCGTTCGGATGCAGTTCACGCAGGAGTAGGTCCAGAAGTCGACCAGGGTGACGTGACCTTGGAGCGAGGCCACGGTGAGCGGTGGGGAGTTGATCCACGTGCTGATGCCCGCGAAGTCCGGAGCGGCGTAGTTCTCCTGCGAGTGCACCTGGGCCTGATGCGCCGTGTCCAGCACCGGCTTGGTCAGGCCGGAGAGTTTCGAGGCCGCGAGCCCGCCCGCGCCGAGCACCAACACCGCGATCCCGAGGACGCGGAAGTCGATCCCGTGCCGCGGCCGTCGCTGCGCGGGAGCCGAACGCTGCACCTTGCGTGCCCTCTTGCCCATCGAAGAAGCGCGGACCACCTTTCGTCACCAGGCGTGTGATCTTCCGACCCCACCCTGACGTTCGCGCAAACTGCCCGGCCAAAGGGCCGTGCGTAGTGTTCTTCGGAAGTTTCGTCTCGCCGGATCGTTCGTCGTTTCACCCTGCCGCCGAGAACTCCCGGCGCACCCCCGGCAAGGGAGTCGTCTGCCACACTCGGCGGTTGTGGACACGGCGACGTACGTGATGCACGTTCGAAACGGCGGCGCGGCGTTCGCGGACGCGGTGCGAGGGCGGTTCGAGATCCCCGTGCCGTCCTGCCCCGAGTGGACGGTTGCGGACCTCGTGGCGCACACAGGCCGGGTCCATCACACGGTGGCGGCCCGGGTCGGAGCGGGGACGACCGACGCCAGCGCGGTCACGCTGGCCGTTCCTCCTGCCGTGGACGAGCTGCAAGCCTGGTTCGAGTCCGGGGTCGCCGAATTGGCTGCCACGCTTGCCGCCGCGGATCCGGCGCAGCCCGCGTGGAGCTGGTCGGGCGACCTCACCGCGGGGTTCTGGCAGCGCCGGATGGCCCAGGAGACGGCCGTGCACCGATGGGACGCGGAGAACGCCATCGGCCTCGCCCGGCCCATCGATCCCGAGCTGGCCGCCGACGGGGTCGACGAACTGCTCATGGTGTTCCTGCCGTTCGACGCCTCGAACCTGACCGCTGACGGCCGGTCGATCGTGTTCGAACCGACCGACGATGACGCCCGGTGGACCGTGCAGATCACGATGGATGGATCGAAGGCGAGCCGGGGGGCCGAGGTCTCACCCGCGGCGACGGTGCGAGGGACGGCCTCGGAGCTGGACCTGTTGCTGTGGGGACGCCGAACGCTCCCGGACCTCGACGTGGAGGGTGATCCCGTTGTCGCCGAAGGGTTCCTGGGAGCGCTGGACCTGACCTGAGCGGGCTCGGTCAGCCGGCCCGATCCGCCCAGGCCTCCAGGCGCGATACCGCGCGTTCCAACTGTCCGGCCGAGAGCGTCGCGGGCTGCGCGTAGCCGACCTGCACACCCTTCAGCGTCGGCGGCACGTCCTGACCCCTCGCCGCGAGCAGCGCCCCGGTGACGGGAAGGCCGTGCGCGATCACCAGGATCTCGTCCTCCTGGCGGGCCAGCACCTCGCGGAACGCGCGGCAGTATCGCCGGATGACCTCGACCCGGCTCTCTCCCCCGCCGGGGATGACATCCGCCGGACCCCGGTCGGTCTGCCACGTTCGGAACTCCTCCACCGGGTGCTGTTCGAACATCCCCATCCGAACGTCGTCGAAGTCGGGCAGGACGAGGCGCGGCACGTCGCGACCCTCCAGGGCCAGATCGGCCGTCTCCTGGGTGCGTTCGAACTCACTGGTGATGCACAGGGCGATCTCGCGGTCCGCCAGTTCAATGCCCATCCGACGGGCCTCCTCCCGACCCGTGGCGGTGAGCGGTCCGGACACGAGAGGGTCGCCGTTCATGATGTCGTTCACGCTGAACGCGCTCTCGCCGTGCCGGGCCAGGATGACGTGCTTCACGTGGGCGCCACCTTACCCTGCGCGGCGGTCGGTGCTGGATGGCCTCCAGCGGGCGGGTAGGCTCTGACGCCTGATGGAGGGACGGGTGGCGGCGTTCGCGGGACCGGGGCGGGCGTTCGAGCTGCGCTCCTACGAAGTGCCGGCGCCCGGTCCCGGCGAGCTGGTCGTGCGGATCGCGCTGGCGAACGTGTGCGGCAGCGATCTGCACATGTGGCGGGGCGAACTGGACCTCGAACGCCTCGGCCAGCCCATGCCGGCGGTGCTGGGGCACGAGGCCGTGGGCGAGGTGGTCGCGCTCGGCGAGGGGGTCGTCGCGGATTCCGCAGGGGCGCCGCTGGCGACGGGTGACCGCGTGGCGTGGCGGTACTTCTTCCCGTGCGGGCGCTGTCGTTCGTGTCTGGCGGGATTGACCCGGGCGTGCCAGCAGTCCCACCGGTTCATCTCGCAGGGGCGTTCGGCGGACGAACCGCCGCACTTCGTGGGGGCTTACGGCACGCACCTGGTGCTGCCCGCCGGACACGTCGCGTTCCGCGTGCCGGAAGGGCTGCCCGACGGTTCGGTGGCGGGGGCGAACTGCGCGCTGGCCGAGGTCATCCAGGGCCTGTCCACGGTCGGGCTGCGACTGGGCGAGACGGTGGTGATCCAGGGCGCGGGCGGGCTCGGTGTGTACGCGTGCGCCGTGGCCAAGTCGATGGGCGCGGCGACCGTCGTGGTCGTGGACGGCGTCGACGAACGCCTCGCACTGGCCCGTTCGTTCGGCGCGGACGCCGTGGTGGACCTGCGGGTCGCGGAGGATGCGCGGGCCAGGGTCCGGGCGGTCAAGGAGGCCACGGGTGGCTGGGGCGGCGATGTCGTGTGCGAGTTCGTGGGCCATGCTTCGGCGGTGGGCGAGGGTCTGTCGATGCTCGCACCGGGTGGCCGCTACCTGGAATCGGGCTGCATCCATACGGGCACGTCGTTCGAGTTCGACCCGGCCTACCTCACGCTGATGAACCGCTCGCTGCACGGCGTCGTGTACTACGAACCGTGGGCGCTGGCCGAGGCGCTGCGGTTCCTGGATCGCGAACGGGACCGCTACCCGTGGGAACGGTTGCTGGCCAGGCGCTACCCGCTCGCCGACATCGACCGCGCGTTCGACGACGCGAACGCCCGAAGGGTCCCCCGCGC